>CBRAFL010000019.1:0-28279 GCA_967755055.1 uncultured bacterium
ATTGCCTGCGGCGCCGTCTGCCCCGGCTCCACTCCGACGTCGCGCGCCGCCATCGTGCACGCGATCACGCCCGGCGGCCGACGCGTCTCATCGATCAAAGCCACCGCTCGCGACGCAAGATCGCATTCCAGACGCAAAACCGCCTGTAGTGGAAAATCAGCGACATGAAGAACCGCGAACATGAGCAAAAATTAAAAATGGAAAGAGGGTGGATCGAGGTAGGGCAGGGTCTCCGACCCGCCTTTTCATTTCCCCGAGCGGGTTAGTTCTAGAGTGCGATTAGCCGCCGCCAAAACGGAGATATAATTGGTGAACCACAAAGACACAGAGACACGAAGAGATGCCTCCGTGAGTTCCGGTCTCCGTGCCTTTGTGCCTCTGTGGTTCAATCCGATTGGCCGTGTGCATTGTAATTAATCCAGGGCGGGTCAGAGACCCTGCCCTACTTCTCACGCGCTCGCCGTCAGCCGTTGCCGTTGCACCACCGGCGACAACGCCATCGCCAGCGCCGGCCGCGCTTCCTCCAACGCCGACAGCGCGTGCGCTCCGTCCAGTTGCAGCCGCAACTGCGCGCTCGGCACCGTTGCCCGCGGCGTAAGTACGACCAACGCGAGATCCGCCGGCTCGACGGCGCGTTGCAACCGATACCAAAACGAAGCTGGCGTGCGACGCAGCTCAGCCATCGGCGCGAGCCGCACATCAATCACCAGCAGCTGAAAATTTGCATCGCGCGCCAGAATATCCGCAGCCTGCAACGCCACCGCCGTATCGTTGCAACGCACCCACACGAGATGCATCAGCGAATCCTCGGGCCACGATTGCGGATCAAAACTATCGTGACCATCCACCAGCGCCGCGCGCCCGCATGCCTCGCGCGTGCTGCGCAAAAGTTCGCCGAGCAATAACTGACTGCCGCAGCTCGCCGATGCGCACACGATCTCCGTCAACGCGCCGCACGGCACGCCACCCACGCTGTCATCAATCGCTGGTATTCCCGTCGCCAATACGCGACTGTCCAGCCGCGCCGCTTGCGGAAAGCGTTCCGCCAAAAGCTGGCGCAGGGAAGAAAGCGTGGCGACGGGAGCGGACATGTGGGAGGCAAACCATGAAAGCGTTTGAACGCATGGTGTAGCCGCACCGGTTACGGCGCGGTCCGATCCGCCACGTGGATTCGTTCCGCGTAGGTTGCGCGCTCGCCGCGCCACCGGACACCAAACCGTTGCGCGGCGCGCGCGCAACCAACCCAGAACACAGAAACCAATCCCGCGATTTCCATTTTCATCGCTACCTCCTCGCGCGCCCGATCAACCCGACGAGCACGCCTTGAATTTCCAAATTCGTCTGCGGCACGATCACCGCATAACGCGCGTTCTCCGGCTTCAGGACCGGTTTGCCTTTCACGTAAGCGAGCCGTTTGAGCGTCGTCGTGGTTTCATCCACCAACGCCGCGACAATATCCCCCGCCTTCGCCTCACGCCGTTCGAGCACCGCGATATCGCCGTCGAGAATATGCGCGTCGATCATCGAATCGCCGTGCACTTCGAGACCCCACAAGCGCTCGGGGCGCTTCACGCGGAAGATCGCAGGATTGAACGCGATCTTCTCCTTCGGCTGTTGCTCCTGCATCGACGGCATGCCGGCGGGAATCGTGCCGTAGATCGGCAGCTCAAATAAATGCGCCTGCACTTCATGCGCTTTCAATCCCCACGTGCCGCCATCGTTTTGGTGCAGGTACCCTTTTCGCGATAGGGAACGGAGATGATTCATCGCCGCGTTCTGGCTGCTGTAACCGAACTGCCGCTGAATCTGCCGCGTGCTCGGGGGAATGCCCTGCTCCACTTGCACGCTGCGGATGAAATCCAAAATCGCTTCCTGTTTTTCGGTGAGCATGAGATATGTTCAACTGAACACATGTTCGAGTGAACACCTGCTTTTGAACTTGGCAAGCTCCCGTCTCAGCAAACGCGCAATCCTCCGTCGCAGCGCGACAAAGCGTTTACTTTTTCGACGGCAACGCCTCGTCGTACGACTTCGCCGGAGGCTCCGCTCGCACCGGCAATGGCAGCGGTTTCCCGGGCGGCGGAATTGCATCGGCATCCACGCTGTGCTCCAGCGCCGTCGGCAACGCGCTGACAAAGCCGTGATGCAACATACTTGTGATCGTGGCCCACACGCCGACATCCGTGCGGCCAAATTCGCCCGCGAACGGAATGCGCGTAGCGAGCTGATCGCGCTCCTTGTTCTTGAACAGCTTCACGAGCCCACCGACCGCGAGCTGCCATATTTTTTGCACCACGCTTTTTCCCTCTGCGCTCAGATCCGTGAATTCGATCTTCGTGAAAAACGGTTTCGCGTAGCCTTCAAACCGGCCATCGCGCGCAGCTACTTCCACGTAGAGCTGAAAGTCGCCCGCCTTCACATCCACGTTGCCATACGCGCGCAGAAATTCGTTGAGCGCCGGCAGCGACACTTTTTCGAGCCGCACCAGCAATTCGAAATGCGGCTTGGCGGCGAGCGGCTCACCCTGCGCCGTGATAAACAAGCGGCCGCGCCCGATCGAATCGCCCTCCACGAAAAGGCTCGCCGGGAATTTTTTCCCGTCGTCGGTCGTACGATTTCTCAAGCCGGTGGCCAGCGCGTCCATGTGATCGATGAAGAGATCCACGACCGGGTTGGCGGTGCGATCCACATAATGGAGACGCCCGTCATCAATCTTGAGGTGCGTGATCGCGATTGGAAAAATATCCTGGATCACGCTCTGCCAGCGGCGGTCGGCCTCGAGCTGGCTTTGCTCAGGCGAAGCGGCTTTCACGAAGTTGATCTCTGCGCCTTCCAGGATGACGTCGCTCACGAATTTGCGGTGAAAAAGCTCGCGCCACGCGAGGGAGAAATCGATTTCGCGCGCGGCAAAAAACGGCACCGTTTCGTGCAGCCCGCGCTTCCCGATCCTGACGTTGCGCAAGGTGTAGGCGCCACGCCAGACCGCGACGCTGACCGACTCTACCTGCCCTTCGTAAGCGGGAATCTTGCTGAGCCGGGTGTTGATCGCGCGGTGCAATACATAAGGCAGCGCAATCCGCAGCGCGAGGAGCACGACCGCGATCGATGCGACGATGATGAAAGTCATGCGCGAGAATCTCCACGCATGATGCAAAAAAGCGGAGAGGGCGTGGGCAGAACGGACAGGAATGCTTTCAGGCCGGTCCATCTCACATAGACCGGCAGAAATGATCAGAGTATCAGGGCACCGTCACAAATCCCACGTCCTCACGCACGCGGCATGAACATCACTCCATCCAAATAGCCGTGTTGTGGTTGAGCGTTGAAAGAGCGAGTTTGAAGTAGGGCAAGGTCTCCGACCTGCCCAGGGCGGGTCGGAGACCTCGCCCTACCAGTGATTATGATCAGTCAGAAATATGGGGTCAGAAAAATAACCCGACATGGAAAACGAAATTCGAATGCGGAGTAAAATTCAGCCATTTTTCTGACCCTATTTTTCTGACTCTTCCGATGCCACAGGGCCAAGGAGTCACCCACGTTTCACACCGTCTGATCCGCGCGTCGGCGGTTTCCCCTTCACCGCCCGTGCGAGACTTCCGCGCGGCGCCGGGTCTTTAGAAAAGCGACGAGCGCATCGATCTCAGCCGGTCGTACGATGTTGCCAAATGCGGGCATGTTTCCGCCGCCATTCACGATGCGAAGAATGATATCGTTTTCCGTCAGACGATCGCCGACGAAGGTAAGATCCGGCCCGCGTCGTCCGCCATGACCCTCGATCAGGTGACAACTCAGACACGCGCGAGCGTGAAAAATTCGCGCGCCGTCCGCGACGGGGCCGGTCGTCGCGCCGATGACCGACGCCGACAACGGCTCCGCCTCGAACTGTGGAGACCATGGCGCCTTTGCACCCACGATCCAGAGCGAACCGATCATGAGCACGCTCAACAAAACAACCCCAATCGCCCACGGCCGCCGCGACCAATGCCGCTCGCCTTTATTTCCCAGAATCGGCGCGAGCAGCAAAATCACGCCGATCAAAGCAGGCGCGAGAATCATGACGACGCCTTCGATTTTTGGCGGAATCAACGCGAGCACTGCGAAGTACCAAAGCAAATACCAATCAGGCCGCGGATCCGCTTCGAGGATACTGGGATCAGGCGGCTTCTCGATCGGCGGCGGACCGTAAACCCATGCGAGCACCGAGATGCCGATGATGAGCGCCGTGCCGAAAACGAAATCCCGCCACGCGCCGTCCGGCCAGAAAGGTACGCCGGTGCGCTCGAGCTCGGCGTGGTATTCGTTTTTGTACGTCGCCGGAACGACCGGTCGCCCAGGCTTCGGCGGATCTGAAATGCCGTGGCGGAGTACGAGCCACACATGCAGCCCGATGAACGCGAACATGAGACCCGGAATAAGAAAAACATGGATGGCGAAAAAGCGGCTGAGCGTCGCCCCACCAATCGTACTTCCGCCGAGAATAAATCGCGCGAGCCAGTCGCCGATCACTGGCACGCGTCCCGCCTGTTCGGCGGCAACCACCACGGACCACGCAGCAGTCTGATCCCACCGAAGCAGTTGCCCGGTAAAACCCATCACGAGCGTAAAGCCGAGCAGCAGCACGCCTGTCCCCCAGCTCATCTCCCGCGGATACTTGTACGCGCCAAACAAAAACGTCTGCGCCATGTGCGCCCCGACCATGAGCACCATCGCCGACGCGCCGAAATAATGCAGCCCGCGCAAAAAATTTCCGAACGGCGCCTCATTCGTAATGAAGCGCAGCGTGTCGTACGCCTGCGATGACGACGGCACAAAAGAAAACGCCAACGCCACTCCCGTGACCACCTGCACGATGAACGCCACGAGCGTCGCACTCCCAAAAACATACCACCACTTCGCATCGCGCGGCACGAGATGCTTGAGCGACGGACCCAACAGCGCGCTCAGGCCGAGCCGGTCGTCGAGCCAGCTCCACGTGGAAACGATCAGTCGCTTCATAGCGTTGTGGTGATCGGAATGGCGGTGGCCTTGATCTGCACGTGACCATCGAGCACACGCACATCGTAACGAAACAATGGATGCGGCGGCGGCCCGGCAGCCACGGTGCCATCGCGGTAATAGGCACCTCCATGGCAGGGGCAGAGGAAAAGATTTGCGCCCGGCATCCAACGGACCGGGCAACCCAGATGCGTGCAATGCACGGAAAAGGCCGTGAAGCTGTCCTCTGTTTCACGGCGCAGCCACGCCGCCGCGCGGGCCGTAACGCCCGCCCACGGCAGCGGCGAGGGATCTTCGAAAGTGACGCTGACGGTTTCGCCCAGCGTGAAATCGGTGATCGCTCCAACAGTGCGCCATTCCCCTGCGACTTTGCGAAAAAGGGGCGCGAGCACGAAACCCGTCGCAGGCACGCCGATCACCACTGCGCAGATGCCCCCCAGCGAAAGCGAGAGCCGCGTGAGGAACTTGCGGCGCGAAATCAGCGCGACGGTTTCCCGCGTAGAGAGCGGCGTGGTCGGCGGTCCACTGTGCTCAGTGATGTTTTTTTCGTTCATGGCGAATATCCGTGATCCAACCGGCAAGCGACAGCGCGAAGAGCAGCGCTCCGACTCCGAAGACGACCCACGACGTGATGAGTCCCCAAAAGATAAACGTGATCGCGAGCGCGATGCCCGCGGGCCAGAAGGTCGGAAGAGGCAAATGTTCTTCCGCCAAACGGTTCCAGCCGGGAGGCGTGTCGGCGGTGGTCGGTACTTCGTTGGAATATTTCATCGCAGTGATTTCAGCTGGGGCGCGATCGCGGGGCGGTCGGTTGATGAAGCGCCAAGCCAGCGACTGAGTTCGACCATGATGGCGCCGAGATAAACCAGACACATCGGTATCCACATCAGCAGGCCGCCGATCTGCCGGTCCTGTTCGGCGCCAACGAGAGCGCGCAAATCAGCGCCGCTCGATGCGGCGAGCGGCGCGCGAAATGCCGAGCACACCTCGACGGGTGTCAGCGTGAGAACAATCCCCAGAGCGGTGCACGCGAGACAAGCGGTAAACAAATACGCGATGCTGAAACCGGGAATCAGTCGGTCGCGTTCGCAGGGAGCGAGAATCGGCCACCAGAACGCCGTGCCCATAACGAGCAGTGAGCACGTTTGAATCGCATGCACGCTCGAGCTCGTGGCAGCGGCATTACAAAACGCCGGCACGTGCCAAAACCACATCGAGCCCACGCCCGCGGCCCAGCTCGCGACGAACACCCACTGTTTGTCATTGCGAAGGAGGCTCGCCGACTGCGGCAAACCACGAAAAACTCCAGCTGGATGGCCACGTCGCTTCGCTCCTCGCCACGACAGCGCTTCGTTGGGCGCTGGAGAACGCGCATTGAAGTAGGGCAAGGTCTCTGCCCTGCCCAGAGCGAGTCGGAGACCTCGCCCTACTATTGAAAAATCGCGCGGGAGGCTGAGCAACAAAAGCGCGGGCGCGATCAGCAACAGCAGAATGTGCTGCGTCATGTGCGCGCTGAAAAGCACACCAGCAGCGAGTGTGTTGAGCGGCGAGAGCAGCGTGAACAACACCAGCGCGAGCGCCGCCAGAAAATATCCCCAACGTGCCGCTGATCGAAAAGCACGACCGTAAATCACCAACGCGGCGGCACCCGCGACCAGCACCATCGGATTCCAATTCCAGCCATCGAGCAGTAAGCGCGTCGTACTCATAGGAAACGAGGGAGCAAGTAAACCGTCGCGAGGACGAAGACCCAGACGATGTCCACAAAATGCCAATACAGCCCGATCGCCACGAGCGGCGAGGGCCGGTTGCGATAATCACCAGCGGCGAACAGGCCGAGGACGATCACCAGTGCGATCAATCCGGCCGTGACGTGGAAGCCATGAAAGCCGGTGAGCAAATAAAACGACGCAGCGAACAGATTGGTGCTCACCGTCACGCCTTCGTGATAAAGTCCAAAATACTCGAAGCCCTGCCCCACCATGAACACCGCGCCGAGCGCGATCGTGAGCGCGAGCCAGCCGACCACGCCACCTTGCTGCTTGCGGCGTTCCGCGACCTCGGCCCGCCAGAGTGTGAAGCTGCTCGCGAAGAGGCAGACGCTGAAGAGAGCAGTCTTCGCCAGATCGAGGCTGTTCTTGGCGTTCGGGCCCGGCGGTGGCGTGAGATTGAAATAAACGAAGACCAAAATCAGCGTACCGAAAAATGCGGCCTCGGACGCGATCAACGTCCACATCGACGTCTTCGGCCGATCGGGCGCAAGCGTCGCGTCAGAGCCGACCGGCGGATCAGGGCGATCGGGATTCGCCACGTCCCACAATGGTCGGCGGCTGTGAATTGGCGGGAGTGCATTGAAGTTGTGGACCGGCGGCGGCGAGGTCGTCGCCCACTCCAGCGTCCACGCCTGCCACGGATTGTCGCCCGCGGGTTCGCCGCGTAGAAAGCTGCGGAGGAGATTGATGACGAGCAGCACCGCGGCGACGGCCATCAAGCAGGCACCCACCGTGGAAACGAGGTTCATCCAGCCCCAGTTGGGAAAATCTGGATACGTATAAACCCGCCGTGGCATTCCGGCAAAACCAAGAAAGTGTTGAATCGCAAACGTGCCGTTGAAGCCGAAAACCATGCACCAGAACGTCCAGCGACCAAGCCGCTCGGAAAGCATTCGCCCGCTGATTTTAGGAAACCAATAATGCAGCGCCGCCAGGATCGCGAAGACGACTCCCCCGACGGCGACGTAATGGAAATGCGCCACGAGGTAGTAACTGTTCTTCGTCTGCCAATCCAACGCGGGCGACGCATGCGTGACGCCGCTCAGCCCTCCCGCGGTGAATTGAATGATGAACGCCGTCGCGTACATCATTGGCACCGTCATGCGGATTCTGCCGCGGAACATCGTTGCGCTCCAGTTGAGCACTTTCACGCCGGTCGGAATCGCAATGAGCATCGACGCGATCGCGAAAAAGGTATCGGCCACGCGTCCCATTCCGACGGTGAACATGTGATGCGCCCACACGCCAAAACTGAGCAATGCGATCGCTACTGAGGAAACTGCGACGAATTCGTAACCGAAGATCGGCTTGCGCGAAAAAACCGGGACGACTTCCGAGATAATTCCGAACGCCGGAAGCGCGAGAATGTAAACTTCCGGGTGACCGAACGCCCAGAAGATGTGTTGCCACAACACGGGCGAACCGCCCTCGCGCGCCATGAAAAAATGCGTGCCGAGCTGGCGGTCCATCAGCAGCATCACGAGGCCGGCGTTCAGCACGGGAAGCGCGAAGATCACGATGAAGGCGTTGACGAAATTGATCCACACGAAGAGCGGAACGCGGCGGAGCGTCATCCCCGGCGCGCGCAAGCCGAGGATCGTGGCGATGAGATTGATGCCGGTCGCCACGCTCCCAATACCGAGGACCAGCAAGCCGAGTATCCAATAATCCACGCCAAGCGAGGAACTGTATGGCGTTTCACTTAGCGGCGCGTACGCGAACCAGCCCATCTTGGGCAGGCCGGTGAAAACCGAAAAATGCAGGAGCGCGCCGCCGAACGGAATGACCCAGACGCTGAGCGCGTTAAGTCGCGGGAAAGCCATGTCGCGCGCACCGATCATCAGCGGCACAAAATAATTCGCGAAGCCGAACAAGGCCGGCATCGCGACGAGAAAGATCATCGTCGTGCCGTGCATCGTGAAGAGCGCGTTGAAGGTATCCGGCGACACGAGCGTGTTGTTGGGCACGGCGAGCTGCAGCCGGATGAACAGCGCCTCGAGTCCGCCGATCACGAAAAACACCAACGCAAACAGGAGGTACAGAACGCCGATGCGCTTGTGGTCGACAGTGGAAATCCACGCGAGGCGCCAGTGAAGGTGCTCCTCATTCGAAAGGACTTCGGGGGCGATCGCTACAGGAGAAGAAGCGGCGGGGGTCATTGCAAGGTGGCGAAATACGCGAGCAGATGATCGATCTGTTCGTCGCTCAGTTTGAAGTTGGGCATCAGCACGCCGGGTTTCACCTGCTGCGGATCGACGAGCCAGCGACGGAGATTCTCCGGCGTGTTGGGCACGACGCCGGAGCCGAGCTGGCGACGGCTCGCCAGATGCGTGAGGTCGGGGCCGGCATTGCTCTTCGTATCCGAACCTTGGATCGCGTGGCAGTTGATGCACGTCAGCTCACGAAACACCTGCTGGCCACGAGCGGCGTCGCCCGTCGGACGCGCCGCGGCCTGTTGTTGCAGGCGAACCCACGCGGCAAATTGCTCGGGCGGATCGGCGATGACCAGGAAGCGCATCCACGCGTGCTGCGTGCCGCAAAATTCCGAACACACGCCCTGATAAACACCGGGTTTATCCGCCTGCATCCACACATGATTTCCGGCGTGAGGCACGGTCGTCATTTTCCGCGTGAGCTGCGGCACCCAGAATTCGTGGAGCACGTCGGTGGAATCGAGGCGGATGGAAATCGGTTGCCCGACGGGGATATGGATTTCGTTCGCTGCGACGTAGCCGAGCTTGGGACTTCGCACTTCCCACCACCATTGATGCCCCACGATCACCAGATCCGGATCACCCACGGGCGGAGCCGGATCTGATTTTTGCATGGCTTGCACCGTCAACCCGAACAGCAGGAGAACGATCATGAACGGGATGACCGTCCAGATAATCTCGATACGCTTATGTCCGGCGATTTGCGCCGGATCGACCTCGCCCTCGCGCCAGCGATAGCGAACGAGGCTGTAGCCCACCACTCCGGCGACGATCGCGAAAATACCGGCGCAAATCCACAACGTGACTACGAACAAGTGCGCAATCGCCTGCGCCTCGGGAGATACCGGATTGAAGATCGATCCAGCGGGACCGCTCATGCGCGAACGTGTCTCGCGGAAGCCGCCTGACAATCGAGAGAAGCAAATGTTTTCCCCGAAGCAGACTCAGGGGAATTCGCCTGTGGCGTGTAAGGATTCGCAGGATCGCGCGCGGTTCGGCTAACAAACAGCTTGCGACACTGCTTAACGTTCGCCGAGCAGCTTGCGGAAACGCGCTTCCAAAGCCGTCACGTTGGGCACACGGACCGTCGCTCCTTTGACTTCGAGTAACTCTTCGTCGCGCAATTTTGCGAGGGTTCGCGATAACGTCTCGCTCGATGTGGCCAACTGTGCGGCGAGGACGCGCTTCGTCATGCCCAGCTCAACATTCACCGCTCCTTTCGCATCTCGCGGACAACGCTTCACGAGCCAGTTCAGAAAACGAGTCTCCACATCCTTCAGCGTCAGATCTTCCACGAGCCCGACGAGCACCCGCAGGTGTTGGCTCATCGATCCAAGCATGCGCAATCCCAATTCCGGCCGACGTCCGATCAGCTCGAGAAAAGGTGCCTTGGGGACCATGATCACAGTCGACGCTTCAATCGCGCGCGCGTTGGCCGGATAGCCGCGCTCTCCCGCGAGCGACGCTTCAGCCAGCGATTCACCGGCGCGAAAAACGTAAATCACCTGTTCTTTTCCTGCCATGCTGACGCGGTGAACATTGATCGCCCCCTTCTGCATCACGTAAAAACCTTCAGCGCGATCGCCCTCGTGAAAAAGATAAGCTCCTTTCGGCAGACTGCGCAAAATCGCGAAACCGGCGATCACCTCCAACTCCACCGCGGGCAACCCGACGAACAACTGGCACGACCGTAACGTTGACGTGATCGCGGCGTTGCGCAGGGGCGTCAGATCAGTCGGCATGGCAAATCCAGTACATATTTCGCCGCCGTGGCAAAAATGATCTTCGCAAAATTATTCGCGGACGAAATGGGTGCGCCATGATCCGTCACTGGAGCGTTCCGGGTGCGCCGCGAATCCTTCTGAGCGCAACTTCTCGATCAGCGGCGAAGGAAGAAACGGTGTAACGAGCAGCAGGCTTTCATCGGGCGCGAGGCCGGCGACGCTGGTCATGATTTTCTTAAACGGCTCTTCACCCCGCGCAAAGAGCGGGCGAACGTCGAGGGTGCGAATCTTGGGGGAATCGGAAGGCTTCATGTGATGAGTTGATGCGGGAACCTTACACGAATTCGCGCCGACGCGACTTGATCCATATCAAGGAGGGACAATGGAGCCTCGGCCGCAAAACGCGTTTTGCCCGTGCCGGGAAGAAACCGGTTTGGAGTAGCGCGGGCATCCTGCCTGCCTTCCCAACGGATGCAGGCTGGAAGCCTGCGCTACTTTCAAACAGCTGTTTCCCAGGAGCTGAGAGCTGATGGCGGCGGAGGGACCGGCTCCGTCCGGTCCGCTCCGTTGGTCAGTGATTCAGCTTCGCGGACGGACGACACGGAGCGGCTGTCCCTCCATTGAAGCAGTTGGTTTCCCCGCAGCTCTCAACTCGGGACTCTCCACTGCATGAGTCCGAAATCGCGCTCACCTTTGACGTGGGTCAAGGCGCGCCCCGACGACATCCGGTAGATTGGGCGCATGTCTCAACCCACTCTGCTCGCCGCCGATGACGCTGCGGCCCTCAAACTGCTCGATGCCGCTCAAGTGTCCGCGTCGGGCATCGTCAGCCGCACCGTCCTTCAAACTCCGGAAGTGCGCGCCGTTCTCTTTACGTTCGCCGAGGGCCAGGAGTTGACCTCGCACACCAGCCGTCGTCGTGCGCTCGTTCAGATTCTCGACGGCGCGTGCGATTTCTTTTTCGGCGGCAAATGGCAGCGGTTGGAAACGGGCACGTTTCTTCACCTGCCGCCCAATCATCCGCACGCGGTGCGCGCCGGCGCAGGGCCGTTCTCGATGCTGCTCACACTCGGCGCCGAAGCCGCTGAATCCATTTCTCCACTACTCAAACCATGAATCAAAACTCCGAATTGATCGACCTCACCCATTTCGACGTGCGGGAAATTCCCTGTCGCGTGAAGCACGCGCAGATTTTCCAGCGCTGGACCGAGCTGCCCGTCGGGCAACATTTCGTCCTCATCAACGATCACGATCCCGTGCCGCTACGTTATCAATTCGAGGCGGAATTTCCCGGCGCCTTCGGCTGGGAATATCTCCTTCGTGGACCGGACGAATTTCAGGTGAAAATCACGCGCCTCACGTCTTCGTCGCAGAAAATCGCGAAACTCCCGGCCGGGTGCGCTGCTGAAACTGCGTCAGCGATACCGGGCACCGCGCGTACCGCGTCATTGGCTGCAACGGACCATATTCAGGAAATTGATGCGCGCGGTCTCGAGCCACCGGAGCCGCTGATTCGAATTCTCGACGCGTTGGAATCGCTGCCAGCCGGCGTCCGCCTTCGCGCCATCACCGACCGCAATCCTTGTCACCTATTTGGCGAGGCAGAACAAAGAGGTTTTCGCCATGATACCGCTGAGCAGCCCGACGGCAGTTGGGTTACACTCCTTGATCGCGTCTGACCCGCGCCCGCCGCAGCGCGCAGCGGCTCCCGTATCGCCGCTGCGTCTTTCGGGAAGTTGGCTCGCCGCCCAAGGCCGACTGCCGCTCGCGTTCATGGGACTCGCGCTCGCATGGCTCGTCGCCGCAACCGGTATGCTCGTGGCGTCGCCCGGTGTGCTCGCGATGCCGCATTTCGCGCCCGTGGTTGTCGCGTTGACGCATGCGTGGGTGCTCGGATTTTTCGTCACGGTTGCGATCGGCGCGATCTATCAAATCGCGCCCGTCGCGCTCGGCACCACGTTGACGAACGAGCGACATGGCTGGTGGCACTTCGGACTGCACGCCATCGGTGTGCCGGGAATGGTCTATTCGTTTTCGCGCGGGGATATGAAACTCGTGGGACACTTCGCGACCTTCGTCGGTCTCGGCATCGTTCTCTTCGCCGTCAACACGTGGCGGACCGTGCGGCGTTCACAACATCGCGGCCCGGTGGCGTGGTCGATTGGACTCTCGACTGGCTGGCTGCTTCTAACCGTGCTCGCCGGACTCACGCTCGCGGCGAATCGATTCTGGAATTTCATTCCGCTCGATCCGATCGCTTTGCTGCGCGCTCACGCGCACGCCGGCCTGATTGGTTTCTTCGTAACGCTTCTGCAAGGCGTCACCTTTCAACTCGTGCCGATGTTCACGTTGGGTGACGTGCGCGATTGGCGCCTCGTAAAAACGGGATTGTGGCTGTCGCAAATCGGTTTGCTCGGTCTGACCGCGGCGCTCGCGTGGCACGCCGGATATGCGGCGGCAGTTTGCGCAACAGTTATTCTCGCGGGCATGCTCGCGTCGGGCTGGGCTCTCAAGCAGGCGCTCGCGACGCGAAAAAAACGCCGCTTCGATCCTGGCGTGCTCGCATTTTTGTGCGGGGCCACCGGCCTGATCGTCGCAGCGTTACTGGGCGTGGTAATGGTCTGGCCAACGACGCCGTGGTCCTCGGCACCGGGCGGACTCAGCGCGATGGTTTACGCGGTGCTGCTCGTCGCTGGAGGTTTGCTGCCGGCGATCGCCGGCATGATGTGCAAGATCGTGCCGTTCCTCACCTGGATGCGCGCCTATGGCCCGAAAGTCGGCCGTGTCGCGACGCCCTCGGCCGGCGCGCTGACAAAACCGCGGCTGGAATTATGGGCGTTCACATTGCAAGGCGTGGCGGTGCTGCCGCTGACGGCGGGTGCGTGGATTTTGAATACGACGCTACTCCGCATCGGCGCCTGCACTCTCGCGGCGGGAGTCGCGCTGTTTTGCTTCGCGATGCTCGGAGTATTGAAACACCTCTGGCAGCCCGTCCTCGGCGTCGCGGTCACTCTCAAAAAACCAACACAGCCATGACCGACACTCTTCCTGATAACGCGACCGTTTGGCGGACGCTCGAATCCATTCCGGACCCGGAATTCGGAATCAACATCGTCGATCTCGGACTCATCTACAGCGTCGACTGCGACAACGGCGACGTGAAGGTCGTCATGACGCTCACGACGCCGACCTGTCCCTCTGGTTCCTGGATTCACGAAGGCGTACAGGCCGCGTTGCAACAACTGCCAGGCGTGAAAAACGTGATCGTGGATCTCGTCTTCGAGCCGTCGTGGAACACGGAAATGTTGAGCACCAACGCCCGTCAATTTTTCGGCTGGAGAGGCGAAGAATCAACGTGAGTTTTTCGTATCGGCGTTCGATCTAGATCTCGCCCCTGTCTGCGAAAGTCCGACCGGCCTCGTGTAGCCCTGCGCGTAAGCGCAGGGATCCCGCCGCTCCCGCGGCGGGCTACGACGGAGCAGTTTGCCAAGGTCGTGAGTTGAGAGTTGAGCGATCGATCTTCCGACGTTCTCACCCTCAACGCTCAACAAAATCAATCTGTTCTCCGACGCGCTCCGAGCCACGCCATTCCAGCCGAAGCTCCGGCCCACAGCGTGAACACGATCGTCAGCCACATCGCGGCGTGTGCGACCCACCATCCCGTGAGCCGGCCGGCGTCGATGCCACTGAAGGCAGCGCGTTCGACCGAGAACAGCACAGTGACACGAGCGAGTGGCCAATCGTGAAGGCGGTGACGATTCTTGCCAAACCCACCACGCTGTGGCGCATGCCGCCGTAGCCGCCCCAACGTTTGCCAGCGACGAGCAACGGCGCCGGCAAAAGCAGCACGAGCAGAAACAAGAGATGGTCCGTGCCCTCCGCAATATGTCGGACACCGAGCGTGAGCACGCTGCGAAAACCACGCCACGAGTTTCCTGGCGCAAGAGTCTACATCGAGCGCTTTCGCAAAGGAACGCAGCGAGCCGAGAAGTTGCGGACGATCACCGAGCGGTGCGTTGTCCCAATCGCTGCGCACAGAAACGAGCGTGAAGTGATTCATCACCTCGCGTGAAATCACGTCGTAGTTGAGCGTGAAGTGGCGCAGTGGTGCGTCGACCTGGATTAAGCTACAATGAATGAGACTGCCCGGACACGGCAACCGGCCACAACGCGACGCCGCGGCGTTCAGCCGCGTCAAAGTCCGAACCAACGCGCCCGGCGGCTCGCTCCGAACTGCTCCTTGTTGGCGCGCATGGCGAGCGACGGCGGATAGTAAGTGCCCGTCGGACCTTCCGGGTTGGAGAAGAAGTCCACGTCGACCCGCCCGACCAGGCCGCCACCAAATTCCAGATAACAAGAGCCCTTCCCCTCATGCGGCACGGCGGTAAAGCCGCTCCGTATCCGCGCAATCAATGCGGTCGCGACAGCGCGCGCCGCGCCTTCGGCAAACAGGCCGGCTTTCGGCGTGCCCTGTTTGGCGCAATCGCCGACCGCGTAGACGCCGGGGAAACGCGTTTCCAGCGTATACTTGTTTACCGGCACCCATCCACCTTCGGTCAGCAGGCTGTCCTCGAGCACCTTCGGCGCGCGGTGCACCGGCACGCCGAGGAAGAGGTCGTAAGGATGCTGTTTGCCATCGTCGGTGGTGGCAATCTGCCGCGCTGCGTCGACCGACTTCACTTCGCGCTCCGACATAAACGTGATGCCGCGCTCCGCAAAGGCCTCGAGGATCGCCCGCGAGGTTTCGGGTGACGGCGGTATGGGGATCTCGAACGGGGTGATCACGGTGATCTGGGATTTCTGCCGGATGCCTCGCTTCGTGAGATAGTCGTGCATCATCAGTGCCGCTTCGCACGGGGCGGGCGGGCATTTGTAGGGCGCTCCGCACAGGCCGATGATCACGTGGCCGCCAGCAAACGTCGGCAGCATTTTCCCAATCCGCTCGGCGCCCGCCACCGTGTAGAACTCGGTCGCCTCCGCCAATCCGGGCGTGGCAGCAAAATCGTAGTCCGCGCCCATGGCCAGGATGAGATGGTCCGCTTCGTAAGAACCACCATTGGTCGTGACGCGCTTCGCCACCGGATCGACTGACACGATGGTCTCGCGGCAAAAGCGCACGCCCGGCTTCACGAAGTTCTTGTAGGGAAGCCGCACCGCCTCGACGGGCGTTCCGTGAAACATCACGTCGAGTTTCGAGTAGCCGAAGGTGAACGTGTCGCTCTTATCGATCAGCGTGATGTCGAGGCTGTCGCCGAGTGATTCCGTGAGCAGGGTCGTGAGTTCAAGTCCGCCGAAACCGGCGCCGAGAACGAGTACGCGTGTTTTCATGGGTGAGTTGATCTAAACTGGACTCATTTAGCTGAGAGTTGAGGGATGAGAGTTGAGAGACCGACCCCTTGAGGGACTTTTGGAAAAACGTATCGTCGAGATTGGATACAGTGTTTGGTTTTGCTTCAACTCTCCGCTCTCAACTCTCAACTGAATTGTTCTGGCTAAAGCTGGGCCAGGAATTCCAGCCCTTGCGCCTTCGGTTCGAGGCCATGCTCGCGCAGCCAGGCCGGATTGTAGAGTTTCGAGGCATACCGGCCGCCGCCATCGCACAGGAGCGTCGCAATGACCTGGCCGGGGCCGCGTTCGCGGGCGAGTTTGACGGCGCCGGCCACGTTAATCGCGGACGACAGCCCGAGATAGAGCCCCTCGGCGCGCAAGAGGTGATAGGTCATTTCCACCGCCACCGGATCGGCGATGCGATAGGCGTCGTCCACCTGCGCGGCCGCGACGTTTTTCGTGACCCGCATCTGGCCGATCCCCTCGGCGTAAGAGTCGCCATCGTCGATATCGGTGTGCCCATGCTTAAACCACGACCACATCGCCGCGCCCATGGGATCGGCGCACACGACGCGGACAGCCGGATTACTCTCCTTCAGGAACCGACTCACGCCGGCCAGGCTGCCGCCCGTGCCGATGGACGCGACGAACGCCGTTACTTTGCCGCCCGTCTGGTCCCAGATCTCCGGCCCCGTCGTGCGATAGTGTCCCTGCTGGTTGGCAATGTTGTCGAATTGATCGGCAAACCATGCCCCGGGAATGCCCTCGGCCGTGCGGCGAGCGATGTGCTGGTAATTTTCCGGATCGCGATACGGCTTGGGCGGAACGCGGCGCACCTCCGCTCCCAGGGATTTCAGCAGATCGGTTTTCTCGTGGCTGAAATTATCCGGCACGATGAACAGGCTCTTGTAGCCCTTCGACAGGCCGACGAGCGCGAGCCCGATGCCGGTGTTGCCGGCAGTGCCTTCGACGATCGTTCCGCCCGGACGAAGGACGCCGCGGCTTTCGGCGTCCTCGATGAGCGCCAGAGCCGCCCGATCCTTGACGGAGCCGCCTGGGTTCATGAATTCCGCCTTGCCCAGAATCTCACAGCCCGTGGCGGCCGAGAGGTGGTGCAGACGAATCAACGGAGTGTGCCCGATGGCTCCGGCAAAGCCGTTGGCGATGCCGGAGCGGGATGGAGCGGGATTTTCCAGGGAGTGGGTCATCGTGAGAAACGTCGAGCGCTTGCCAGTTACATGCCGGTGCTCTGCTGGGGTTAGGCGGCTGGTTGGGCGACCACGCGCAGATACGGTTTGATCGCCTTCCAACCGGACGGAAATTTTTCCTTCGCCTCGGTATCGGACACCGCCGCCGAAATGATCACGTCTTCGCCGTTCTTCCAGTTGGCTGGCGTAGCCACCTTGTGTTTGGCGCTGAGCTGCATCGAATCGATCACCCGCAGGATCTCGTCGAAATTGCGACCGGTCGCCATTGGATAGGTCAGCGTCAGCTTGATCTTCTTGTCCGGGCCGATGACGAAGACCGAGCGCACCGTGGCGTTGGTCGCAGCCGTGCGACCGTCACAGGTGCCGGCTTCCGTCGCGGGGAGCATGTCGTAGAGTTTCGCGACTGAGAGATCGGGATCGCCGATCATCGGATAGTTCACGGCGTGGCCCTGCGTTTCGTGGATGTCCTTCTCCCACTTGAGGTGGCTTTCCACCGGATCGACGCTCAAGCCGATCACTTTGCACTGCCGTTTCGTGAACTCGGGTTCAATCTTGGCGAGGTAACCCAGCTCGGTCGTGCAAACCGGGGTGAAATCCTTTGGGTGGGAGAAGAGGAGAGCCCAGCCGTTTCCGATCCAATCGTGAAACGTGATGGAGCCGCGGGTGGTCTCGGCGGTGAAGTTCGGGGCGGTATCATTTAGGCGAAGCGACATGGTAGTGGTGGGTTGAGACTGACAGGGAGGTTTTGATTGAGCCTGCGAGAAGCGGACCGTTGTGGTGACGCCCAGAGGCCTGCGCTCCTTATTGCCAGATGCGTGCCAAGCTGCGATCAGAGTCATAACATATTTTACTACAATAGTATGTGTTAATAACCCGCTACCTGTCACTCTCCCGAGATTTCGTTATTCACGAAATTTCGTGAGCCCGTTCAGCGAGATGTCGCGAAAACCGGTGGGCTCACACCGTGCGCCGCGTCACGCCCCTTGTCGTTCCACTTTCAAAGCCTTCATGCGTGAGCTCAGCGTGGTGGCCGGCAAGCCAAGCAACCGCGCCGCGCCGCTGTCGCCGGACACCCGCCAGGAGCATGCGTCCAATGCCCGCAGGATGTTCGCCCGCTCGAACTCTTCCATCTCCAGCACCGCGAGCACGCGGCTTTCCGTGACCGCCGGTTGGGCCGCGGACTGAGGTCGCGGGGCGGCGGGCGTGAAGCCCATCATGGCGCGGTGCAATTGCAGCTCGCTTCCCGTGGTCAGAATGACGGCGCGTTCGATCACGTTCTGAAGTTCGCGCACATTGCCGGGCCAGTCGTAGTCGCGCAGCAGGCGAAGCTGCGGTTCGGTGAGCGGCTGGATGCGTTTGCCCGCGCGACGCGCGAAGCGCTCGACGAACGCTGTCGCCAGCAGCCCGACATCCGCCCCGCGATCCCGCAGCGCCGGGAGATGAATCGGAAACACATGCAGGCGAAAATAGAGATCTTCGCGGAACTTGCCGTCTCGCACCATCTGCCGGAGATCGCGATGCGTGGCCGCCACGACGCGCACATCGACCCGCACCGTCTTCGATCCGCCGAGCGGCTCAAACTCACCCTCCTGCAAAACCCGCAACAGTTTCGGCTGCACCTCCAGCGGCATTTCGCCGATCTCATCCAGAAAAATCGTGCCACCGTGCGCGAGCGCGAAGCGGCCCTCCCGCCGCGTGACGGCTCCGGTGAACGCTCCGCGCTCGTGTCCGAAGAGTTCGCTCTCGACCAGATTCGCCGGGATCGCTGCACAATTCACCGTCACCAGCGGCTTCTCCGCCCGCTCGCTGGCCCGGTGGATCGAACGGGCGATCAGTTCCTTGCCGGTGCCGGTTTCCCCGTTGATGAGCACCGTGGCGCCGGTCTTCGCGACCTGCTTGATCGCGCTGAATACCGCCGCCATGCCTTCACTGCGCCCGAGCAGTTCGCCCTGACCCGGAATCGCGCGAACTTCTTCACGCAGGTATTCCGTTTCCTGCAGGAGCAGCTGCACCTGTTTCTCCGCCTCGATCCGCTCGTCAACATTGCGTAGGATCAGCGTGAAGTAGGTGGCCCCGCGGCTTTCAAAACGCGACAACGTCGCCTCGGCCGGAAAGACCGAATGATCCCAGCGGCGGGCGACAAAATCCTGAGTGACCCAAACCTGCTGCCGGCCGCCGGGCTGGGACTCCAGCTCCCGGGCAAAGGCCGCCACCCGCCCCGCGCTGGAGGCATCCAGGTATTCGCCGACGCTCTCGCCGATCATGTCCTCCGCCGTGCAGCCAAACACCCGCGTCGCGGCTTGATTGATCCGCACGGCCCGCAAGTCGGAATCGAGCACCAGAATCGTGTCCATCGCAGTCTCCAGCAACGTGGACAACTGCCGCTCGCAGTTACGGATTTCCTGTTCGGCTTTGAGCCGGCGGATTTCGCCGGCGGCCCGGGCCACGAAGATCTCGAACAGGGCAATGGCGCGCGGATCGGCGGGCATCACCTTTGTGTCCAACACTGCGAGGTGACCCACCACGATGCCGTCGGGGCTTACCATCGGCGCGCCGAGGCAGCTCACGGCATTGGGTGGCATCAACTGCCGGGCGGCGGGAAAAAGTTCGATCAGGCGTTCCGAGACGTGCGTCAGCTTTTTGCCCTCGATGACTTGCTGGCAAAACGTACCGGCGATCGGATACTCGAAATGCTCGATAAAACCGCCATGGAACCACATGCCGAGCGCACGGAGCTTTTGTTCCTTGGGCAGATATTCGGTGACCCACGCGCCCTCCATGCCCAAGGCGGTCACGAGATTTTTGACCAGGGTGCGGAAAAACTCCGTGCCGGTTTCTGCCGCCGTGCCCTCGACCACCAGTCGCAAGGCGGATTCGAATTCAGGGACCGAGGAACTATTTGGCATGGTTGGGCTGGGGGATTGGCTCACGCTCGCTCAGATGGGAAAGCGTGGCAAACCCGTAGTATGTGATTCGAATACGACAGAGAAACATTTCACGTGGCACCATGCTTGATGTTCACCCCGCGCGACTCACAGGCTTTTGTTTGATCGTCGCGGAAAAGGACGGATCGCGTCGTTGCTCAAGAACGCCGGTGTATCCGAGGCCGTCGCACGCGACATTATCGGTCATGAGAGCGCGGTAATTTCCCGCCACTACACGAAGCGGCGTCCATCTACCCTGCGGCCGTCTCAAAAAGCGGTCTATTCATTCATGCTCAAAGTGGCTCTACCGCCGATCCACTGTTTCGTGTAGATTCGCGGGGAATGACAACTGAATCGGTGCCAAGAAAAATTCTGACATCAACCGAACACCAATCATGAATTCATCAATATCGGAGAAAATGTCGAACAAGCGACTTTGGGGTGGCCGCATTATCAGCGGAGTACCCGCCTTACTTCTGCTCGTGGACAGTGCACTGATGCTCTACAAACCCGCAGCGGTCCAGTTAGGTTATCCGGAATCGGCGATCGTGGGCATGGGCGTGGCGCAGCTTGTGAGCACACTGTTTTACGTGGTGCCTCGCACCGCAATTCTTGGCGCGATCTTGCTGACGGGGTACCTTGGCGGCGCGGTTGCTACCCACGTGCGGATGGGCGCCAGCACCTTTGTGGTTATTTTCCCAGCGATCTTCGGACTTCTAATCTGGGGAGGCCTCTGGTTGCGGGATAATAGGCTCCGCGATATCATTCCGTTGCGTGAACCTTGAGCATCTACCAACCAGCCAACTAACCTCAGGCCCGACGAGCGCAGTCTCTGGGGGTATGTATCAATGGCTCGACCACGCACCCAAGGGCCGAAATGAGACGATGTTCCAAGGGATGGGTGACCTTCGAGGCAGCGGCTGGTACCGCCGTCACGACGAGTACGCTCAAGGTTGAGCCCACCTTTGCTACGGTGCGGGGAATTTATGTATCAATTGTCGCCCGAGAATTTGACGGCGCGGATTCAGATCGGCCTGTCGGAGGTTAGGACCCTCGGTGAGTTGTTGCCTCATAGTTGGACGTCGCGCTCGCGGTCAAAAGCGCCAAACATTCGCTGGACCTAATCAGTGCGGTGCCAACGAAACACATACCTTTTCACGTCAGTTTGGTGGGGCGCAAGAATCTGAGCCGTGAAATCTATCGCCAAATCGTACGTGCGATTCTCGACCAGCGGTTGAGCCCCGGTGCTCGACTCACGCCCAGCCGAGATCTCGCTAAATCGCTGTCGGTATCGCGAATGACAGTGACCCTTGCGTATGAGCGTCTTGCCGGCGAAGGCTTTGTGACGTCTTTGCAAGGTGCGGGGACGTTCGTGTCCGAGTCGATGGCACGAATCGCGCGAGAGCCAGCAAAGCGCTCCGGTAGTGGGATCAAGCCGCGGGCGATGTGGGACGCCATCGTACCGTTTACCTTTGGGAAGCCCGCGCGTTATGATTTTCGCACTGGGCTTCCGGATGCATCGCTGTTTCCACATCGTGCCTGGTACCGATCGGTGGTGCGGGCGCTAGACTCTCCAGAGATGGCTCGCGGCTTGTACGGTGAACCCTCCGGCATCCGGGAGCTTCGCGTCGTAATTGCCCGCCACATTGGTTTTTCGCGGGGTGTCGAAACTACCGCCGACGACATCATCGTTACGAACGGTACACAGCAAGGGTTGGATCTCGTTGCTCGCGCGTTGCTGGAGACGGGCGACACGATCGCAGTTGAAGATCCGGCGTACGGTCTTCCGCGAGCGTTGTTTCACACGCTGGGGCTGCGCGTCGTCGGCGTGCCCGTTGACCACGAGGGGTTGGTCGTCACAGCAATACCGCGCGGAACGCGGGCCGTATAGGTCACGCCTTCGCACCAGTATCCGCTCGGGGTTGCGATGACGCTTCCACGTCGGCGGTCGCTCTTAGCGTGGGCAGAACGTAATGGAGCGGCGATCATCGAAGATGATTACGACAGCGAATTTCGCTTTGGGGGCCGCCCGCTCGAACCGCTGCAAACGATGGACCTGCACGGGAGCGTCATTTACCTCGGTTCATTTTCCAAAACAATGCTGCCGACGCTGAGACTCGGCTTTCTGATTGCGCCGCCGTCACTGCGCCATGCGTTGCAAAGTGTGAAGTTCCTCAGTGATTGGCATAGCTCGTTTCTGCCACAGGCCGCGCTCGCCCGATTCATAGAGAATGGTGATTTCGGGCGGCACGTTCGGCGTACGAGCGGAGTCTACTCGCAGAGGCGGTCAATGATTATCGAAGCGATCAACCGCGATTTTGCCGACCACCTCGAAGTCGTGCCGTCGGAAGCCGGACTGCACCTCGCCGCTTTGGCGCGAAACGCGAGTCCGGACCGAATGGCGAAAATCGGTCGGCGCGCTGCCGATCGTGGTGTGGCCGTCCAAATGCTGGCGAAATTTGCGGTTGAAGAGGGGCATACGCGAGCGGGAATCTTGCTTGGCTACGGTGGGATTCCAACGTCGCGAATCGGCGAGGGTCTGCGACGCCTGCGAGCGTGTTTTGAGAACTGACCAGCCGCTCGAATCGCGTTCGAGGTGCGATACTCATTGTCCAATCGGACGTCTGCAGAGCAAGTGGGTTCAGCGCCTTCTGTATTCGGTTGTCAACTACCTTGCGCAGATCGCGATGTTTGAGCAGGCCGATCTTTCGCTCTGGCCGCAGATGTGTCGCTCGATGCGCACCGCGCAACTCCAAGCTGTTTGGATCGTAGAACTGGTCTGATGACTTCCACCCGAAGTGGCTCTACCGCAGTGCCAGGCCTTGAGGTAAGCTGTGACCTTGTATGAAACCTATATCTTCTTCCGAAACCTCTCAGCCGTCCGACTGGGTTTCAGCCACACCGCGGAGTACAATCGGGGACCTCGTCAGGTTTGTGCTGATCATAACCGCAATTGTTGGCACGCTGGATATTGTCGCGGCGCATCTTCACATCTGGGCCGCGAGTGGGAAATTCCCGGCCAATGTACTCAAAGCCATTGCCGGTGGGGCGCTCGGACGGGAACGCGCCATGCAGGGCGGTGTGGAGGTGATGTTGCTCGGCCTCTTCTTTCACTTTCTCATTTCCCTCTGGTTCACGTTTCTCTTCTTCCTCGCCTATTCCCGTGTGAACGCGTTGCGCAGAAATATCTGGGTATCAGGCGTCGTCTACGCGTTGTTCGTATGGCTCGCGATGAATTTCATCGTGTTGCCTCTGTCCGCCCTACAGTCGCCGCTGCCCAACTTCGCCAGCAAGCACACCTACATCGGAATCTGCGTGCTCGCGGTGGTATTTGCCACGCCGATCGCCCTCGGAGCGGAACGCTTCTACAAGAAAGGCCGACGGGAATGATCGCTTATCTGTTGGTTCTGGCCTTGAGCGCATCGGTACCGACGACTACGGCGGTGCCGCCGGCGATTTCCGCCCCGTGGCGAGCTCCCAATTTCGGAAATATCCACACCTATATCGGGTGGATTGTCATGACGCCGGCATTCGGACTTCCCCTCACGGTTGGTGCCAAACGATTCTATAATAAGGAGTCTAAAGTAGCGTTAAACACACCAGTAGCGGGGAGCCAAGTTTCGATCTAAAAGATTTTTTGCTCAGCCATGAAAAACCTCGGACTTATTCTTTTTGCGGTCGGCCTCGCTGGGGTTGGGCTACTCAGCATCGTTTATCAAGGTTTTGCTTTCGCCTGGCAGCCGGTGACGACCGCCCTTCCGTACCGAGGATTTTTCGCGTGTGTTTCCGGATGCATTCTCCTTGTCGGAGGAAGTGCCTTGCTTTTGCCGCGAACGGCAAACTGGGGTGCAATCGTGCTGGCGGCCTTTGTTTCGGTTTGGTTGTTGGGACTCCAATTGCCTCTGCTGGTCGCCAATCCCAAAGTCGGTTCGCCTTGGGTAACCTTCGCCGAGACCGTTATGCTCACTTGCGGCGGCTGGATTTTAGTCGCGGCTTTGCTCTCGGAGAAACGCAGCGCCAAGCTGAAATTTATCCGAGGTAGATCTTTTCAACGAACCTTGCGGATCCTATTTGCGGTGGCTTTGCCCCTGATTGGGCTTTCGCATTTCGTGGCGCCCGAGGGGACCGCGCGGATGATCCCGGCTTGGATTCCATTCCGAGTTGGATTCGCCTACCTAACGGGTGCGTGTCACATAGCCGCAGGACTCAGTATGCTGATTGGATTTGCTCCGCGTTTGGTGGCGGCGCTGGAGGCGGCCATGATTGGCTCCTTTGTACTCCTCGTGCACGTACCTCTGCTGATAGCGGATCCTTCCAGTCGACTGTTTTGGACCTTGCTTTTCATCGCGACCGCTTGCTCCGGGGCAA
Organism: uncultured bacterium; assembly: GCA_967755055.1. GTDB lineage: Bacteria > Verrucomicrobiota > Verrucomicrobiia > Opitutales > Opitutaceae > Opitutus. Next base: position 24,533 of record CBRAFL010000019.1, read on the forward strand.
GTTGGATCGTTGCTTCGTCATACTCCAAGTCGGCTTCGGGAGATGTGCGTAATATCGAGCCGACCGTAGTGCCCCTTGGAAAAACAAGCACCGGCTAACCGGCGTTCGGGACGGCGATACTTTACGCTCAAGACGGTGGCGGTGGGCGAGACTCCGGGGCGACGTCTGCGATGTGAATGCCATCGAGCGCAATCCGGAGGAGCGCCCAAATTTTATGATCGCTTCAATTCAATCGTCATCCCGAATACTCGCGCGAATGCGGCATAAATGCTTTGCCGCCGCTCTTTGGCCGGCTGCGTTGTTGTGCATCGCCCTCCAAGCCACCTACGCACAATCGGAATCTTTACCCGTATTTTTCGTGGCGGTTGATGACCACGACGAGCGATTCGTATTCGCACTCACCGACTCGGTTAAAATCGCCCGTGCGCGTGCCATGATCTCCTCCAAAATCACGGACGGCTGGCTCTACGGTGCGTTGGCGGCAGGTGATGGAGGATACAATCGCGATGTTGGGGCCGGGCGAAAGTGGAACTGGCATTTTGAGGGGGATATCGATTTTCCACCGATAACCGCGGAGGCGCTACAAACAGCGATTGGTGGCGTTGAGAGGGACCTCGCTTACTGGCTTCGACTGGGAGTCTGCGCAATCGGTGCGCGCGTGGAGTCCGAAGGAATGGTGTACCGTCCCGGACAATTCATGAATCAGTCCGTCCGGTCGTGGGTCGGTGTGGGTGACGACGTGCAAATTGCCGGGTTCGTCATTCGCGGTACGGAGGAGCGCGTCGTTCTCATTCGAGCCGCGGGACCATCCCTGACTGCGCTGGGCGTACCGAACGCGCTCTCCGACCCCATCATCGAACTTCATGACCAGAAGACCGGCGCGGTTCTGCGCACTAACGACAACTGGGACGACGATGCATCCGCCGGAGAAAAGCTTTCTCAAGCTGCTTCGAAGGTCGGCGCGTTCAGTTGGCAAGCCGGCTCCAAAGATTCTGCACTGCTCGTTTCGTTGCTGCCGGGTATCTATACGGCCGTTGTGAGGGGGAAAAATAATACGAGCGGTAATTCCTTGCTCGAATTTTATAATACCGACGAGCCCAGTGGGACCAGATTCATTAACATATCGGCTCGGTCACAGACAGGAAATGGCGACGACGTCCAAATCGCGGGCTTCGTGATTGGTGGTGTGCAGAGAAAGAAGATCCTTATCCGAGCGGGCGGGCCGTCCCTCACCAACCAAGGCGTCGCGGGTGCGCTGGCAGACCCGATTCTCGTGCTGCACAATCAGCGGACGGGAGCGACCATTCAGCGCAATGACAACTGGGACAGTGGCGAATCATCTTTAGGTCAGGCCACTCCAGACGAGATCGAGTCGGCGGTGAAGTCGGTGGGCGCATCCCCGTGGGCTCGCGGCTCTAAAGATGCCGCCATTCTGGTTGAAATGGAGCCAGGCATCTACACCGCAGTGGTCGCAGGAAATAACAACACCACCGGTATTTCCCTCGTCGAGGTTTTCGAAGTGCGGTCCGACTAAGCGTACTGACTAATAGGAGCTGCAGGCCGCAGATTTCGAATGTGCGATGCGATTTCATGATGAGCGGTGAAAGGGATGCAGATTTACCGGCGTGCTGTCGGACCGCTCTGAAACTTGGCGCAGGCGATCTGTCCCGCGCGCTGAGCTTCGTTGCCGGCGGCCTCCGTGCTGCGACGCGAATTCAACAACTCGGATATCGATATTCCATCCCCGAGCAGCGTCTGAGCTCCCAGCGCGAGGATCAAGAAACCGGGATACTCCCATCCGCCGTTCGGAGCAGTGAACATCCATCCGTTCGGCGCGTGAACGAGCCAGGCGCCGATCATCACTGGGAGCAGAGAGACCGCCACCCAGCGCGTGTGCCATCCGAGCACCAACAGCACGCCGCCGATTGCTTCCAGGAGGAATACGGGGTACGCGGTCCAGCCGGGAAAACCGTGCTGGGCGAAAAACGCCACGGTGCCGGGCAACGTGAAAATGAAATACTTCGCGGCGGCATGCGCGAGCATCACCAGACCGAGCGCCACACGAAGAAGGGCGGCGCCGTAATCAGGAAGAGAATGGGTCGATATTTTCATAGTGATTTTGTGTGCTGAGAGCTTACCGCAAAGTTCACCCTCCGGTAATGCTTTGTGGTTGGCGCAGCCATGCCTTTGCGGCATGACTCGGTCGTGGAGCTCCGGTATCTCCGTTATTTTATCACCGTCGCCGAGGAGCGCAGCATCACGAGGGCAGCAGCCCGGCTGCGCGTTGCCCAGCCGGCGCTCAGCCGCCAGCTCCGCGCACTTGAAGCGGAAATCGGGTCACCGCTCATGGAGCGAAATTCGCGCGGCGTGATGTTGACGGATGCGGGCCTCGCGTTCGTCGAAGATGCACAACGAATTCTCGCGGACGTGCAGGCAGCCGTTTCCGCCGCGCGAGCTCGCAGTCGCGGAACGAAAGGCGATCTCAGCATCGGCTACGCGCCGTCGCCGACGGCCGAAATCCTTCCGCCGGCGCTTCAGGCACTGGAAAGATCCTCGCCGGAAGTGAACGTGACATTGCACGACCTCAGCGGAGACGAGCTGTTGACCGGCTTGTTGAAAGGCCAACTTCACTGCGCGGTCATGGTTGAACCCGGCGACTTGCTCCCCGCCAATATTGTTTTTCGCCCGCTCAAATCGTATCAGCAATGCGTCGCTTTCGCGCCGCATCATGCCTTCGCGCGACTCCGACGTATTCCGCTGGCTCGCCTGGCTTACGAGCCGCTCGTCGTTTACGACCGCCGTGATTACACCGAATATATCAAGACCGTGTTAGCGTTGTTACGTCCGGTTAACGAAAAACCCCGCATCGCAGTCGAGTGTGACGGCCTGAACACGCTGATCGCCGCAGTGCTCGCCGGACGTGGGGTGGCAATCGTACCAGAAGTTTTTAGCCGCCTCGTCGGAAATCGCGTTCGTCTGCGTGCCATTCACCCGGCAGGTGCACCCCTTCTCGTGGGATACGCTCACCGGGTTGATGTCCCTCTTTCGGCGGTCACTCGACGCTTCCTCGATGCCCTAAAACAAGCTGCGCGAGCACGAGCCAGTTGAAGAATTCGCAAATGGCGGTCTTGTGGTTGCGCTTGGTGCGCGGTGCCGCTTCGGGCAGTCCCTTCACGTAGGTCAGGATTTCCTGGCGGGTAACGGTGTCTGCGTAACGCTCGCCGAACCCGGCGGCACACCGACCATTTTGAGTGCGGTCTCGTAGTTTTCGGCGGCCTTGCGGTTGAAGAGGAACTGGCCGGAACCGGTCTTCTCGTGTTGCTCGCGGATGCTCGGCTTATCGGCCTCGGCTTTGGCCTTTGACTCGTAGTAAGGGCGGTGCCGTTTCCTCCTGCATCGAGCACTGAGGTCCCATCCGGATTGAGCTTTGGTGTGGCGTAACGAATATACCAACACGCGGGCGCCTGTCTGCGTTTCTTTGCGCGATCAAGGAATGGACCGGTGATTTCCATTTCCGAGTGACCACTTTCAAAAGTTGATCCTTTTGGGTGGTTCTTTGGTGGCTCCAAAAAGCCCAAATCGGGCAAAATCGTGTCTAATCCTGCCGAAGCTGATAAATACCTAAAATGCTGTAATCCAAAGCAAAACGCCGAACTTTAGGAGGTTCGGCGTTTTTACAAATGGCGGGATGGACGGGACTCGAACCCGCGACCTTCTGCGTGACAGGCAGACGCTCTAACCAGCTGA
>CBRAFL010000020.1:0-27717 GCA_967755055.1 uncultured bacterium
GCTTCGCGATAAGATTCGCCGTCAATACGGTCACATCGAGCACGAAGAAGAGCAGGGTGCAGTCGATGATTACTTCGCCATGGGTGATGGCTCGATCAAAGATGTAGCTCCATTCGCCGCGCACTGGATTGGCGGCGGACGTAAATACTCCCAACGCCGTCAGCAGGCGAAACACCAGCAGATAACCAAAAACGCAGAGAACCACGCGGATGAATCTTTCCCGTGGAGAAGTGAGTTCGCAGAACCGGACCCATAGCGTGTATTCACTGTCGCCCGACACTGGCGGGCGCGCAGGTGCGGGCTCGGCTTCGAGATTATCTTCGTCGCCATCTGCGAGCCAGTTGTCCTTAAGATGGTGGAAATGGTGGAGTCCACGATCGCGGTTGTGCCCGTTGTGGCCGGCCGAAGCTGGAATTGTCGTGGAACGTGGATCGGGTGCCGGCGACTGGCGATGGATGATCAAGTGGTGGCCAAAGAACTGCCGGGTCAACTGCCGCTTCAGATTCACCAGGCGGGATTGCGCGAGTACGATGCACAGAATCGCAAAAATTGCGGCGACCAGTCGAACGATCTCCGAGGGCCAGATGCTCAATCCCTGAAACCAGGCGAAGGGCTCTTCCGACCACGCCATGGTTTTTTGAATTCCGAGGTAGAGAATCACCGCGGCGCCAATGAGCACCGCACCGGTCAGCGCGAGGACGGCTCCATCCTGCCATTTTGAATACGGTCTGTTCAGCAGTCTGTTAAAAGATTGGTAGCGGCGCTGAAGCAGGTAGAAGGGTACGAGCAACCCGAGTCCCAGCACGAGTGTGCCGATCGGACCAACTGTCGTCATGGTTTTAGGGACGTACTTCACGGCCAGTGCGCTCCAGGCGATCAACGCCACGACCCACAGAAGCGCCAACGTACATTCGAAAAATGCGGCCGGGGTGGTTTTCCACCACAGCCCAGCAAAGCCGACGGCGACAACCGTCAGGCCCAGCCACCATAAATTCGGCCGCTGCACTTCGCGAGTGGGATGTACCGCTGCAGTGCCATCGTCAGCTTTATCGGGAGACAGCTCCACGTAGCCCGCACGTCCGAGCTCGAACACGCGCGGTGAGATGGACATTGCGTCGAGCCGCAGGTCTTTGCCGGCAACTTTCGTGACGCCCACCGCGTTCAGCACGGTTAGAAAAAGCGCCGTCTGATAACTGTCTCGAAACGGCGGAATTCGTCCCTGTAGCGCTTCTGAGGCCGTGAGGCCAAAAGGTGATACGACGACGAGGTTCGAGGTCCATTTGCTCTCATCGCGATCCACATAACCCGCGTCAAAGTCAGTGGTGAAAAACACCGTTCCCGGAAAGCTCCCGCGCAGCGCACGCAGAACGAGGAGCTTGTCATATGCATCACTGCCGATGACGCCGATGGCGCTGATTCTTTCCTGTTTTCGTTCAAGCTCCGCTTGCAACGAGCGGACGTTTCCTTCGAGCCGTCGCAAGTAGTCCAGCTGTGAGCGGCCTTCTGCCGACTCCTTCGGCGGCGATGCGGAATCGCCGGCCGGCTCGTCGGACTTCGTTTTACCTTTGGCTTCCTCTTCTTGCGCTTTGCCCGTCGGTTTGCGCGGGTCGGCAAGGCGGCCATCGAGTCCACGCAGGTAGGAAAACTCATGGAGATAGGCCGGGTTGTTTGCCCACGCCGCTTGAAGTTTGAGAACATCGGGAACGTTCTTCAGATCGCGGGCGTTGAGTTTTGCGGCGAATGTCCGGGACAACGCGCGGCTGTACAGCGTGTCCCACTCGCCGATCAGGACCAGATGGTTTTGGCCTCCCGGTGACGCTCTGCGCCGTTTAAGTTCGTCGAGAACCGCAGAAGTCAGCCGGTCGTCAGTCGTGATCGTTCGTCGCATGGGCCAGGGAGGAGTCATTCCTTGCAACTGGCTCAGGACGAAATTTTCGAAACCCAGCTCGCGAGTGCTCGAGATTTGTAATGCGGCATCCGGCGCCGTGGCGCGAGGACTCAACAACTCAAACAGCGGTTGCCCGTCCTCAAGTTTCGTGGCCGGTTTCCCATTGCTTTCGAGCAACGACACCAGCTTGTCCGAACTTGTCGGGCCGAGGACTTTCACCGCCAATTCAATCATCCCAACCGAGCTGGCACTGGCTGACGCTATTTCGGGGGCTGGGAAAACTCGAGCCGGCGCGGCGCCGAGAAATCCTTTCAGGATTTCATTGAGGCGGAATTCCATGAGCGATGCGGGGCTGTTAGCGCGACCGGCACCGAGCATTCGCTCTTCGTCCAGCCAGAGCACCACCACCCGATCGTACGGATTTTCGATGCGCAGTCGTTTTGGTTTTAGGCTCGCCCACTGCGGAAGATCCTCGGGGCGCCAGTAATTCTCATTGCCCACCATCTCGACGTCGTCTGCGACCAGCCGGCGTACTTCGTACTCTTCAAACGGCACCGCGAACTCCGGGCCACCCTTTCTGCTGAGCTGAGGAAAGACCGCGAACTGAAGCCGACCTTGTTTCGTCGAAACATATTGGGTCCGCCCCAACGCCGACACCACGGCGTATCGCGCGCGCAACCTTTGCTCGATCGCCTCCGGATAATTTTCGCTGGAGAGTAACACCGGCAGGAAGAGCAGACGAAATTGCGGACGAATGTTTCGTGCTCCGCTCTTGTCCTGCTCACGCGCCGCGGATTTGTCCGCCAGCGCGTTCCGCAGGCTTTCTTGGAGGAAGGGCGGGGATGCTTGGTTGTTGTCCGGAGGCTTGACCCCGAAAGGATCTTCCCAAAGACGGGCGGGGACCTCGTTGGAGTCCGTGGCCACGAGTTCGACCCCGGCGGGCCGGTGCGAAACCAGCGGCGCATTGTCACTCAAGAGTCCCACTGCCACTAATAATAGGACGGCGAGATTTGGCAGCAGGAGCGGGAAATTGAAATCGCGGTCATTCATTTCGGCTCGACGCGTCCGATCGGGCGACGCAGTCGTCCTCGTGAAGCAGGCAACAGGGTAACGGAGTGCGCGCGGGTTTTGTCTAGCTGCAGCTGGAGCGGCGGGGGTAAATTCGCGAAATCCGCAGAGTATCCTTTTTCCTCTGCTTCGGCGATAGGATCTTTACCTAAATCGATCTAATCCAAGATGGCCGGTGTTCTACAGACAATGCTAGTCCGAGGATACCGGATACGTGTAGCGCGGCCGTTGCCCGGGATTCGACCGTTTGCTTCTTCTCGCTGGCGATATCGATCTTGAAAGTAGGACGAGATCGTCGGAATAACTTCGGCGTTGGTTGCTCTTATCCCCATTGGCCAGGTTCGTGAGAGCACGTGCGCTCGCGTTTCGGCCGCTCAATCCAAAAACCTCAGTAGAAGTTAGTCATGAAAAAATCCACCCGTTTGATCATCACCGCCGCTGCCATCACTGGTCTTTATGCCGGCTCCCTCGCTTCGAAATCCTTTGCCGCCGAGGACAAAGCCGGCACGCCCGCCGCCAAGGACGCGAAGGAAAAGGGCAAGCATGACTGTAAGGGCAAGAATGGTTGCGCCGGCGAGGGCGGTTGCAAATCCGGAGACAATGGCTGCAAGGGCAAGAATTCCTGCAAGGGCAAGGGCGGCTGTGCCTCAACCCACGACGAAAAAAAGAAAGACGACACGAAGAAGTCGACCTGATCACTTTAGCGCAAAACGCGGCCGGCGATTGTCGTCGGCCGCGTTTTTCTTTGGCGAAGTTCACGCGCTGCTTTTTCGATCTTGAGCTGGCGGCGCGGCGGACAGAATCCATCTTTTCAGAGTCATCATGCCCGCCAACGCATTTAACGCCCACACGGATTACGGCATCGGCATCGGCCTCCGCGTACCGCACTATCGGCACATCCTGGAGAAGAAACCGGTCGTCGACTGGTTCGAAATCATTTCCGAAAACTTCATGGTCGGCGGCGGCCGGCCACTCGAAGTGCTCGATCAAATCCTCGAACAATATCGCGTCGTTCAACACGGTGTCTCGATGTACTTCGGCTCGGCCGACAAGCCCGACCGGGTGCATTTGAAAAAGCTCAAAGCGCTCGTGAAACGGACGAAGACTCCGTGGCTCTCCGATCATCTTTGTTGGGGCAGCGTCGATGGCACGTACACGCACGACCTCCTGCCAATGCCGTACACGTTCGCAGCGGCGAAGCGCACGGCGGAGAAAATCAAAATGGTGCGCGATTTTCTCGAGGTGCCGATTTGCGTGGAGAACGTCAGCAGCTACGCCGAATTCCACGCCAGCGAAATGACCGAATGGGAATTTCTCACCGAGGTCGTCGAGCTCGCCGACTGCGGAATCCTCCTGGATGTGAACAATATTTACGTCTCCTCGAAAAACCACGATTTCAATCCCTACGATTACATCAACGGAGTGCCGCATCACCGCGTCGGCCAGATGCACATCGCGGGTCACACGAAGTTCGAGAAGTATATTCTGGATACGCACGATCACCCGGTGCTCGACCCCGTGTGGAAGCTCTACGATCATGCGACGAAGCTTTGCGGTGTGACCGCCACGCTGCTCGAGTGGGACGATCGGATTCCGTCGTTCGACGAAGTCCATGACGAGGCGCTCAAGGCGAACGAGTTCATCGACGGTGCGAAAGCCGCGAACAGCGCGAAGCTGGCGAAGAAGGTCAAACGGTAGGGCGGGACCGCTGGGCCCGCGGAACACTAAACTCGATGGCTGCGACACCGATTTCAAAATCTCGGACGGCCCGGCGGTCCGTCCCTACCTCGCTGGCTGCGGCGGCTCGCGCCGACACTCCGCGCAACCTGCTCGCGTTTCAGCGCGCGCTGAAGGACGCGCTGGTTCGCCCGCTGACTTCCGATGACCGTACGCAGGCGAAGTGGATTGATGGACGGCCGATGGCGGATTTTGCGGCGGTGTTCATCAAAGCAAACGACCGGCTGACCGCGCTCGATCGCCTCGAGATTTACAACCGGATGTACTGGTTCCGGTTGATCGATTGTTTTCACGACGACAATCCGGGCATGCGTGCCGTGCTTGGGCTGCGGCGTTTCAACCAGCTCGCCGAGGCGTATCTCACGAAATTTCCTTCGCATTCGTTCACGTTGCGCAATCTCTGCTCACGGCTTGAGGAGTTCGTTCGATCCGAGCCGCGTTGGACTGCGCCACACACGTTGCTCGCGCTCGACATTGCGCGATTCGAATGGGCGCAGACCGTCGCGTTCGACGAACCCGCGCGGCCGGTGCTCACTCCGGAGGAAATTTCCGGGACACCGCCGTCGCGACTTCGGCTCCGGCTGCAACCCTACATTTCCCTCCTATCGTTGAATCATCCCGTCGATGATTATGTGATCGCGGTTAAAAAACGGGAAGCGCTGCGAAACCAGGCGAGCAACGCGACGACTGCGTCGCGTCATGTGGCGCGTGAGAGCAAAGTCCCCCGTCCGCGACGCGAACGCGTTTATCTCGCGGTGCACCGATTGAACCAGCGGCTTTATTACAAGCGGCTCGAATTGCCGGCATTCAAGATTCTCGTCGCGCTGCGTGACGGTCAGCCGCTGACGCGTGCGATCACCGCGGGCGGTCGCAACGTAAAAGCCGATGAAATGCGCGAGTGGTTCGCGACGTGGATGCAACTTGGCTGGCTCTGCCGAAAATGATGCCGCCATTAGCTGCATGCGTTACAGACGGTGTGAAAAGCCCGTCGGGATTCTCTATTTGTCATTGCGGGAGGGCAAACCAAGCGCAGCGCTCGAACGGTAGGGCGAGGTCTCCGACCCGCCCTGGGCAGGTCGGAGACCTTGCCCTACTCCAATACCTGTTCCTCCAGCGCTCAACCGCGACACTCGCGCTTGGATGGGGACAGAACAATGAACAACGGCTCTGTCATTAGCAGGAGCGAAGCGACCCTTCGCCCAGCCTCTGGGCAAGCTGGGGTGATCCATCTAGAGCTCTCCGTGGATTGCCGCAGTCGGCAAGCCTCCTTCGCAATGACAATAAGAGTTCCCGCGTTTTCACACAGTCTGGTTAGCGTGCGGACCGCGCCGTAACCGGCGCGGCTACAGGATACGCGCGACACGAACCGCACGGCTACGGAACACGCGACGCTAGTAGCACTCAGTTACGGGAATAGATTCCGCTGCAACGTTCTCCCAACAACACCCATGAAACTCGCCTCCGTCTGTAACACGCTCGAATCGTTTCTCACCAAGCTCGGCAGCTTCCTGCAGGCGCCTCTGCTGCTCGTCATCCGCCTCTATTGGGGTTGGTCATTTGTGCAGACCGGATGGGGAAAACTGGCGCACCTCGAAAAAACCACCGCGTTCTTCGCGAGTCTGAATCTGCCAGCGCCGAAGCTCAACGCGATCGCGGCGGGTTCCACGGAATTAATCGGCGGAGCGCTGCTCGCGCTCGGCTTGTTCACGCGCTTCGCGTCGCCCGCGCTCATCGTGGTGATGATTACCGCGTACGTCACGGCCGACCGCGAGGCACTGCTGGCCATCACCAGCGATGGCGATAAATTCACCGGAGCTGAGCCATTTCTATTTCTGTTCGCGTCCTTGATCGTGTTCGCCTTCGGACCGGGCAAACTTTCGTTCGACGCGTTGGTGCGGAAGAAAGCGTGATGCGTCGCGCGTGAACGCGTTTCAGGATTTTGAAGGATGGTCGGGCGAACCCCTACGTTTTCACCACTTTGGTTCCGGCGATAAGGTCGTGCAGGCAGCGCTTGTCGTCACGGAAAATAAAGCAGCTGTCCACGATCCAGAAAATACCTCCGATGAACGGAACTTGCCGGATCGCGCGAGCAAGAAATCCGCGGATCAAAAAGGCTCGTACGAAACCGGCTGGTTCGCCGTCCGGTGCGCGAACGATTCGCGTGCGCACGATGAGATTCCCGACTGATTGTCCGCGCAGCGAGAGGAGCACGGCTTGCAGGACCATCAATGCGCCGAGGTACGGAAGCGAAAGCGGAACGGCCGCCAGATAAGCTTTCGAGAATTCGCCCGGATCAAACTTCCCGTCCCCGAACATCTCGGACATCGACTGCATCATCGCGATCGAAGTGGGCGTCCAGCAGATGGACTCGAGCGCTCCGTCAGCGAGTGCGCCCACGAACCGTCTCCACCGTTCGGCGAGCGTGGGGTCTTCAACGGCAGGGCCAATAATTGGTGGCGGCTCGATCGGCGCGGCGAATTCTGGAAATTCGCCGAGCGGGCGCCACTCGTCCGAGCCCGCGATCTTCGCCTGAGTTTCGAGATTTGCGCGGCCTGCGGCGACCCAGGAGCGTAGTTGCTGAAGGGTGACGGGGCCGTACTCCTGGCCGTCGCCGCCGATGATGGTGAACATTCGCCGAACGAATCAACGGCCGGTGAAACGTCAACGCCGCGGCTGAAGGAACAGCGGTTGGATTGTGGCCGGTCGCTGAGCTCCGGCGACAACCCAACCGCTGTTCCTAAACTAGACGCCACCCACTTTCATTCCCCACCCAATCTCGCGACGATTGCTCGGAGAATGGACTCTCAGTTCTCAACTCTGGACTCTCGACTTATTGGTTCCGCCTCAGGGCAAATCGATGCTGCGCTCGGCAGGCTCGGGATTGCGGCGGTAGAAGAGCGCCGTGTGTCCAACTGCGCCGATGAACACGCAGCGGCCTTCGTCGGCGATCTGCGTGCAGAAGGCGGCGCGCTCTTCGCGCTCGGCGCCGAGGAAGCGGAGCTTCACGAGCTCGTTCGCGCGTAGCTGCTTTTGCAGTTCGCCGAAAAACGCGGGTGTGAGCCCGCCTTTGCCGAGCTTCAACGCCGGTTCGAGCTTTTGGCCGAGGCCACGCAGGAAAGATTTCTGCGCGCCAGTGAGTGGGAATTCGTACATTTCACTCACGGATTACACGGATGGGCGCGGATAGGAATTCAATAATCCACTCAGCGCTGTGAGCGGTCACTGAAATAATCCAACGGCAATTCCCACCAGGTTCCCGGCGCGACATCGCCAAGCTCGAGCGGGCCGAAATGCGAGCGGTGCAGCGTGAGCACGGTTGCACCGCACGCCGCGAACATCCGTCGGACTTGATGATAACGCCCCTCGGTCAGCGTGAGTTCTGCCTCGCGAGGGGAAAGCAGCTTTAATTCGGCGGGCGCGCAGGGCGTTTCATCCTCGTCGAGCCGTAATGTGCCGCTGGCGAAGACCGGAATCAGATCGGAGGATACGTCGCGATCGAGCGTGGCGCGGTAGATTTTCGGGACTTTGTGCTTTGGCGAAGTCAGCCGGTGCACGAGCGCCGACTGATCGGTGAGGAGCAGCAAACCGCTGGTGTCTTTGTCGAGTCGGCCCACGCTGGTGACCTGCGGATTTCGTCGGCGCCAGCGTTCGGGAAGCAACGAGTAAACGTTGGGGCCTTCGCGCGAATCGTGCGAACAAACGAGGCCGAGCGGTTTGTTCAACAAAAGCAGAAGCCCGTCGGGATGATCGAGCGGCTCGCCGTCCACGAGAACGTCGGTCGGATCCGCTTTCGCGCCGAAGTCATCGGCTTCGACGCCGCGCACCTTCACGGCGCCGGACGCAATCCAGTCGCGCGCATCGCGGCGGCTGCAATAGCCGAGACTGGCGAGGAGTTGATCGAGACGGCGCATGAGAAAGATGATGGCTGCAAAAATTCGCAGAGGGCGCAAAAGAGAAATGCGGGATAGGGTTTGGTGTAGGTAGCGCGCTCGCCGCGCCACGTTTTCAAGAACCTCAAACGTTGCGCGGCGAGCGCGCAACCTACATGGCCGTATGCGTCCTTGCGGCCATTTCACCCGTAGTTTTCTCACATGCTTCGCTGGTCTTTGCTTTCCCTCACGCTCGTATTATTTGCGCTCAGTTTACTCACGGTGTTTCGCTCGCCGGATTGGAACCTGTGGCAACTCGCGTTGCTCGCGGGCGAGTTTGGCCATTGGCTCGCGGTCGTCGCATTCGCCACGGCCATCGCAGCGTGGGGGACACGACGCTCTGCCGGCGTGCTTGGTCCGTTGACCGTGGTGCTTAGTTTGGGCGCAACGCTCCTATTGTTGAAGCCCACGTTTGAAGCGCGACGCGTGGGAGAGGGTGTGGCATCGGAGCTTGATCGGATCGGTACGCCGGTGAGTGCTCAGCCACCGTTTTCAATCGCGGGATTTTTTCGGCTGGACCTCTCAGACGTGCCGATCCGCACGCTGAAATTTTCCGCCGATCTCGAAATGGATTTCCATGGTGCGGTCGGGCGTGCGGTCGCGCCGTGCGTCGTCGTGGTTCACGGTGGCGGCTGGGATAGCGGCAGCCGGAAACAATTGTCGGGATTGAATCATTGGCTGGCACGAAAGGGTTATGCGGTCGCGGCGATTTCGTACCGACTCGCGCCAAAATTTGTTTGGCCCGCCCAGCGAGACGACGCGCTGGAGGCGATCGCATTTTTGAAGTCACACGCGAAAGAACTCGGAATCGATCCGACGCGACTTGTGTTGCTCGGCCGCTCAGCGGGCGGACAAATCGCGGAAGTGGTGGCTTATTCAGCTCATGATCCGGCGATCCGCGGGGTCGTGGGAATCTATGCACCGTCGGATCTAAATTTCGCGTACAAGTATGGACGCGACGACGACATCTTGAAATCGCCGGGATTGATTCGGCGATTTTTGGGCGGACCGCCCGAAACGGCGCGAGCGGCCTTCGACAGCGCGAGCGCGTTGCAGTATGTGACGCCTGCAGCGCCGCCGACACTTTTGATCCACGGCGAAAACGATACGCTCGTGTGGCACCGACACAGCGTGAGATTGGAAGCGGTGTTGGAGCGTGCAGGCGTGCCCTGCGTATTCGTCTCGCTGCCGTGGGCGACGCACGCGTTTGAATTCAATCTCTCCGGCCCCGGCGGACAACTGACGACGTACGCGTTGGAGCGGTTTTTAGCGCGGGTTACCGTTGTGAAGTGAAGTCGCGCAGGGCCTGTTCGCCGCGGCCGTTCTGCGCCTGCCGCTTTGTCGGCACAGGTGGCAACCTAAATGAGTGTTCACTTACTTGTCGGTCGTGTGGCACCCGACTTGCTTGTCCGCGGATGTGTTTCGCCTTCTCGCATCGCGTCTCGGTTTAGGTTTTCTGGTGCTGTTCACGGCGCTGCCCGTGCGCGGTCATCTGCTGAACATGACTCGCGTGACGGTTTCATTTAACGGCGGTGGCCAGGTGTCCGCAGAAATTCATGCTGATCTCGGACTATTGCTCGGTACCGCCGAGGCTTACGCCGACTTGATCCGCGCCGCACCCGCTGAGCAGGCGCGTAGGATGCAACAAGTTGCAGCCAGCCTGACGGACTTCCTGCGTTTTCAAGTCGACGATACCGCCCTGCATTTGACGCTCGATCACTGGAAACTGCCCGACGCCCCCCCGGAGAAAATCGGCGACATTACCGTCGCGACGATGACGACCATCAATCTCACGGGGCAACTCCCGCCCGGTGGAGGAAAATTTCAACTCGTCAGCCAATCGGTGGCCCGGATCGAATTTCCTGTCGCGCTGACAATTCTCGTGCCCGGGGAACATGTATCGATGACCCGGTGGCTCGAGTTGCCCGGCACGTCGAGCCGCGCGTATCCGCTCTCCGCTTCCGCCAACGTCGCGGCCCCTTCACCCGCTTCGTCCGCGCCCCTGGCCAATCCCGTTGCGCCGGTCCGCCGAGCCGCAGCCCCTGAGGCCGCGTCACCGGCATCGGGAGTATCGCCGTTCGCGCTTGGACTGGCGCAACGTATCGAGACCGCTGGTCAATTTCTCACGCTTGGGTTTCTGCACATCCTGCCCCGCGGCGCCGACCACATCCTCTTCGTGCTCGGCCTTTTCTTCCTCGGCCTGCACTGGCGTCCGCTGGTTTGGCAGACCACTGTGTTCACGATCGCGCACACCACGACGCTCGGTCTTTCCGCCTACGGAATTTTTTCGCTGCCCGCGCGTGTGGTCGAGCCACTCATTGCCGCGTCGATCGCCTACGTGGCCATCGAAAACATCGTCCGCCCGAAACTCACGCCAGCGCGCATCGTGATCGTCTTCAGTTTCGGGCTCCTGCACGGCCTCGGGTTCGCCAGCAGCCTGAGTGAAATTCAACTGCCCCGTGATCAGTTTTTCACGGCGCTTCTCTCATTCAATTTTGGCGTCGATTTCGGACAACTCACCATCATTGCGCTCGCGTCGCTTACCGTCGGATGGTGGCGCCAACGCCCGTGGTATCGCACGCGAATTGTCGTACCGGCGTGCAGCCTCATCGGCGTCATCGGCCTCTTTTGGGCCGTCCAACGCATCGTCGCATAGACGCCGCTCTGCGCCTCCGACGTTCCTTTTTTTTCACATACTCAACATGAAAACCATCCACCACCTCATCGCGTGCGGCCTCATTTGGGCCGCTGCTTTCGCAACGTTCACTCGGGCGGCCGAACCATTTGGGTTCAGTGAAGAGACGCTCGCGCGCCAGCACCTCGTGCAAGTTTCCCTCGGCCGCGAGCCCGCCGATCTCATCGTTCGCGGCGCCACCGTCCTCAATGTCTTCACGCTGAAATGGGAACCCGACCAGGATATCGTCATCAAGGGCCGGCACATCGCGTGGGTCGGTCCGCGGGGGAAGTGGCCCGGACAATGCGAAAAAATCCTTTCCGCTGAAGGCCAGTGGGCCGTGCCTGGTTTCGGCGAATCTCATAAGCACATCGAGAGCACGCACGTCACGCCGGAGTTCGAAGCTGCGCTGGTGATTCCCGCGGGCAACACCTGGACGGTCGATGGCACGCACGAGTTCGGTAACGTCGACGGCGAGCACAACGTCGAGTTCTGGCTCAAGGCCCGCGATGCCGGCTCGCCCTTCAAGCACTTCGTCGCGCTCAGCTCCGCGACGCCCCCAACGGCCTACGAACTCGGAGGCGGTTATTACGGCTATCCCGAGATCCGCGCCAACATGGCCAAGGATCTTCGCGTTCTCGGCCTTGACGAAGTCATGGACTGGCCCGCTGTATCCAATCCGAGCAATCCCGGCTACTCACGCATGTGGCAGGTCATCCAGGCGACGTGGGATTCGCGTGGCGTCGTCGAGGGCCACGCCTCCGGCCTGACCGATTTCAACATCATCAACGCATTCTCTGCGGCCGGTCTCTCGTCCGATCACTCCGTGCGTCTCGCGCAGGAGGGCTGGGACAAACTTCGCAAGGGCATCACTGTTCAGATGACACCGGGCGCCATTCCCTCGCTCGTGCCGCGACTCGTGCAGGAAGGACTCAACGACTGGTCGAATCTCGCGATCACCACCGACGACCGCGACGCATATGATTCAATCAAGGACGGCACGATGGACTATAATGTCCGCCTGGCCATCGGCGCCGGCGCACCCGTCGAAGCCGCCTATGCAATGGCCAGCTATTATCCTGCCCGTCACTGGCACGTCGAACATCGCGTCGGCTCCATCGCACCCGGCCGCGCCGCGGACATCGTGCTGCTGAAGGACGATCCGAAACTCGTGAAGATCGGCCGCGTTATTGCTGACGGTCAGCTGGCCGGCGAGGACGGCAAGTTCCTTCTGCCCATTCCGAAAATCGAGTATCCAGATTGGGCGCACAACACGATCAAGCTCGGCCATGCGCTCACCGCCGCTGATTTCGCGATCAAGGCCCCGTCGCCCGACCGCAAGACTGCCACCGCCGCGCTGCTCGAGCCGTTCTGGTTCAAGCCTGATTACCTCACCGCCGAACTCCCTGTTGTCGACGGCTTCGTCGAGCGCGATCTTTCACGCTACATCTCGAAGGTCGCAGTGATCGACCGTTACCATGGCAAGGGCGTTTCAAAAATGTTCTGGCGCCATGCCGGTCCACTTTCGCCCGACTCCGCGCTGGCCTCCTCGTATATGCACGACATCCACAACATCTGGGTGTTTGGCACCAGCGATTCTGCGATGGCGCTCGCCGCGAATGAAATCGCCGCGATGGGCGGCGGCTGGGTGCTCGTTCAAAACGGAAAGGTGACCGCCCGGATCCGTTACGAAATCGGCGGCATCACCAGTCAACGGCCCGCCGCCGAAGTCGCCCGCGAAATAGAGGACCTGCTCACCGCCGCCGACGCCGTCGAGTGGATGCCGCCTTCCCCGACTAGCGCGCGCCCGATGCCGCCCGGATTTCCGAAATATCTTACCATCGTCTTCCTCACCTGTACCCCGTGGAACTGGGTGCTCGTCGCACCCAATGACACCGACCCGATCGGTTTCGTGAATGTCACGAATGGTGCGCGTCACCAGGTTGTCTGGTAATCCACAACCCTCACTCATCATCGGATGGAAGGAACAAGCTCGTCGTAGCGCTGGCATCCTTGCCTGCCTTCTGCACAGATGCAGGCTGGAAGCCTGCGCGCTACTCCACTGATGGCTCGGCCTCGCAGCTCTCGACTCTCAGCTCTCAACCGCATTCTTCCGGCTTAACCTGATATCGCACGATTGATCATGATCTCGTTTTTCTCCGCCAACCGTTCGCTCGCGCTCGCCTGCGCTTGTGCCGTTGTCGCCATCCCGTCCGCACACGCCGACTTTGGCGCGCGTTGGGAAGAGATTCGCCGGACTGCGGCGCCGCGCGAACTTTACACGGTGCTCTACGCTCTGCCGAAGGGCGGCGATCTGCACAACCACCTCGGGGGCGCATTTCTCCCCGAGCAGTGGTTTCGCGCCTCCACTGATCCGAGCGTCGCCGGCCGTGCCAATTATTACGTCCGCATCCGTCATGGATCGTTCACACCTCAAGACGCCGGCGAGCCTTCGTTTCCCTATGAGAGCATTCGCGAATCCAACTGGCGCGCGCTGCCCGAAGCGGACCGCGCCAACTGGAAACCACTCGCCGATCTCACGCCCGACGAGAAGGCTGCGTGGCTCTCGCTCTACCAGATCGATAAACCGGGCGAGGGTCGCTACACCTTCTTCGGCGCCTCGCCCCGGCAGCGCCTGCGCGACATGGGGCAGGATCCTGCCGTCGTCACCGAACTGCTCGTCGATTCGATGAAGCTCTACGGCGCGGAAGGCGTGCACTACCTTGAGTTCCAAGCCTCGCCTTTCGGCTTCGTCACGCCCGGTGGCCAGCCCGTCGACGAGGACGCCGCCGCTGAAATTTACGAGGCCGCGCTCCGCCGCCCGGATGCGATCGCCACCCGTGTGGAGGTGCGTTTTCTGATCACCGCGTTGCGCTTTGCGCCCGACGCCGAGCAAGAGGTCGTGCGCATCTACAACTTCATCGACCGCCACCGCGGCCGCTGGGTCGGCGTCAATCTCGCCGGGATCGAGGAGCGCGACCAGGGCAACCCGATTCGCTTTCTCCAAACCTTCCGCGAGATGCGCCGGAAATTCAGCAACGTCGGCATCTCGATTCACGCTGGTGAAATGGACGGGCCCAACAGCCATGTCCGCGACACGCTGCTGCTCGGCGCCACGCGTATCGGCCATGGCGTGACGCTGATTAAGGATCCGGACACCCTGTTGCTCATGCGTGATCGTGAGTGGCTCGTGGAGATCAATCTCATCAGCAACCGGCTCCTCGAATACACGCCCGATCTGAACCAGCATCCTTTTCCTGAATACCTGCGTCTGGGTATTCCCGTCTGCCTCAACACCGACGATCGCGGCTGGTGGCACTCCACGATGACCGACGAATACTACGAGGCCGTGACGCGTTTTAATCTGACGTGGGCCGAAATCCGCCAGATCGGCCGGGCGAGCATTGAGCACTCGTTTATGGAGCCCGAGGCGAAGACTCGCGTGTTGCGCGCGCATGAAGCCGCGCTCGACGTCTTCGAGAAATGGCTCGGCTCCGGCGACTGGCGCGCTGCCGTGGCAAACGTGAAACCGGTCGCTTTCGGTTACGCCTCGCGGCAGCTGGGCTTCACGTTTCCCTGATGTTTTTTCGGACGGCGTGGACCAGGGACCAGCCCTGCGCCGATCGGCGGTGACGATGTAGGGCCGCACCTCTGGTGCGCGCCGATTAAGGATCCGAACAACAAAGAGGCCGGGCGCGCTGGCCCGGCCTCACACCTTACTCGGTAAACAGAGTTCTCGCGCTCAGAATTTGTACGACGCGCTGAATTCGTAGCCACGACCGGGCATCGGGAGAACGACCGCGCCGCCGAAGAGGTCGGGGAAGTTCGAACGGTAATACCATTTGTCCGTGAGATTGCTGACGCTCACTTTGAAAAGCCAGTCGCCGGCGTTGTATCCCAGCGATGTATTCAACACGAGAGCCGACGGCAGGATGATCGATTGAAAACGATCCGCCGCGACGCTCGCCTGATACGTGCCGCCGAACGTGAACGTGAGTTTTTGTTTAAACGTGTAGGCGACGGTCGAACTGATGACTTTGTCGGGTGACCCCGCGCGTTCGGCGAACTGCGTCGCCGCAAGATTGGCCGGAACGCTAGTCGTGATCGTGCCGCCGTACGCGTTGTATCCAGGAACTCCCGTCGTCGTCGGGTTACCCCATTGGAAGCCGGTGTTAACGCCAATTGTGCCGTTGGGCTGCAGCAAGGTCGCCGGATCGTAGACCGTTTTCTGCCAGTTCGCCGCCACCGTGAAGCTGAGTTCCTGAATCGGGACGTAACGGATTTCGAGTTCAGTGCCACGACCACGCGTCGCCGTAACGGTGAGGTCGACGCTGGCGTCCGACACGCCGGAACGAGTCTGATCGTAGACCGCCACGGAAGCGAAGAGCTTGCCTTTGAAAAAGCTCGTCTTGATGCCGAGCTCTTTCAACTCGGTGCCGTTGAGCGGACCAGAGATGACCGGGCCGGGCGAAACTTCTCCCGCCTGACCGGAGCTCAGGAGCGCCTGGTGAGCGCGCGTGCCGTAGACCGTCAGCACATCCAAATCACCCGCGTTCACCAACAAGCTGTGCGACAGGCTCAGACTCCAGGAGGCCGCCTCGCCATGGTTACTGACAACTTCGCCGCGAGCGAACTGCACGCGGCCGGGCAACGGCGCCGGGCGCACGAGCGGTATATTCACACCGTTGTTCTTCGACTTGATCGTCGGAATGTAATCTTCGCGCGCGCCGACCAGAAGATGGGTGCGCTCCTTGTAGGAGATATCGGTGACAAGCCCCAGACTTAGATCGGTGTATTCCGAGGTGACGTCGTTGGTCCAGGCTTGCAGCGACGGATTCAGAACGGCGTGGTGCATCTTGTCGATGGCGGTCGATGGTTTCGAGATGTCGCGGCGGTCAAACAACTCGGCCGCGGTATCGCTCCGCCCGTTGGCTTTGTTGTAATAGGCCGACGCCGCGGCACTGTTGACGATTTTCCAGCCAGCTGCGGGCTCGACGGTAAAGTCAGCCACGATCTTGTCCTCGAGAGACGTCGCTTCCTGCTTCTGCGAGAAACCGTAGGCGGCGTATTTATAGCGATCGAGGTAGTCGAGGAACACCTTGTTGGTCAGGGTGGCGCCTCCGGGCAGTGTCTTGATGACGTCGAAGAACGCGCCGAGACTCTTCGAGTCGACTTTGTCCTCCTCGGAAATCAGAACCTGCTCGCGCGAGAGCTTGGTGATCCCCGGGTTCACGAGCGCAAAATTCGCGTTTGGAGCGGCCGGATTGGTGTTGCCGTAGGCGCGAAAGACCGACCCGAGCAGGCCGGCGGCGATCAGTTCGTCCCGGCTGTTACGGCCATCGTGGTCAGTATCCACATTCGGAGGACTGCCGGTGATGTAGTTGTGATTGTCGATTAGGTCCTGCGTGAGCCGGTTCCAACCGGCGTTCTCGGTGCCGCTGTAATACTGGTACTGTTCACCGAATTGCACGCGGATGGTATCCGTCAGATCGAAGTCGAACGACGTTTGAAGAATCAGCTGATCCTGAAAGCTGTTCTGGTAGTAACTGCCGGAATTCTCTGCGAGGACGTAGGCATAATAACCACCCGTCTGACCGAAGACTTTCGCGGGACCGCCGATCTCGCCGGTCATCACGCGCTTGTCGCCGGAGCCCATGGTCACGGAAAGTTTTCCAATCGATTTGTTGAGATATTTTCCGGTCGAGGCGCGCGCCGACTTCGGGATGAAGTTCAAATATCCGCCGATCGGGCCCGGTCCAAAAATTGGCGACGGCGGGCCCTTGACCACATCAATGCGGTCGGAGGCTCCGATGGGTGTCGGAAAATTGCCGGGATTCTTGATGCGCTTCATGCCGCGGAAGAACGTCTCGCCGGGAGCGCCGCGGATATCGAGTGCGCCGGGCACGCCGAAAAACGAACTCGTGTAGGTGCCGGAGGTGAGACCGACGAGGTCGTTGATGTCATCGATGTCGAAGAGCTCGATCATCTCCGCGGTCACCACGCTGATGGAGCGGGGCGTTTCAATGGCTTTGAGGCCCATGCCGAAAACGGAATCGGCGGGCGCGTTGGGCAGGATGCCCATCGGGTCGATCTTTTTCTCCTCGGTCACAAATTTTTCGAGCAGCACCAGATTTTCATCCGGTGTCGCGGCCATGGCGTGGATCGCGGCCAGTAAAAGGCTCGCGGCTGCGCCCCGCCGGAGGGCAACAGTCAGTCGGTGTAGGTGTGTCATCGCGAAACCCCGGCCAGCAATTCATGTGCCAGTGTCCTGACTAGTAAGTGGTCACTTACTATCAAAGCATCGGGCTTTCCCGTTGCTGGTCCAGGACGGGTGCGTTGGCTTTCCCGTTGCCAACCCTTGGGCACGCACATTGGCTTCCTGACCCGCCATGCCACCCCGCCGTCGACTCACCGCCCAAGTCCGCAAAGCAGCCATCGCCCGCGCCGCGCTTCCGTTATTCGCGCGCAACGGTCTGCATGGCGTCACCACGCGCGAATTAGCCAGCGCCTGCGGTGTCTCGGAGGCGCTGATCTTTCGCCACTTTCCGAGCAAGGAGGCGCTGTTCAATCAGATGCTGCACCAGCATCGCGACGTCATCATGCCGCGCGACGAACACGTCGAAAACCTTCCGCCGCCCTCCACTGGAACGCTCGTACAGCTCGTGTTCACGTTCATGCGGCGCATCATCATCCGCGAGCCAAAGGACGGTCGTGACATGCTGCATTTTTTCTACCGCAGCTACACTGAAGATGGAAAATTTGCCCGCCAGTTCCTGAACGGAGTTCGCGGCACTCGCATCTGCTTCGAAAAGTGTCTGGTTGCGGCGCGCGCCTCTGGCGATGCGCTGCCTTTGGAAACCGAACCCTACAATTTTTTCTGGTTCGTGCAGCATGTCGCCACTGCTGCCTGTATGATGCGACTGCCGGCGAAACCGCCGGTCCGCTACCGCGGTTCGATCGAGTCTGCCATCGAGGAAATGGTGCGGTTCGTCCTGCGTGGCATGGGTGTGACGGAAAAAGCGCTGGGCGAATATGCCACGCCCGAAGCCTTCGCCGCCTGGCGGAAGTAGATTGGGCGGCTGGGCAGTTGAGAGCTGAGAGCCTGGAGCTGCTCTTTGCGGTTAGACTGCGATTTTAACACTATTCGACAATTGGCCGGATCTCGCCCGTCGCGAGGTTGAGCAGTCCGCCCGGATTGCCTTCGTAAGGAATCACGAGCCGCCATGTGAACGGGCTGCATGTGATCATGCAGTAGCGCACCCATTGCGGAAAACCCGGCGCGCCCAGCCACTTCATTTTATCGGCGGCGGCATACAGCGCCTCGAGCTCGCCCGCCACCTGTGCCGACGGGCGCGCCGCCATCAATCCGCCAATCTCAAGCCGCACGTAGGCGACCACCTCGTTCTTGCGGACCAGCACAAGCCCGCCCTGCAACCCGGCGATCTTGTTCACCGCGACCGCCATCGCCTCGTCGCTGGAGCCGATGACGGTGATGTTGTGCAAATCGTGCGACTGCGATGTCGCGACCGCGCAATCGGGATCGAGCGGCCCCATGCCCGTCCAAAAGATCACGCCTATTTTCGCCTTCCCGCTGTAGCGATCGACGGTCGCAGCTTTAATAATGTTATTCGCCGGATCGCGCTGGACGATCCCGTTCACGACCGGCAGCACCGCCGTTTTCAGTGCCGGCGTAACCACGAACGGCTCCTCGATCGCGGCGGTCACCTGCGTCTTGCCCGTGGGCGCGCGAATCTCGAAATCTTTCGCGACGATTGTGCGGCCGAGGTTGATCGTCTGCGTTGCCCAGGTGGGCCAGTCGATCTTCGGTGCTTTGAGCAGATATTTTTTTCCGTCTGAAACTTGAATGCCGTCCGCGAAGACGCGTTCGATCTTCACCTCGTTCACATCGCTGAGTAGTACGACATCTGCGAATTTTCCGGGAGTGAGCGAACCGACCCACTCACTGATGCGGTGATGTTTGGCCGGATAATAACTGACCATCGCGTAAGCGGCTTCAACGGGGGCGCCGGCTTTGATCGCCGTGCGGATGTCGTTGTTGAGCGTGCCGATTTCGAGTGTGTGCGCGGCATCGCGGTCATCGGTCACAAAGGAAATGTTCGACCAGTCCTTGATCCCTTTTTCGATGAAGAGCTTGATCGACGCCGTGATGTTTTGATTGCGCAGCTGGAGGAAAATGCCGCGCTGCAGTTTTCTCCAGGCTTCCTCGGGGTCGCGCGTTTCGTGGTCGCTCGTCATGCCCGCCGCCGCAAACGCGCTGATCCGGCTGGCGTCGGTCATTCCTGCGCCATGACCTTCCACGACCCCGCGAGCGTCGTGCGTCGCCTGGATGTTTTCCCAAATGCGCTGATAACCTGGATTCTTGGGATCCGAAACGGAGGGCCAGTCCATCACTTCATCGAGTCCGACAACCCAGCGATGATCTCGAATGTTTTCGAAGATCTCTTTGTAGCCGTAGTAACCACCGCCGCGCTCATACGGCGTCGGTGGCGTCGCCGAGCCGAGCGATGGGAAAATTTTTAACGGGCTGCCGTGCTTTCGCGGTTCGAGCCAAAGCTCGACGTTGTGCTCGCCGTCGACGTTGGAGAACTCGTGCGACGCTTCGATCGTCCAGGTGTTGCCAAGCGGCAGCACCATCTCGGCCTCCCACTCGGGCGAGATCAGCGAACTCTCGATATGTTTGTGCGACTCGCCAAAGCCGGGTACCGCGTGCAGGCCCGCGCCATCGTGCGTCGCAGTCGCCTCGCCCTTCCACTCGCCGGTCGGCCCGACCCATGCGATGCGCTGGTCACGGATGACGATGTCCTGATCTTTCATCCACGTGAGCGTTTGCACGTCGAGAACCTGAACGTTGCGGATGATCAGGTCGGCTTTCTCGTGGCCAAGCGCCACCGCGACGAGCAACTGGCGGGTCTTCGTCTCCGCGTTGAACTCAAACTTCGACGGCGGCGGATCGACGTAGACGGCGCTCGCTGTGAGGGCGAAACCGAGTGCGGCAGTGGGTAGCAGCCAGCGAGAGGCGGACACGAGGGGGTGACGGCGTTGTTTCATGGTGCGAAAGAGAAAAGCGATTACGCGGCCTTTTGACGGCGTCGACCGGGGCAACCGCCCGGCTTCGTGCGCACGTTTGAATTCCGCGAGGCATGGAGCGGTTTTTCAGCACCAAGCATGCCACGAGATAACTTTGTGAGTGTTTACTCACTCACGTGATCCGCGTGCATCAGCGCACACGTTTTTTACCTGCGAAATAGCACACGCTCCATTCCGGGCGGAAAATTCTCAGGAGATTTCCCGGATGGGTACCGGTGGGAAACTCCGGTGTTTTTAGAAGGAGCCGGTTTGACGGGCGAGAGTGCACGGGCGTGACGAAGCAACGTGGCAGCGCGATAATTTTGCTGGAGCTGCGGCGCCTCCACGGCGGTTTTCGAAGCGCGATTCCGCGTCCTCGCGATAAGTCGCATCAACGCGGATCGGAAACCCGACCGAGGAAGAGACACGCTCCACTCTCGCGGTGCTGGATCGCGAAGAGAAAGGGATGATCGACGTGAATCTCGGGTGGCGGCCGGCGCTGAATGGCAGCCCCGAGTGTTATCATGGTCACAGCCGTGGCGGCGCTGGCTTCGGTACCGTGCTCGTCGAGCGCGAGAAACGCCTGGTGAAAAACACCGGACAACGCGAGATAGTCATTGGGGCGCCGCGGCGCGATGCGGTCGAAATTGGCGCTACCGGTGGGTTGATCGAAGGCGCTTTTCATACCGAGCGTCTGCAGCATTTTAGCGAGCGGGAGCGTCTGGCCTTTGAGCCGGAATTTAGGCAGGTAGAGCACGATTTCCTCAGCGTGAATTTTCGCACAATCGGCGAGGAGCGCAGCGGTGAGTTTGCGACCGAGCGCATCGGCGCCGTCTGGCTCGTCAGGCAGGAGGATTAGAAACTGCAAGTCGCCGCCGAGGTAGGGCAACGTCAGGGCAATGAAGCCGTCGCGTTTTTCGTAACCGAGATATTTCGCCTGCAACATCGTCGCCACGTCGACGGACCCGTGGTCCGGCACGGCGAAAGGTCGCGGCTTGGTGCCGCTAACAAAGAAATCGTTTTGCCAGGGCGCTTTTAAGTAGAGCGCATTGACCAGCACGAGGCGAGTGGCGGCGTTCACGCCATCGGCAGGAATCAAGTCGCGGATTTTTGTTTTGGTCTGCTCCTCGACCCAGGAGTTGATTTTCGTTCGCGCCGATTCGGCGTGCGCGCGAAAGTCGAGTTCCTCCAGGGGCGCCTGATACCCGTCGCGCAGCAGGGTGAGGAACGAATCGCGAAACGGATAGCCGGGTTGCCCGAACAGCCGGTTGGCGAGGTGCCACTCGATGACTTCCAAGCTGCCACGTTGGTGCTGCGCGATGTCTGCGGCGCGCTTGACGGATTTATCTGCGGTTTCCTTGAGCGCGGCGCGAAGGGCTCCGAAGGAGGTGGGCAACGCGGTGTCGTCGGGCGGGAAATGGAGCGCACGGGTCATCTCGACTTTTGTCTCTCCGGCGGCGCCGCTGTAAGCCAGCGCGAGGGCGCTCTGGATCGAGAAAGGCGAGAACAGCAGGTTTTGTCCGGGGCGCTCGGCGGCGAGTTGATGAAAGAGATCGGCGCCGAGTGCGTTCGTCGCCGAGGCGGCAGGGCCGGGTTCGCTCGCGCGAAGGAGAGCGGCGGAGAGCGATGCGAAGACGATTGGTGCAAGGCAACGCCAGTGGCGGGGAGTTTTCATCGCGTTTCGGATTCAACGATCGAAGCACGATTTTCTTAGGTGGCGACTACGGGAGGAGGGCGGAAAATAAAAAGGGCGCGACGTGTCGTCGCGCCCTGGAATTTTTTTCGCCGGTCGGGACCGGCGTGATGGGACTCGCTTAGAAGCCGATCGAGTTCGACCAGATGATCTGCCGTGGTTGCGCCGACAGCACCGCGCGCAGTTGAGACGAGTTGGTGTTGAGCGGAATGACGAGGACGTCAGACTTGTCGAAGAGGTTCTTGACGTTCAGCTGCGTGGACCAGGTGAAGCGGCGCAGCGAGCCGGGGAGCTCGTGTTTGTAGCTGATGCCTAAACCGTAAATGGTGTTGTCGGGCTTCGAGACCAGCGAGCGGGTACCTTGGAGGGTGTTCGTCGAACCGGTCGGGAAAGTAATCGTGTAGTAAGAGCGGTCCTTCAACTTGGCGTTCACGTCGAAGAACACGGACAGGCCTTTGAGCACACCGTGGTCGAACGAATACTTATTCTGGAAGTTGAAGGAGTATTCATTGATGCCGGTGTTCTTGTCGCCGGATTTGACCACCGTGATCAAGCCACCGCTCGGGCTGGTGTAATTGTACTGGATGGCGGAAAGCGGCAAGCCGGTGACACCGGTGGCGGCGATACCGTGCGCGAGGTCAATCGTGGTGAGGGCGGTGATGAGGGCGGGAGTGCGGATCGAGCCGGAGTTCGGGTCGGGATTGGCGTAAAACGCACTTGTCGAATCGTTGATCATCGCCAGGGTCAACGGCGTCGTCTTGGGCCCGTTGGTCGCGTTGGTCGGATTGACCAACACGGGCGTGCCGTCCGTATAGGTCACGGTGCCGGAGCTGTTGAGATTGAATTGATCGTTATAGAGCGTCTTGTACTGCACCGTGCTGGTGATCTCGCCATCCAGCCTGACGGCGGAGGCGCGCATGCTCCAGTTCTTGGTGGGGGTGGCGGTGAGCGCGAGCTCGGCCGCACTGGCTTTGCGGTCCAGATTCACCCATTGGTTGGCGCTGTTGTAGCGGCCGTTGATGCCGTTCGGGTTCACTGCGTTGAAGGCGTCGGTGCCCGCGTTCAACACCTCGTTATTTACCTGCGTGGTGGGATCGTAAGAGAGCTGGGCGATGAAGCGCGCTTCCGGCGAGACCCACTTGAAGCCGATTTCGGGCTGCGGAGCCTGAGCTTCGGGAACTTTCAAGGGCTTACCGTAAAAGTCCACGGTCGTGCCGGCGGAAAGGCCGGCGGTGCTGACGGTCGCGTAGAATCGGAGTCCTTTGACGTACGGCACCTCGACGTTGCCGCCGAAGTTGTAACCCCAATAATCTTTTTTGGGTACCACGGTAAACTGAACGCCAGTGGAGGTAGGGCCGAAGTTGACGGAGTCGAAGGTGTTCATGCTCGCACCGGCAAGCGTGGTGAGCTTGCCGCCGAACCAGTCGGTCACGTTAGCCAGGTAGATCAACCGGTTGTTCGTGTCGGAACCCCGGTTCCAATTGCCGGCGAACGCGTTTGGATTGGCGGCAGTCGGGGCGTTGGGGATGATGCCGTAGGGGTTGGTGGCCGAGACCTTGGACTTGTCGTAAAGGATGCGGTGTTGGGCGACATAGTTGACGCCGTTGACCGTGACCCGATCCGCATACGGATAGAAAAGCGGCTCGGTCTTGATGCCACTCTGGATGTTCCAGTATTGGGCGGGCATGGGAATGCGGCCGTAGTCCGTCGTGATGGCGGCACTGGTGACCACGTTCCAATTGGCGTCGGCCTGATAATACTTCGTATCGAACCCGCTGCTGCCGAAGGTTGGGCCCTGCTTGCTGAATTCGACGCCGGCGGCGGTTTGGGAGCGGCCTTCGATGCGCCAGAACTTGAAATCGCGCTGGTGCAGCAGCGTGACCTGGACGCCCGTATGGCGGTCCTGCTGCTCGTTGTAGCCGGCGTTGGTCATCGAGATGGCAGTTTCGGTGAAGGGGTTCCCGCCGACACCGGGGAGGAGGAGGGTCTTGGTGTTGACAGCGTTCGAGCGTTTGTCGCTCGTCTCGCTGTAGACGCCGATGACCTTGGCCGAGAAGCCCGCGCCGATGTCCATCTCGACGGTGCTGCTGAGAAAATTGTTGTCGATCAGTTCGCTCTGCCACCAGCCGAAGAGGGAGCTGAAATTATTGTAGTCGAGGCGCTCGTTGAGGACGTTGGTCACGCTGGCGAGCTGTCCGGTGAGCGCGAGGTAGCGGGAGTTCTGGCCGCGGCGCGCGTCGCCGACGGGGAGAAACGTGTCGAAGTTGGGGTCGTTATTAAAAACGGCGAGGTTGTGGTTGCGCTCGCCGTCAACGCGAACCGTGATTTTCGGCGTGATTTGATAGGCGAGTTGAGCGTAGAGGCCGTTGAAATCGTGCTGATTGCTGAGATTGAAACGCTCGGTGGCGCCCTTCTGGTAGACGCCGGCGACGCGGACTGCGAGTTTCTGGGCACCGGCGTTGAGATCGAAGGTGGCGCGTTTGTCGCTGTTGTTGTCGATCACGTAACCGACGGTGCCAAATTTCGTGCCGAAGGTGGCGCGCTTGGTGACAGCGTTGATTACGCCGCCGCCGCCGACCGCGCCGAAGAGCAGCGATTGCGGTCCCTCGATAAGTTCGACGCGTTCGAGGTCGAAGCTGTCGGTGGTGCCGGTGGCGGTGCGGGCGCTGTTCGGTATGCCGATGAAATTGTTGCGCTTGATGCCGCTGGCCTGAAGGCCGCGGATGCCGAGCCCCTGGCCACCATCACGGTCGCCCGACATGTCGAGCGCCGCGGCGGCGTTGTTGGGATTGGCGCCCACCGTGCCAGAGTAGGTGCTGAGCATGTCTTCGACCGAAGTCGAAGCCGTGTCGTCGAGGAACGCTCGGGTGAATACCTGCGCCGTCGCGGGCATTTTTTGCAGGTCCATACTGAAGTTGGTCAGGGAGTTCGACTGCAGCGCGCCGTAGCCGCGGTCCTTGTCGACCCGGACCTCGAAAGGACTGAGCTCGACGAGCTCGCTGTCGTCTTTGGCCGCGGGAGGCGTTTCGGTCGATTTCGCTGGCTCTGCGGCCCTAAGGGCGTGAGCGCAGGAAAATAGCAATAAGGTATAGGTCAGCCGTCCGAATAAGTTTGGGGTTCTCATGGTTCCCAGTTGAGACGGTTCTTCGCGGCAAACCGGCTATGTCTCTCCGCTCAATAATTTTCGAGCGATCGCCTTTTCGCGCCAACTCGCCACGGAGTTCGCTGCGCGGCTGCTTCGGCTCGGTTGGTGTAGCCGCGAGTGGAGGATCGCTGTAGGTCGCGCGCTCGCCGCGCTACGGATCACGAACGTAGCGTGGCGAGCACGCTACCTACCCCGCACAGCTGTTTTCACACTGTCACGCACTCGTAGCTACAGCTGCCAGAGCTGCAAGGCGGTGGCGCAGCGCAGCGAAGGGTGCTGACTAGAAGCTCAAGGTGTTTGTCCAAAAAAACCGTCGCGGCAGATTTGTCAGGCGGGCATTGAGGACTGCCGAGTTCGCGGCGCTGGGCAATACGTTCACTTCGGAATTATCGAACAGGTTGTTGATGTTGAGTTGGGTGGACCACACGTACTTGCCCCAGAGCGTATGGCTGTAGCTGACGTTGAAATCCACGACCGTCGAGCGAGGCAGCCGATAGAGCACCCGTTCGGCTTGTAGCGCGGTGCCGGTGGTCGAGGTGGGGAACACCTGCGTATAGAATGCGCGGTTGTTATAGTTGGTGCGCAATGCGGTGAAAATGCCAAAGCCCTTCAGCCGGCCCGTGCTGAAGATATAATTGTTTTGAAAGTTAAGAGTGTACTCGTCGATGCCGGTGTTCTTCTCGCCTTTGCCCACCACCGTGACGATCCCGTTGCCCGCGTTGGTCCAATTGTACTGCATCGCGCTGAGCGGCAGACCGGTGACGCCGGTCGCCGAGGCGCCGCCATGCGTCACGGCGATCGGGTTTGCGGTAAGCGCAGTGGCAAGCGCCGTGCCAGTGATGCTGCCCGAGTCGACGTTAGGCGCGGCGTAGAGCGGACTGGTGGTGTCGTTGATCATCGCGAGGGTGAGTCGGGTGCCGCCGCTGGCGACCGGCGAGCCCGTTGTAGAATCAACGAGAACAGGAGTGCCGTCCGGATAAATCACCGTGCCGCCGCTGGTGCGGAACTGGTCGTTGTAGAGCTGCGCGTAGCTGACGGTCTTCGAGATCTCGCCGTCAAGTTTCACCGCCACCAGGCGAAATCGCCAGTCTTTGGTCGGAGAAGCGGTCAGCGTAAACTCGGCGGAGTTCGAGGTGCGATCGAGGTTGATCCACTGATCGCCGGAATTGTAGCGGCCGTTGATGCCGTTGGGATTGACGGCGTTGAAGAAATCGAGACCCGCGTTGCGCGCTTCGTTTTCAACCTTGGTGGTGAAATTGTAGGCGAACTGGGCGGAGTAGCGGTCGTCCGGTGTGCTGAATTTCAGTCCAACTTCAGGTGCGAGCGAGACGACCTTCGGCACGCTCAGTGGCCGGCCGTAAAAATCGCGCGTCGAGCCGGCGCTCTGGCCTGCTGTGCTGAGGTTGGCATAGGCGCGCAGCCATGGGCGAACCTCGTAGCTGAGGCCGTATTGCGTGCCCCAATAGTCGCGCGGCAAGAGGCGGGTGATGGTACCCGCGGTGAAATTGAAGGTGTCGAACCGGTTGACGCTGGCGCCGATCAGGGTCGTTAGCCGGCCGTCCCACCACTCGGTGTAGTTCGCCAGGCTCAGCAGGTGCGAATGGGTGTCGCCGCCACGGTTCCAGTTGCCTGAGTATCCGTTTGGATTGGACGCAGTGGGATTGTTGGGCACCAGCCCGCCAGGATTGGTCGCGCTGATCAGTGAAGCGTCCTGCTTGATGCGCGGTTCGAGCACATAATTCACACCGGCGACCGTGACCCGGCCGGTGGCGGGACGAAAGAAGGGCTTGTCCGGCACGCCGCTCTTCACCCCGAAATAAAGATTGCTCAGAGGAATTCGGCCGTAGTCGGTCGTGATCGCGGGACTCGTGACCACGTTCCAATTGGCGTCGGCCTGATAGTACATCATATCGATGCCAGCGCTGCCGAAGGCCGGTCCCTGATGATCCCACTCGAAGCCGAACGCCGTTTGAGAAGTTCCTTTCAGATGACCCCGTTCGAAATCCAGCCGGTGCAGCAGATTGAAACGAACGCCGCGGGTGCGATCCGTCTGGTAGTTCAGGCCGGGGCTGAACCGGACGGCAGTTTCCGCAAGCGGGTTGGCCAGGGAGCCAGTGTAGCCGGCGGCTGGGAGCAGATTCTTACTCACCGTGGCGCGTTCATCGATCGTCTCGTTGTAGATCGCGGTGAGTTGCGCGGCGAAGCCCCACGGCAGTTTGGTTTCGAAGGTGACGCCGTTGTAACTATTCCGGATGTATTCAGACGACCACCACGAACCGAACGAGCTGATGTGATTGTAATCCATCGGACCGTTCCAGAGCACGCCCTGCAGATCGGCGAGCTGTCCGGTCAAGGCGAGGTAGCGCGGATCCTTGCCTCGGCGTGGGTCGGCCGGGTTGACGACAGGAATGCCGGCGGCGTCTTTGACGATGCGTCCACTTGCATCCTTCTCATAAAAAAAATTATTGAGATCCGCGCTGGCCGGGTTGTAGGCGA
>CBRAFL010000021.1:0-27545 GCA_967755055.1 uncultured bacterium
CGCGGCGTGCGCGCCACCCACGTTTTGCAAAATCGAAAGAGGGCAGGGGATTTTCATGGGTATTTTTTCGTAGGCGTTGAATTCCGCCGTAAAGAGATAACACCGTCACACGCGAAGTTTCACCGACGACGAAGTTGCATTCGAGCTGAGTTCGAGCGGCAAAACCGCTTTCGAGAGATCTCCGCCGTCGAGAGTGATGCCCGCGCTATCTGCTCCCTCAACCCGAAGAAAAACTGCCGCTGCAGAAAGCGCGCGGGAGGCGCTGAGCAGTACGTCCTGGGTGTTGATGAAACGAAGGAGTGACTCGCCTTGCGCATTGCCGTGTGCGCTGAGGCCATTGAGTGCCGCATCATTGACGTGGTCGAAAATCACCGCGGGCCGGAGGTCAGACGTTTTTACCTCGAAGCGCACGTTGTGCAACGTGAGTCCGCGAACATTGCGCGCGTAGAGTCCGTACGCGGGTGGAGTGCCGATCTCGAAGTATTCGCCCGCGATCATCGGAACCTGACGCACCTCGGCCTCAGCCTGAGTGCCGCCCCCTTCGTAGATCACATGCACATCATTGAAGCTGATGTTTTCCAGCATCTCATCATTCACTCCATTTAAAGTGATGCATGTGCGAGTTTCCCCAGGCCGAAAGCCCGAAAGGAACGGGAGGTCGGAGTGTTGCCTCCCAGTGCCCACAACGGTCGCTCGGATTCCGTTGAAAACGATGTTACGAATGATCCCGGGCGTGACGGGATCAGTGGCGTTGCGAGATTTGCGAGACGTCGAATCGAGACCGATCGAGATCGGGCCAGTGACGTCTTCCATGATCAGATTTGAAAAGGTGATGTTCTCGAAACGAGTGTTGGCTCCGCAGCGCATTTTTATGGCGCAGCCGTACGTTTCGTAGATCACGCAATTGGATACGACGATGTTCTTCGCGTGGCCGCCCCCAAAACGAAAGACGGACCACCGAGTGCTGAAAGTGCAATTCGTAACCGTGATGAATTGATTGCTGCCGAAAAGCGCACATGCGTCGTCCTGGCAGGCCACATCGCAGTTCGTCAAATGGACGTAGCGGCAATCGTTGAAGTGGAACCCGTCGTTGTTTTTGTTCACGCGATTGTGGATGCGGACACCTTCGAAATGCACGTGTTCACAATGGAGAATCCGCACGCAATGATATGCGCTGGCGGTGAGAAACGTGTCGCGAATCCGGAGATTGCGACAGCGGTAAAACACGAGCAGATGCGGCCGATCGAAATATCCGTCCGACGAATTTTGACCGGGCCCGGTGTTGTCGCCCTTGCCGGTGAAAAATTTCGCCCCGCTGCCATCGATCGTGCCGGTGCCCTCGATGCTGACATTATCCGCGTCGGCCGCGGAAAGGAGGACGACATTGCCATTGCTGCGCGGAATGCCGCGGCCCGCATGATACTGAGTCCGATCACCACTGCCCAGAAGACGGCCGTGAGCTGCGAGATGAAGCGTGACATTGCTCTTAAGCTCCAACGTTCCGACAACGTAGTCGCCTGCTGGAACGAGCACCGTACCTCCCTGATTTTGCGAGCAGGCGTCGATGGCGGATTGCACGGCAGCGGTGCTGAGGGTTGAGCCATCTCCGACGGCACCGAAATCGCGAATATCATAAAGGCGGTCACGCGGTGGTGCTGAAGCGGCCGGGGCTTTGCCGGGCGGTTCCGCGGCGCTGGCTGGCGCATTCAGCAGTCCGGCGCCGAGTGAGAGTGCGAGTGCGGAGCTGGAAAAACGTTCCAGCCATTCACGACGGGAGAGATTAGCGGGGTGGGGCGACATGTTCGAATTTAGCTGTTCAATGCACCCAGTTGTCTTTGCGGAGGAGGCAGAATGGGCGGCACTTACGGGTAAGGGGGTGAGACGAGACCGAGAATAGCTCTCGTCCGTATTGGGTGTCAGAGGATCTTCGGGTTTGCTGACTGCTTGAAGCATCCCCTGCTTTACATCGTTAACTAAAATCCGCGAAAATCTTTTTACGGGCGTCGCGCGAGAATAACGACGAGCTAATCCGGGACACCGTTCACGAATGGCGGTTAACGATGAAAACATCGGCATGCTTACCTTAGCTTTCTGGATTCTATGGGTTGGGCCCGCGCCACACGACAGCCGCCCCGGCTTATCCGTCGCTGGTCGCTGTTAGCCCGAAATGCCGCGCCCCGCTTCCATCCTTGCCGTCGTCTCCGCCCCGGAGCTCGGTGACTTTCTTCCTGACTCACTCGTCGCGGAAGTACGTTTGCTCACCGGACGATTTGATCATCTGGATACGGCAAATCTCACCGTGTCCGCTTTTCACGCTGAGTTGATGGTGCGCAATCCCGAGATTTTGATCGCGTGTTGGAGCACGCCTCCGCTTCCGGGAATACTACCCCCGAAGCTGCGTTACGTCTGTTATCTGACCGGTTCGGTGCGTCGCGTCATTCGCCGCCGTCATATCGAGGACGGTCTCCTGGTGACAAACTGGGGGGGCTCGATCAGTCGCATCGTTGCCGAGTGGGCGCTCTTTCACGTATTGGCTTGCTTGCGACGCGCGACATTTTGGACGTTCGCCATGCATCGCGACGGTGGATGGAAGAATGGGGTCACTCAAACGGCATCATTGTTTGAACGACGCATCGGCTTGCACGGCTTCGGGCAGGTCGCGCGGGAGTTGGTGAAATTACTTCGCCCGTTCGGCTGCGAAATTTCTGCCTTCGCGCCTGACGTGGACGCAGCCGCCGAGAAACAATACGGCGTCAAACGCGCAGCTTCGCTCGAAGCGTTGTTCGCGGACAACGATGTGATCGTGGAACTCGCACCGCTCATTCCGGAGACAGCCGGCATCGTCACCGAAAAACTTCTCCGCTTGATTCGACCCGGCGGTGTATTCGTTAACGTGGGTCGAGGCGCGGTCGTCGACGAAGCCGCCCTGCTTCGCGTTGCGCAGGAAGGAAAGATCATGATGGGGCTCGATGTTTTTTCCGTGGAGCCATTGCCGGTTGATTCGGGATTTCGCGGATTGCTCAACGTTACGCTCACGCCTCACCTCGCGGGACCGACGACCGAGCGCCGAAAGGACGCCGGTAAATTTGCACTGGAAAATCTTCGCGCCTACGTGGCCGATGGACCTCTGCAAGCTCGGGTAACGGTTGAGACCTACGACGGAACCACGTAACCGTTACCCTTTAGTCACGAGTCCCCAAATCATTTTTGGTTTCGCTCTCAACCCCTGAGTTCTCGGAACTCAATTTTTCTTGGATCTACCTCTTATGAATTCACTACGCACCGCTTTTGCACTGACTGCCTGCTGTCTCGGTTTTGCTGGCGCCGCCCGAGCCCAAACGCCCGCTGCCCCGCCGACGTCGACGGACGAATCGTCGGCCGCTCGCGAGAAACGTCTCGAGTGGTTTCGTCACGACAAGTTCGGCCTCTTCATTCACTGGGGCCTCTATTCGATTCCCGCAGGTTACTGGAAAGGCGAGCGCTCGCCCGGCATCGGCGAGTGGATCATGAATCGCATGAAGATTCCGGTCGGTGAGTACGCGCAGCTCGCGACGCAGTTTAATCCGGTGAAATTCGATGCGGATGGCTGGGCTCAGTTCGCCAAGGATGCAGGCATGAAATACGTGGTGATCACTTCAAAACACCACGACGGTTTCGCTCTCTTTAAATCCGCGGTCAGTCCTTACAACGTCGTCGATGCGACGCCGTTCAAGCGCGACATCGTCAAGGAACTCGCCGATGCCTGCGCGCGCCATGGCCTGCGGTTTGGCGTGTATTATTCGCAGTCGCAAGACTGGCATGAGCCCAACGGCGCCGGCAACACGTGGGATTTTCCGCCCAACGAAAAGAAAGACTTTGATCAGTATCTTCGCAGCAAGGCCGAGCCGCAGGTCCGCGAATTATTAACTCATTACGGTCCTCTCTGTCTCATTTGGTTCGATACGCCGCAACTCATGCGGGAGAGCCATGAAAAAGCCCGTGGCCAGCGCTTCGTTGATCTCATCCGCAGACTTCAGCCCAATTGCCTCATCGACGGGCGCCTCGGCATCGATGGCGATTATAAATCCACCGGAGATAATGTCATCCCGCCGACGGCTTCAGATGAGGCGTGGGAAGTTCCGGCGACGATCAATCACACGTGGGGTTATCGCACCGACGACACGGATTGGAAATCGCCGGGCGAAATCGTTTTCAAGCTGGTCGACGTGGTCAGCAAAGGCGGCAATTACCTCCTTAATGTGGGACCGACCGCGGAAGGCGTGATTCCGCAGGCGAGTCAGGACAACCTCCGCACGGTCGGCCGCTGGCTGAAACTAAACGGCGAAGCAATCTATGGCGCGAGCCGCTCGCCCTTTGGCGAGGAGTTCGGCGAATATTCTGCCAAATCGAAAACTCATGACGGAAAGCCGGAGTTTCTCGCGCGCAACGAGTGGCGCTGCACCGCGAAACCCGGCAAGCTTTACTTCACGCTCTTTCATGTCGAACGCGTGGGCGCGGACGGATATTTCGCGCTGCCGGCCTTCAAGAATCCGATCAAAGCGGTCTATTCTCTCGATGACTCCAAACATCCGTACGAGGTGAAAACCGCGACGGACGGCACACGATTCGTCAATCCTTCTCGTTTCCTGAACGACACGATGGGCGGAGTGATTGTCGTGGAATACGAGGGCGGCAAGATTGACCGCTGAATGGATGCTCAATGTAGCTGTATAGCTGGTAGCCCGCTACGGGAGCGGCGGGGAGTGATCCCAGCGCTCCCGCGCACGGCTGGGTAAATCAGCGAGGCCCCTTGCCGCGAGATCGTGTCGATGGGCCGACGAGCTCGGCGCACCCTGCAAGAACCGGATTCTAAACCCGACCGCGCCGGGCGTCGCGACGGCCATGTAAAAAAAACCTTGCTGTCGATCCGACGAGTCGAGAATTTCCGCATTCCGTATTTTGGTAGGTTATCCAAGTGGCCAAAGGATGGGGACTGTAAATCCTCCCGCTCACGCGTTCGTTGGTTCGACTCCAACACCTACCACCACTTCCCCGACAAGGGGAAGTCGGCGCGCGATTGCCGTTTAACTGCAAAAAGTAGCGCCCCGGGGGCTCTTCGGGGACGCGTACGCCGCCCGAGCGGACCACCTCATTCTCTGCAGGGGAGAATCTTGATTTCCGATAGGCGAAGACGGCCCAAAGACCTCGCGATACTGAGCTTGAACCCCGTTGTGGGCTTCCGATGTTACGCCCATGTGTCGGCAAGGAAATATTCCGGTGGCGACTGTCGATCGGGGTTGTGAAGGTTGCTTGAGTCAGTGGGTTCGATAGCGATGCCAGGACCCAATTTCGCTCCGACTCTTTCCTTTATCTCGGCCTTAAGCGGTTCACCGCTTCGCCCGCTTCACACGTTTGTTCGCACCGCGGAGGAGCACTTCCGTCCGTCTCACGTGCGGCCTCACCTTCCAAAAGTCCAGCACGCGCAAACCGCCGTGTTGAAGCGCAACCCTTCCGCGTTCGAGTTCCGCGCTCGCGTGTTGCGTGAAGTCGGGGTGGGGCGCGTCCCGACGATCGTGCTCGGCGGGTTGGTGCCTGATTCTTCCGAACAGGTTTTTCTCCTGCGGCGCTTTTTGCTTAAGGCGGGCGATCTTTATTACATCAACTATCCGCGTACCGGCTTCTCGCTTGAACTCGTCTGCGCCCAACTCGCCGATCTCGTTGCGGAACTCACTGCCGCCGGTCAACCGCCGATCGTCTTTGGCGTGAGCTTCGGCGCCGGCGTGGCAGTTGACTGGTTGCGTCGTGCACGACTCGCCGGAACAGATCCGTTGCTCGCTGGCCTGGTGCTCGTGAGTCCGGTGACCTGCGTCGCCGATTTGATTGCGCCGGGAGCGGCGAAACCTGCGACGCTGATCGGCCGCGCTCTCAAGCCATTTCTTGATCCCACGCGAATGAGCGAAGAGATGGTGGAGAAATCGCGCATGGTTTTCTTGCGGATGTTCGAAGCGGGCGCGCAAAACAAAGCTGCGTTACGCCTGTTGATGACCGCGCGCGAAAGCGAACGCCTTCGTGCGGCTGTGATGGCTACGATTCGAGGGATCACGTGGCGCGGTAGCTGCGAAAGCGTGCAGGCGCTCGCGAGCATGGTGTCACCCACGGATTATTTTTCGCCAACACTTCTGCCGCTCACGTCAGCACCCACACTCGTGCTCTTTGCTGAACGCGAAGAAGCCGTGCTGGACGAACGTGCGCCGGCACTCTTCGCATTCGAACGGGCACCTCAGGCCTATTTCTCCCAAGGTGTAATGCAGCGCGTGAAAGCGCGAGCGGGCGAGCCGGCGGTGCAACACGCCTCGTTGATTTTCCACGTATTCGAATTTCTCTCACCGCTGCAGTCGTTCTATCAACACGTGCGTCGTCGTCCTCTCGCACTCGCCGCATGAATGTCAGCTCGATCAGACCGTCCGCGCCCACCGTTTCGTGGTTGCAACACGCGGTCGCGCTGGGTGCAGCCCTTCAAACGGCGCGGGTGGCGCGTCGTCTGCGGCCGGAAGATGGTGCGTGGCGTGCGCAGGAAAGCACGCGGGTGGGGCTCATGCGTCGGTTTGCGACCACGGCATTCGGTCGAGGAGAGGGGATTGAGACCGGAATCGACTACGCGACGCTTCAGGCGCGAGTCCCGCCACGGAGTTACGAGGACTTCATTCCATGGATTGAGCGGATGAAACGCGGCGAGACTGGCGTGCTTTGGCCAGGGCGGTGTGTTTATTTTGCGGTATCCTCGGGTACGACGGCGGGCCGCACAAAATATCTTCCGATCACAAACGAGATGATTGCGCATTTCCGGCGCGCCGGTCTCGACTCGTTGTGTCTGTACGCTCGCCGCACCGGAAGTGCGCGCGTGTTTCGTGGGCGCCATCTTTTTCTTGGCGGATCGACCGCGCTCACGCCGTTGCCGCAAGCTCGGCCATTTCGCGCGTGGGGCGGAGACCTGAGCGGCATTTCGGCGATCAACTTGCCGCGTTGGGTGGAGCGGCATCTTTATGAGCCGGGGCGGGAAATTGCGCAGCTCGAGGATTGGCCGGCGAAATTGCGCGCGATCGTCGCGCGGACAGCGACTCGCAACATCTCATTGCTCGCGGGGATCCCGAGTTGGATTTTGATTTTTGCAGAGGAGATGCGGGCGAAAACTGGACGCGAGACATTGGAAGAGGTGTGGCCACATTTGGAATGCCTGGTGCATGGCGGCGTGCCGATCGCTCCTTTCTGGCAGCCGCTTCGCGAGGCTCTTGGAGCGAAAGTTAATTTCCACGAGGTGTATCCGGCGTCGGAAGGTTTCATCGCGGCGCAAGACGCCACGCCGTCGGAGGGTCTTCGCTTGCTGGCCGACGCGGGTATTTTCTACGAGTTTTTGCCGATGTCGCGATTCGATGAATCGCGGCTGTCCGAGCTCGGGCGCGATCTCGTGCCGCTCGCTGATGTACAGAGCGGTATCGATTATGCGCTGGTGATGACGACGCCGGGTGGATTGTGCCGCTATATCATCGGTGATGTGGTGCGTTTTATTTCAACGTCGCCGGCGAGATTGATTTATGTCGGTCGGACCCAGCTTCAGCTCAGCGCGTTTGGTGAGCATGTCATCGAGAAGGAGCTTACGGATGCGCTTGCGACGGTCTGCGATCGCAACGCGACAACGATCGTGAACTTCCACGTGGCACCTCTTTTCGTCGAACCCGAACGCGGGATCACGCGCGGCCGGCACGAGTGGTGGATCGAGCTCGAGCAGTCTGAAACTCCCTGGCCAGGCGGCCCCACTTTCGCATTCGAACTCGATGCCGTTCTACAATCTTTGAATGACGATTACGCGGCGAAGCGCGTTGGTGGCGGCCTCGATCTTCCAGCCGTGCACCTACTCGCCCCGGGTACGTTCGAGCGTTGGATGCGAAGTCGTGGAAAATGGGGCGGCCAAAACAAAGTGCCCCGATGCCGCAGCGATCGCGAAGTCGCCAACGATCTGATACGCTTTCAGTGATGGAAGTGGGGGTCAGCGTGGACGGAAATGCGTTCGCGCAGGTGACGGTCCAGCAGACTCCGGAGGTCGTCAATGAGCACGGGCTTCGCCAGATAATCGTTCATCCCTGCTTCCAGGCATTTTTCCCGGTCGCCGGACATCGCATTAGCCGTCATCGCAATGATTTTGATATCGTTCGGAAGCGTGGGATTTTCGCCAGAAAAGGACGTGCGAATCCGGCGGGTCGCCTCCAATCCATCCATTTCCGGCATTTGCTGATCCATCAAGATGAGGTCGTAGTGCCGTGTGCGCAGAGCTTCGAGGACTTGTTTTCCGTCTGCCACCACGTCCGCGGTGTAACCCAGTTTGCGCAGCTGGAGCAGGGTTACTTTTTGGTTCACCAGATTATCCTCCGCAATCAGGATGCGGCTCTTCGAATCAAACACGCTGTCGGCCTGCTGCGCAGGTTCCGAATCGTTCTGAAGAGCGGATGCCGTTTTCAAAACGCGGGTGATCGTCGCGCGTAGTTTCTCTGGTTGTACGGGCTTCAGTTCGCACGCAGCCAGGCCGTGAGCTTCGATTTGCGCGGCGGACAGGCGCTCACCGCGCGAGGTCAATAAAACGACGGCAGGCTGCAACAGGCTTGTGTCCTTCCGAATCTCACGGGCGACGCCAAGGCCGTCAGTCCCGGGCATCTGATAATCAAGGATCACGAGATCGAAAGGCCGTCCGTCGTCCCGTGCGCGGCGGAGATGGTCCATCGCTGCTTCGGCGTTCCCGGCTGTTTCGTGCCGTAAGAACCAGTTTCGACTGAGATGGGAGAGCAGCTTCCGATTCGTCACGTTGTCATCAACGATCAGTGCTCGATGTTGATCTGGAAAGGGAGGCGTGGATACAGGTGCGGGAGCTGGCTCGGCGGGAAGTTCCAGCTGCACGGTAAACCAAAACGAGGAGCCGACGCCGGGGCTGCTCGTGACCGCGATCGCGCCGCCCATCAATTCCACAAGGCGTTTGCTGATGGCGAGGCCCAATCCCGTGCCGCCAAATCGGCGAGTCGTCGAGGTGTCCGCTTGGACGAACGGCTGAAACAATCGAGCTTGCACGGCCTGTTCGATCCCTATTCCGGTGTCCTTGACTTCAAAACGCAGGACGGGATTCAAATTGGTTTGGCCGTCGAGGCTGACGCTGATCGCGACTTCGCCTTGCGCAGTGAATTTCACGGCGTTGCCGAGTAAATTGAGTACGACTTGCCGAAGGCGAACGGGATCTCCTCTCACTCGAGCAGGAACATCCGTGGCAATGTCCATTACGAGTTCGAGGCCTTTGCTGCTCGCAACGTCGGCGTGCAAGTCGAGCGCGATTTGCAGCTGTTCAGCTAAATTGAAATCAGTCGTTTCGAGAATGAGATGGCCGCCCTCAACTTTCGAAAAATTTAGAATATCATTGATGATGGTCAGCAACGATTCGCCACTCTGGCAGAGCGTCTGAGCGAGGTCGCGCTGGTCTCCCGTCAGTGGTGTGGCGAGCAGCAAATTGGCCATGCCGATAACTCCGTTCATCGGCGTGCGAATTTCGTGACTCATATTCGCGAGGAATTCGGATTTCGCCCGGGTCGCGGCCTCTGCGCGGTCGCGGGCCGCCGCGAGTTCGTCCATTTTGTGGCGCAACAGCTGGTGTTGCAGTTGCACGAGCGTATGTACGTCGATGAAGCCAACAAAATTCTCCTGGTCGTCGATGAGAAGCAGGTCGTCGTGAAAGGTTTCACGTTCGCGCGCGATGACCGTGCAAAGGACGTCGGCGAGGGGAGCGCCCTGCACCACGTGTAGTCGCGGCTGTTGCATCGCCTCACGAACTGACTTCCTCGCGTAGAGCGCGAAACCATAACGACTGGCGAGGAGCTCGTCGACGTGCTTAAGGTCGAGGATGCCGAGCAGGCGTTGGTTTTCCAACACCGCGGCAACGTTCACCCGCTGTTTGCGCAGGAACGCCAGGCCTTCCTCGATCGTTGCTTCGGCGGACAGAAAGGTGCGATGCGCGACCAAGGTTGCCAGCAGGCCGGGATCGTAAAGTTGATCGAGCCTCCAGGACATTACCCCGCCGGTCTCGTGGTTCGCAGTTTGCAGATCTTCTCGAGGTGATTGAGCGACAACGTGCACAACCTTCATTCGGCGTTGAAGGCCAGCAGTGTAGCGCCTCAAGGAAACAACTGTGTGACGGTTGTGTTACGAAGCGCGAGATCGTGAAGAGCACTGGGTGCTTCCGATGCGGCCGGCTTACGCGGCCTGCAAGGCGGTGCTCATCTGGGATGAGACCGCCGCCCTAACCGGCGACTGGAAAAATCAAGATTTGAGCGACCGCTGTCTAACCGG
Source organism: uncultured bacterium (assembly GCA_967755055.1). GTDB lineage: Bacteria > Verrucomicrobiota > Verrucomicrobiia > Opitutales > Opitutaceae > Opitutus. The sequence continues at coordinate 10,360 of CBRAFL010000021.1, forward strand.
CAGCGTCAGCGACTGACCCAAGTGTCGCATGGGGAATGGTCGCCGGCACCGGCAATTCGGCCGGAGTGGATTGCGGACCAATGCCTGAGGCTGCGTCTTCCGTCGTGAGTTTCGAGGACGTGAGCTTCTTCTTCGCTCCTTGAATCGCTTGTTTAGGTTTCTTTGTGCCGGCCCTCTTTTGTTTATCGTCTGCTGCGGCGAACGTCACGCTCTCCAGCTCGCGCTTGAGCTTCTTGACTACCTTGCGAGCGTCTTTCGCCGCTCTCTTAGCCTGTTTGTATTTTTTCCGCGCGATTTTGAGTTCTGCTTTCGCGGTGCTCGCTTCCTGCCGCAGGGCGTCACGGTGTTTGAGCGCAGCGGAAATCTGGTGGGCGAGGACGCGACCAGCAGCATCGTCGTCAATCAGTGCGCTCGGTTTTCGGCGGGGAGTCATGTTGAGAAATTTAAATAATTCGGCGGGTACCGATGGATTGGCGAGGCGTGACAATCAAGTTGCGACTTTGCGCGATCGTGGAGCAAACGCGCAAATGTTACATTTCCCAGTATCGGACCATGCAATTCCAGCTTCACGAAGAGATGTAACAAGTAGGTGCCGATACAGAATCCGACTCGCAGTTACGTGAACTCCGTTCCAGTTGTTCGACCGCGAATGACAATCCGAATTCTGACTTGTCACCCTGCATTGGTTTACGTTTTGAACCGCACAGCTCCCGTCGGAATGACAGTGCGGGCGAAGCGGCGAGGGCGACGAGGACCCGAGCCATTATGCTTGATCGACATCGAGTCGAAGATACCGGAAGGGGAGAGTGAAGCTGAGATTTTGGGCGCCTGGCTTCCGTGTCACGTCCAGTATTATGGTGCTAAGCGCGTCGAGATCGACGGCCGGCCCATTCCATGCGACGAGCATCAGCTCCGGCATGCATTGCTGACCGGCAAAGCTGGGACGCGAACGAGCACCGCTCGCGCGGCTTAGACCGGCGACTTTTTAATTTCTGCGAGAGCCCGTTGCACCCGGCGACACCGTCAATATTGGCGATGGTGGCTTGCGCGGCCGGACGTTGATCGGACCGCGCGGCGAGCGTGCCGTGTATCCAAAGAAATAGTTTCGAGGATCCGGACGAAGCACTCCCTGCGACGTCGCATACATGTCACGTGCCCGTGGCCATTCCGGCACAAGCGCGTGGTCTCGTGTGCACGACAACGGCTGCAATCCGCCGCCGTGCGAAACCTCTGTCTTCTTATGAAATTGACCCGCTGCTTCGTGCCCCACGCTCTGTTTTCTTTCCGTGGAAAAAAGGGCTCATCCACGCCGAGTCTTTCTGGCTCCCGGTCTGCCGCCTTGATTCTCACTCTCGCTGCCGTGCTGCCCGCCTGTGCAAGTCACGGCGAAGAAAAACACGACGACCTCACCTTGAGTAATCAACTGGTGGGCCGGGCCGTATTGCCCGCCGCTACCTTCGCGCCTGGCTTCACCTCCGGTCGCCAGCTCGGTACTACTCCGATCAACGGCCAGAGCGTGCCGTTCGTCGACAAACAGCCGGTGCAGGGTTTCTCCGCCGTGCTCGACATCGGCCACGGCGAATTTCTCGCCATGTGTGATAACGGATACGGCGCGCTGGAAAACTCTGCGGACTTTTATCTCCGCGTTTATCGCATAAAACCAAACTTCGAACGGAAAGAGGGCGGTTCGGGGAAAATCGACGTGCTTGGCTTTCTGGAACTCAGCGATCCCGACAAAAAGATTCCGTTTGCCCTCACTGAATCGCTCACTGAGGACCGATTTCTTACGGGCGCCGATTTCGATATTGAGTCCATGCAGAAAGCGCCGGATGGCACGTTGTGGTTTGGTGATGAGTTCGGCCCGTTTCTATTGCACACATCAGCCACGGGTAAAGTGCTCGAGGCGCCGATTCCGCTGCCCGACCTGGATAATTCCGGCAAGGAAGTGCGTTCTCCCCAAAACCCTTTCAGCGAAGAAGCGAGCGCCGTTCGAGTGATGAATGCCATGCGACATCACGCTCGCTTGCAGGGCAGCACGAAGACGCCGGTGTGTTCGCCTTGGTTTGTGATGATCGATGACGGCAATCCTGCCACCGGTATCGATAATCGCATCGCGCCGCCCGCGGGCTCCGGACTCAAACCAGCGTCGAGCGAGATCTTCAACGTGGGGTCGTTGCATACCGCGGGATATCCGGTGGTCGTTTGGACGGTCGACGGTTCTCCGAGCATGGCGGCATTGCTTGGACTGAAGGTTGACGGAATTATTTCCGATCGGCCGGACCTGCTGCTCGCGGCGGTGCAGGCGTTTGATGCGAATCACGATGGCGTGCCTGGCGATCTGCTCACGTCTGACGGCTTAATTGATGCGACGAAATTCGATGCTCAAGCGCACCGCGGCGGACGCGATCTTCGGCCGGAAAACACGCTGCCTTCCATGGAAGCCGGACTCGATAATTTGATGACCAGGCTGGAAACCGACTGTGGCGTAACGAAAGACGGCGTGGCGATCTTGAGCCATGATCCGTATATTGCGGCGCAAAAAAATCGTCGGGCTGATGGACAACCCTACGGCGAAACAGACGAGATCCTGATCAAGGATCTCACGGCAGCGCAGATCCAAAGTATGTTTATCGCCGACAAAGTATTTCGCGGACCGCAGCAGCACAATGATCCGGCACTATCACCCGTGGCGCTGGCTTTCTTCGGCCTGACCACATCCTCACCGACCGCAGCGACGATCTATCGTCATCCGAAGCTCGAAGAACTTTTCGCTTTCGTGCGATTCTATCAGGAATACTACGCGACAGGTGCTGGCTCAAACCATCCCGACGCGGTCCGGCGCGCGAAAAACGCGGCGCGAGTTCGTTTCAACATCGAGACGAAGCTGAATCCACGCACTGACACGGATTCGAAAGGCAACGTCTTCGCGAGTCGAACCTTCGAGCCTCAGAAATTCATCGAGGCAATGCTTCCCGTTATCGTGTCGAACGGAATGCAGGACCGCGCCGACGTGCAGAGCTTTGATTTCCGCAGCCTTCTTCTGGTGCACGAACAGTATCCCCAGGTTCGCACCGTTTGCCTCTTTGGTGACTTTCCGAAATTCGCGGATCCGACTCTGGCTGGATCCGATGATGGCACCAATCTCCAGCCACAGAATGGCGAAAACACTCCGTGGCTGGTCGGTCTACAGTGGCCGTATCGTTCGACCGCTCTGAATAATCCGTTCCGCTCCCAAACCAGTGGTGGTTTTGAAGGCATGGCGTTGGACGAAAAAAAGAATCTGCTTCTGCCGTTGCTTGAGAAGCCGCTCGTGGGAGGCGAGGCGGCCACGTTGCTGATCCATCCGTTCGATCTCACCACGCGCAGCTATACGGGGACTCGCTACAAATACCGGCTCGATCCGCGAGGCACCAACATCGGCGACTTCGTCATGTTTAACCACGACCAAGGGCTGGTGATTGAACGCGACGGCTCGCAGGGCGATCTCTCCGGTTTCAAAGCGATCTACGAGATCAAATTCGGCGCTCCGGGCGCGGCCGTGGAGAAAACCCTGGCGGTCGATTTGATGAAGCTCCGCGATCCGAACGGCATTTCTCTTCCCGTGCTGCCTGGCGATGTCGGTCTCGGCAATCCTTTCGCGATGCCGTTCACCACGATCGAAGATGTCGTCGTGCTGGACCGCGAGCACATTGGTGTAATCAACGACAATAACTTCCCGTTCAGTATCGGCCGACATGTCGGGACCGGCCAGCCGGATGATTCTGAGTTCATCGTGATCAAGCTCGCGCATCCGCTGCGAAACGAGCCGTAGCACGCGGCAAGGTTGATCCGAAAAACAGCCGCGGCAGGGATGTCGGTCTCGAGAGACTATCTCTCGGCGAACCCTGCCGCGGTGAAGACTCGTGGAGAGAAACAAAGCTGCGATTGCGTGGGGGAATGTAACGAAATGGTGACAGGCCGAACGTCGATTGCGCGCCGTATCCGAATCGCCGACACTTTAGCTCATGAGTACGAGTTCCTCTCAGGACGACGGGGAGCAGATTGATCTTCGCTCGCTGATCGACCACACCAAATCCGTCCAGGCGCGGACGCCGATCGAGTTGGTTCAGACGCTCTTTGGTCGTAGCGAGATTAACTTCGTTGCCGTCGCCGAAGGGCACGCTCTCGTCGGTGTTTGTGGCCGGCGCCATCTCAGCCGGCAGCTCAGCTCGCAATACGGCTACGCCTTGTTTGCGCACCAGCCCGTCAGCTCCCTGATGATCGAGAAACCATTATGTATCTCATTAGGCACACCCATCACCGAGGTTTTCGAGCGGGCTGCCGCGCGGGAGGTCACGGAGTTCTTCGATGATGTCGTGCTGGTGGATCCGAATGGCCGTTACCTCGGCATGATTCCCATGCGGACATTGGTGCGATTACAGACGAAATTTTTGACGCAACAGAATGCAGAACTGGAATTGTCTCGCGCGGAGGTCGCTAAAAAGAATCGCGAGATCGAGGATGATATCGCCATGGCTCGCCAAGTGCAGCTGGCGATCATGCCTGGTCCCTTGGACCGACACACGACCAAGGGTCGCCGTCTGTCGATTGCGAGCCGCTATCTCGCGGCGAGCGGGATGAGCGGGGATTTTTTCGATGTGATCTCTCTTTCCGAGGAGGTCGTGGGAATTCTCGTGTGCGATGTCATGGGGCACGGAGTGCGATCAGCCCTAATTGCCGGCATGGTGAGCGCGATGGTTGAAGGTTTGCGCCCGATCGCGAGTGATGCCGGCCAATTCCTCACCAGGTTGAATCGTGAGCTATGTCACGTCCTTCAACGCACGGGCGAACTTATTTTCGTGACTGCGGCTTATGTTGTCGTGGACCTGGAGAACTCAAAATTTGGATACTCGCAGGCAGGTCATCCCACGCCGCTGTACTGGGAAGAGGAAGCGACGGGTTGGGCGCATCTTCCCTGCGCGGAACGCTCGCGAGGTCCCGCTCTGGGCCTGATGGACGATTCGGCCTACGGCACGACGGTGACGCCGATAAGCGGCGCTCTCCGCCTTCTGATGTTTACCGACGGAGTGATTGAAGCGGCCACGGGCTCAGGCGAGGAATTCGGGCTGGTCCGCCTGGCGTCTGCGCTGGAGCGGAACCCAGAGCTGACGCTTGAGGAAATGTTGGATCAGACGCTGACCGAAGTCGGGAAATTCAGCGGCGAGGCGTTAGCGGATGATATTTGTCTGGTCGCAGTCGAGTGTTCGCGCCGCTCGATCAAAACTGAACCCGAATCCTTCCCGGCGCGCGCGCCGATTGCGGTGAACTCCCCGATTGGGGAAGTGGGGAAAATACGGGAGCATTCTGTTACGATTGCGTGACGTGATCCGTTTCGGTTGCGCTGAATCTCAGCGGAACCGTACCGTGCTTCTTTGCTGGAATGTTAATCGTCAACCCGAAGGTAGAGCCATGAATCGCGATCACTTTGAGAAACAGTTAGCGCCATTTGGAGTTCAGGTTTCTGAATACGGTGGGGAATGTTACTTTGGCGAGTCACCGTGCTGCTCAGTCAGCCTTGCGCCGTTCCCGACGGAAGAAGTTCAGCGCGCGACGCTCGCCGTCCGCACTTCTTCAGCCGAGAAGCGGAAAGTGCTCGTAAACACATTTCTCGATGCTGCAGGAGTATCGCGGACACCTGAAATTGCCGACGCGCTTGACGGCCGCGAGCGGAGGGTCTGGAGCGGTTCGCAATGTGTCACGGTCGCTGTTTTGGACGACGAGTACATCGTGACTGTCGCCACTGAGTGATTTGTTCGATCGCTCAGCCGTGCGACAAGCGCCGAGCCCGCCAGTTTCGGCAGGACTAATCAGGGGGCGCGAGAAGCGAGGTAGGCGGCGATCGCCGCCATCTCGTCGGCGCTGAGGTTGGCAACGACAGCTTTCATGAGCTCAACGCGTTTGCCGTGACGTTTGCCCGATTGAATGTCGAACAACTGGCGGACAAGGTAGCTCGGAGAACGGCCGGCCAGGGCGGGCATGGCGCCGACCTCAGGCAACGTCATCCCCTCGAGATTCGCTCCGTGACAGGCGGTGCACGCCTGCGTCTTGCCAGCACCCGTGGTGACGAGCTCCTCGCCACGCTTGAGGCTGCCGAACGGGACGTACGCCACGAAACCGACATGCGGGCTGCGCTGGATTTCCACCGCCGCGGGATCCTCGGGAACTTCGATGATACGATCGCCGAGAGGCTCGTCGCCGCCCTCGGGCATCTGGAGAAACATGCCGGCCGAAATCGTCGTCCGTGGCGCGCGATCGGCTTCAACGACGCGAATCCATGGCGTCCATTTCAAGACGCCATAATATTCCGCCGCGGCACGGATGTCCTCGTCGGTCATCGCCTGCGCAAACTCGACCATCATCGGCGTGTTGGGTTTGCGCGGATCGGAGCTCGTGCGCTTGCCGTCGCGGAAGGCCAGCATCTGCTCGATAAAATATTCGACGGGGAGACCGGCGAGGCCGGCGTTTTCCGGGCGGCCCTGGCCGTTGGCGTAATGGCAGCGCGCGCAGGCCCACACGACTGGTGGCTTGCCATGCGCGATAATTTCCGGCGGCACGGGGTGCTTCTCGGGAAAGTAATCGGCGGGCGCGAAGATGGCTGTGATCTCTGCGCGGGTGAACCGACGCTCCGTGCCAGGCAGACCGTACTTAACGGGATCGGTCGAGGGCGGCGCGGCCTTGCCGGGCGGAACTTGCGACGTGTTCGGTGGCGGCGGTTCTTTGAAGCCGTAGGCCCAGGGCGGAGGCGGCTCGGCGGCAATGGCAACGGTGGACAGCGCGATCAGGAACCAAACGAGGCGAACGTGCGTCATGCGGGATGGCCAACGAGGGAAATGGGAATTACCATCAAGGCCATCCTATTTCACGGGCCCGGCCGATCGTCGCCAGGATTCGTGATCACGGTTTCGTTTCGGGGAACTGGAGGCGGTATTTTGTGAACAGCTGACGCGCGGTCGTAACGGGATCGCCTTGCGGAGTGGTGTCGTAATGCGAGTCGTGAGCGTGAATCCATTTTGCGCAGGCGTCGTTTACCCACGTGATATACCCTTGCTCCGAAAACGGCGTGCCACGCTCGAGCGACTCCGTCGTGAGTGCGATCCATTTTTCCCAACGCGGCAGGTAGTAGTCTCGCATCAAACCGCTCCATTGCCGGCTCGCGTAGTCGGTGAGTTTTCCGCCGGGCACGTGCCATGACGTGAGAATTTCGCGCGCATTCTCCTCGTAATAATCTGCCTCGGCTGGCGTGGCGCCCCAATGCCGCGCCTGCTCGAGCCAGGTGCCGAGCAGGAATTCGCGCCGCGTGCCGAGCAGTGCATCGAGATCGTGTCCGAGTTCCAGATACAACGCGGACTCGCGTTTGAACTGAACGAAATCGCCGCTCGCTGCCGCGGCCTGCATGCGTTGAAGAACATCGTTGCCGAAGTTACAGAGCGACTGCCGCGTAAAGTTCACGACATCGTAGCGGTAGCCGTCGGCGAGCTGCGAGTCAGGGTCGGCGGCGAGTAATTGTTGCAACGCGTCAATCAGTGCGGCGGGCGCGTAGTCTTGGTGCGGATTTTGCGCGCGACCCTCCCATGATTTTATCGGCGGCAGTTCCTGAAACACCGAACCATAGCTCCCGCTGCGTGGAGAATTATCGCGGAATACATTCGCCGTGAGTGCCGCCCAGGCAGCACGCACAGCGGGATCGACGCGTTCCGCACGACGATCAGCGTAGCGCTCGGTCCACGCGGCGAGATCGATCGCAGCGTTGTCTTCCCATGGTTGTTCAAAGAGCAGCTCATAGATGACCGGATTCACGCCTAACGCTTCCAGCGTCGAACCGATGCCGACGCAGTTCGGTTTTTTCAACGCGCGCTCTGCGAGCGTCGCGGATTTTTGCAGTGGCGCGAACAGATGTGTGTTGCCACCGAAATTCCCGAGGTAATTCCAGATGAACGGAAGTCCATACGCGTCGTGGGTAGTCGAGTAGAATTCGTGTTCTTCTCCCACGTAGTCGAGTAACACCATCTTCCCCTCGGGCACCGAATGCAGCATCGCCGCGAGTCGCTCACTGGTCCAGCGGTTCCCCAATTTTTCATACGTGAACGTCCACGTCATCTGATACCAACGCGCATCGGGATCGGCCGCGGTCATGCCGCGATGGATGGAATCACCCACGCTCGCGAGATATGCTGGTTCCCAACTGGGCGGATCGATTTCGTTGAATGGATCAGCCGCATAGAGATGATCGGTACCAAAGGTCCGCGTCTGTTCAGACAAAAACCGATCCTGAATTTCGGCAAACAAAGGATCTTTCGGATCCAGAAAATGCGTGGCGTACTCCGGCGCCATTCCGCTCCAACCGGGTTTGATTGGTACAACTTTCGCCTCTGGGCGAAGAGTGGCGAGCTTCGGTGGCACGTGGCCGGAGAACGCGGGCAGGATTGCTTTCATCCCGAGTGAACGCGTGCGCGAAAGAATCAGCCGCTGCAGTTTTTCCTGCCCTTCAATATACGACATCGGCAATGGTCCGCCCCAACGGTCGAGATTCGCCATGCGATGCCACGGCAGGTGCGCCGGTCCAGAAAAATAAGCGCGAATCTCGTCAGCCGATAGGCCGTAATGTTGCCACACGCGCAGCCAGACCGCTTCCTGCCCGGTCTGAAGAAGCGGGCGGTTAATTCCATTCATCGCCATCCAATCGATGAACCGTTCCCACTGCGCCCAGTCCCACCACGGCATCGTGTAACCGTAAGTGCAGTAGTTCAGAAAAAAACGTTCGTCTGCTACGCACACGCGGTGAACTTTTTCCGCGGGAGACGGCAGCGCGCGGGTAGGGTGAAGTGGTCCGCTCGCGAGCCAGTCGAAATCGAGCCGCGCTTCACGGCGGAGATACTGATTGAACGCGACGGCGAGAGATCCGCTAGAGTTACCTCGCAAAATAACCGAGCCGGATGGCCCGCTCTCGTATTCAAAAACGTCGTGCGCGGCTTCGGCCGGAATCAATTCGCAAACAAACTTGTGTTCGTGCCCCGGAGCCACGCGCGCAATCAGCGCCATCGCTGCTTCGATTTCGGGTGTACGCTCCGCCCTGGCTTCGGGTGCATTTTCGGACGCGCAGGTGCTGTTCGTCAGAGCGAGAAAAAACACCGCACCGAATCCTGCGATGTGGCGGAGGCTGAACGCGTGACGAAAATAAAAGGGCATATCGCTGGGGCTAATTTCCAAAGGGGGCCGCCTTGAATGCGGACAAGATACTTGGCCCTTCACTGAGGCATTCACAAAAAGACCGGGTGACTCCAGTTCCCACTGGAACCACCCGGTTACCCACTGAATCGATACTTACCCACTAAAAACTGTAGCGCACCGTCGCCTTCACGTTGATCGGCGTGAAGCCGACCAGCGCTCCGCGACCCGAGGCCTGCCAAATGCCTTTTCGATCGAGAACATTGTCGACGTTCAGACTGAAATTAACGTGGTCCCAGCGGTAAGATCCACCGGCGTTGAGGATCGTGCGCGCCGGTACGTAGATGCTGACCTGCTTGACGACGAAGAGGTCGGTGAGGGAGCCGGGGGCGGTTTCCGCCGCAGTGTCGCCGACGTGGTTCAGACCGGCGAAGATATTGAAGTTTTTCTCCACGCGGTAATTCAAGAGCAGGTTCGAGGTCTCGTCGGGCACGTTGCGCACGCGGCGGCCGAGGCTGTCGCGCAGGTGCATGTTGGCGTAGCTCGCGATGACCGAGAGGTTCTTCGTCAAACCGCCCACGATTTCGAACTCCACGCCATCGTTGGTCTGGTCCTGATAGAGTACGTTCGGTTGCGTACGATCGAGTCCGCGCAGCGGGTTGGGCGTGGAGATATTATTCTGCGCGATGCGGAAGTGAGCCGCGGAGAAGGACAGGCGCTGATCGAAGAACTCCGCCTTTACGCCTTGCTCGAACTGCTTGCCGTCGCGCCAGCGTGGAGGCGCACCGCGGCCGGCATCGGTGGCTTGGGCGTTGCTCGAGTAGCTGTAGTAGACCGACACGTTGGGCAGAACCTTGTAAAGAGCGCCGGCCGAGTAGGTGTAGTGGCTGCCCTTGAGCGTGCTCCGGTCGTTATTGCTGTTGTGATCGACCGACCAGTTGTCGACGGTCACGCGTGAGACGCCACCGCTGAGCAGGAGACGGTCCTTGAGAAAACCGGCTTGGGTGTAAGCGTACACCTGATACGTTTTTTGCGACTCGCTGAGATCGGTGTCGGCCAGGTCGTAGCTCGCACGCCCGTAGTGCGTCACGTCCACGTGGGGTGCGTACATGTTGTACTTGCCCTCGTATTTCTGGCGCTCCCAGTTATCGCCGTGGCGGCTGCGATACATCCAGCCGACGACCGGAGAGAGTGTGAAGTTCTGGAAGTCCCAGCGACCGGCGAAGTCGTTCTGGACCATCGAATCGGTGTACTTCGCAATCGTGAGATCGCCATAGATGTCCATCGCCGTGAGAACCGGCGGAGCCACGTAGGTGGTGACGTATTGGCCGGTCGTGGGATCGAGGCTCCACTTGTAGGTCGGCGTATAAATGCCGGTATAAGGGTCGTAGAACGAATTTCCGTTGCTACCCCAGTCGGGGAAGACGTCGTCCTCAACGAAGCTGTCAGTGTTGGTGGCCGCGGCGACACGCATGTTGATGTTGCTGCTCAGGGCGGTCGTCAGCTCGGCGCTGAAAGCGTCAACCTTGTCGGAGCGCAGTGACCAGGACGGAAAGTAGCCGTTGCCGCCATTGTATTTGAAACCGGGATATATATTGTCCGGCGTGACGTACCCGCCCTGGGGGATGAGGTAGTTGGCCGCGATCGTGGAAGACGGGACGGCGGCCGCACCATGGGCCGCCCAATCCTGGTGAGTGTAGCGGACGATCACCTGCGCCTGATCACTGATCTTGTAGAGCAGGCTCGGGTTGACGTCCCAGCTCTTGATCGTGCCTGGCACAAACGATTTTGCATCCTGGTACGAGCCGACGAAGCGGTAAGCGAAATTCTTGCTGTCGCCGACGGCACCGGTGGTATCGACGGTGGCCTTGTTGGCAAAATAACGACCCGCTTCGAGGATGAGATCATTTTCCGGCGTGAACTTCGGTTGCTTCGTCAGCACGTTGATCGCGCCACCGGGCGAGCCGGTCGGAGCGAGGATTGCGTTCGGGCCCTTCACGACTTCCACGCGCTCAACCAGCTCGGGGTTGACCTGCGCCTGGTAAGCCGAGGCGATATTGTCGATCGTGCGGCCAGAGTTTTCGAAGCCGCGAATGAGCATGCGATCGGCCAGGCCGTTCGTGCCGGCGATGCGGCCCGCGCTAATTCCGGGGAGATATTGGGTGGCGTCCAACAATGAGTTCGCGCCGATGTCTCTCATGAAATCGGCGGTGATAATGTTGATGCTCGCCGGAGTATCGACCAGCGCGCTCTTGATGCGCGCCGCCGAAAGGGTATCCGTCGCGCGATACGGATCTGCGCGTTCCCCCGAAACGGAAAACGCCGGCAGCTCGACGATCTCCCGCTCTGACGGGTTCGGCGTTGCCGTGGTGGTTGAGGAACTCTGCGCGATCAGTGAAACAGGTGCGATGGCCAGCATCGCGCCGATGAATTTTAGTTTACGTGTTGAGCTCATGGTCAGGGTGTCGTGGCGGAAATGAGTGCAGGCAGGACCTAGTTGAGAAACTTCATACGGGACCAACGGCCCTGAATCTATCCGTTAGGATTTTGTGCGTCCTCATGATGCGTTACTGCGGAGAATCCATACAATCAACAGCTTCTGAAACGAGTGCCGCTGGATATTACAGTAATATCGTTGCAGCGTTGGCCCCGATTGCTTCGATCCCGCGTCGGGCGGCTCGCCTAAACTCTCCACCTCATCTCACCATTTTCGCATGGCTGCTTCTTCCTTTTCGGCTCCCGAGCCGCCCTCTGAGGCCGATATGAAAGTCGGGGAGTCGACGCCCCGAACATCGCTGCTGCTCTGCGCCCTCGGAGCAGTGTTTTCGCTTTCGACATTTGACCGCGCCGTACTGCCGGTGTTGAAGACGACGCTCTCCGAGGAGCTCGGCGTTACGAACCTTCAATACTCACAGCTCGTGAGTCTGTTTCTCGCGACCTACACGCTGGGCTATTTAGCGGTGGGAAATGTGATCCGGCGCTTTGGGGTCAGAAACGCACTCACCATCGCGGTACTCGTGATGTCGTGTTCGGTCGCGCTCTCCGGCACGAGCACCGGACGAACCCAACTCGGTCTCGCCTTGGTGCTGCTCGGTCTCGCCCAAGCCTGCGTCGCGCCTGCGGTCACAGTGACGATCCTCAGTCATTTTGCCGCGCACTGTCAGGCCCGCGCCTATGCGGTCGTGAATGCGATTCAGTCATCTTTCGGCGTGGTGTGTCCGTCGCTGGTTGCCGTTGTGTCGCTCGGTCTCGGCTGGAGATGGTCATTCCTCATTCCTGCAATCGCAGGAATGTTCGTCGCGCTGATCTGGTGGCGCGCTGCGCCGATGCCAGTTTCAGCCATGGCTGCGGCGTCCGATTTTCCGCTGCCCGGGCCGCGTTTGTGGCGAGAGCTCCTTCGCTCCCGACCCGTTCTGGTGTTGCTGATTGCCCGCGCGATCTCGGATCCGTTTTGGTTTTTTTTCCAGTACTGGCAAGTGGCGTTTCTGCGCGAGCGAATCAAGATGGACCTGGTCAGCATCGGTCGCTGGGCCTGGATTCCACCGTTGGTTGGCACGGTCGTCGCGTTCGTTTTCGCGATCGCGTCAGATCGAATGGTCTCTCGTGGTTTACCCGTAATTAAAGCAAGGATACTTCCGATCGTGATCGTGACCGGGTTGGGCGTAACTGTCTTCCTCCTGCCGTCGGCTCACTCAGTCGCGATGGCAATTACGCTGACCGCACTGACCGTGGCGATGTGCAACACGTGGCTGAGCCTGACGGCGATCCTGATGGGGGCACTCGTGCCGCGCGCCACACTCGCTTCTGCGCTCGGCTTGATGAGCGCCGTCGGCGGAACGTCCGCGGTTATCCTCAACAGCTTCGCCGGTGCGTTGATCGATCGCTTCGGCTACGGCGCACCGCTGTGGATCGGTGCGACGTTGTACCCGATGGCAGCCGTGTTGTTGATCACGCAATTTCTTTGGACGGATCGCCCGCCGGCCCGAGCGTAACCCATTCAGTAATTCAGCGCACAATCCGCCGTACGCCATGCCTCCTCACATCTCATGTCGTGATATTGCCGCGAAAATCGGCGTGTCGGCCAACACCGTTTCACTCGCATTGCGCAATTCACCGCGCATCTCCAGTGCGACGCGCCGCCGCGTTTGGTCGACCGCGAAAGAACTCGGTTACGCCGGTGATCCGCGCCTCGTGGAATATATGCGCTACATGCGCAGTCGCCGCGAAACCAGGTACCGGCCCGTGCTCGCGCTCGTGAATGCGCATGGACGCCCGTTCAAGGAACTCTCCAGTCCCAACATCAAACGCATCGCGGCCGCCGCGATGGCAGAGGCGACGAGACAAGGTTTTCGCCTGGAAGAATTTTGTATTGGCGGTCGCTTAACCGCTTCACGGATTTCCGACATTCTCGAGTCTCGCGGCATTCAAGGAATCGTCCTCCTGCCGCTGCCGGCCGACTGCGGTGAGCTGACGCTGAACTGGCCGTCGTTCGCCGCCGTATCAACCTGCTATAGCGCTTACACGACCGGCTTGAATCTGGTTACGACCAATCGACAGCACTACCTCGAGTCTGCACTGCACCACCTGCGGGCCCTCGGCTATCAGCGCATCGGCTTTGCAATCGACCACGACACGGACAAACGCAGTCATCACCAGACGCTCGCACATTTTCTTTGGGATCAAACCAACCGCCCTCCAGCCGAACGTGTGCAGGCATTGTCGGTGCCGGAAATTGACCTCGCGGCTCTCAAGAAATGGCTGAGCAGTGAGAAACCGGATGCGGTGATCTCCACGCGCAACCATGTTTTCACGTTGCTCCGCAGCCTGCGACTGGCGGTTCCCGGTGACATCGGCTTCGCCTCCCTGGCGGCCTCGGCCCAGGACATTCCATCACTCACCGGCGTGGACGAACGGCCGGAGGCAGTTGGCATTTCGGCGATCGATCTGCTCGTCGCCCAACTGCAACGCGGCGAGTTCGGTCTCCCTCGGGCGCGGCGTCTCATGTTGGTGGAAGGTGGCTGGATCACCGGACGCACGGTCCGGAAGATATCGCGAGGTTGAGCAGCGAGCAATCTCGCGTATCGGAGTTACGACTACGTCAGATGATCGCAAGCTAGTTGGTCAGTGTATTCGCGGGTGCATCGTCCGGTTTGGGTTGAAAATCGCAACCCGACTGCGGCTCAGGAAAAGGGACGGTTAGTCAACAATGCGCACGGACCGGCAGTTGACCGGAGTGGGTCGCTGAATTGTGTCTCGGCCAGTCTGGTCGGCGCCTCAGTGAGCCGGCTTCAACCCCAACCCATCCGTTACCCCCGGTGAAGTTTTGTTTCCGCATGCCGTGCAGTGCACCTCGCTACACCTTTGAGCAGGTACGCGGCGGCGCGGCATCTCCCATGTATCTGGTAGCGGAATACAACCACCGACCATTCTTCGCGTAGCTGATCTGCATTTGGCGCGCAGCGACGTTCCTCACCCCGTTCTCCCGCCTGGCTTAATCGTATTTACGTATTCCGATTTCTGATTTCCCGACCCACCCCATGACTCCGATCACTCGTTTCGTCCGCTTATTCTCGATCTTGATTGCCTGCTGCTGCGTCACGGCGCGGGCGCAGAATACCGTTTTCAACGCTGCGCTCGCCGGCGACTCGCTCAACACAACCATCTATCCTAACGTCACCGCAACCACGACGGGCTGGGATGTCCTGTCGAATAAAGCCGCGCCCGTACCGGCCGAGTCGGGCGGCGTGCTCACCATCAACATGGCCGGCACGGGTTCGGGCTATGTCGAGACACAGGCGTTGTTCTCGCCTTCGGCCGTGCAACTGCTGCCTAACACTTACATTGAGTTCACGGCGACGTTTATGCCCACGTTCATTCTCACGAATCCGGGCGATGTATTGACGTTCGGTTTTTTCAATTCGGGTGGGAGCGCGCCGCTGAACGGTTTGCTGAACACGGGACTGGTCGGTACGTCCACCACCTTCGGCACCGGCGGAGCGCAGAATTGGCTCGGCTACAATGCCACCATCCCGCTCACCGGCTCCTCGTCGAAAATGACCACTCGCCCGGCGCAAGCCGCGGGGAGCAATCTGGTCCAGGACGTCGTGCTGGCTCCAGTGAATTCCTCGGTTGGCTATAGCAACGGCGTCAATGCCAGCAGCGTAGGTTCGCTTTCGACCACGCTGACGAACGGCTCGACCTACACCCTCGACTACAAGCTCTCGCTTTCCGCCGACGGACTGACGCTCACCGCGGCTGTCAGTCTCTACAACGGCACGGGCACGACCGGAACAGGCGCCAACACGCTCATCGGTTCCTACACCGGAAAATTCACTGGCGCCGCTATGGTCACGAAAGCCTTCAACGCGCTCGCGTTCGGCTGGCGCGCCGATTCCGGCACGAGCAACCCGTCGAACCTCAAGATCAGCGCGCTCACCGTCAAAACCACCGGCGGCGCGCCCTGGTTCACCACCCAACCGCCGTCCAGTATTCTCGTGTCGATTGGGGACGATCTAAATCTGACCGCGACCGCCGCAGGGATTGTCACCAGTTACCAGTGGCAGGTCAGCACTGACGGTACCACGTTCACCAATCTCGACACTGCCGCCATCCCCTCGGCCGCCACGACTGCCCTGACGATCGCGAACGTGCAGAATTCCACCGCCGGCTTCTATCGCGTTCTCGCCACGAACGCTGCCGGCTCGACCGCGAGCACGCCTTGCACTGTGTCCGTTTCCGCCACACCTGTTGCGCCGTCGTTCCTTACCAATCCAGCGAACGCCACCGTGCTCGGCGGCACGTCGCAATCCTTCACCGTCACGGTCAACGGCACGTCGCCGCTCAGCTATCAATGGGAAAAGAGCACCGATGGCGTGACGTTCGTGCCGGTTGCGGGTGCGACGAACGCGACCTACACGATTCCAGCCGTGTCGCTTTCGGACGAGGGTTATTACCACGTCACGGTTACGAACGTCGCCGGCAGTGCGACGAGCACCGCGGCACAATTAGTCGTCAATCAGCCACTCACGATCACAGCCCAACCCGTGGGCGTCGTGCTCAATCTCGGCGATAGCACGACGCTTTCAGTCACGGCGGTCGGCAAACCCGCGCCCACTTACCAATGGTATCTCAACGGCACCTTGATCGCCGGCGCAACCAACTCGACCTACACGATTGCGTCGGCCGCTGCCGCAAACGCCGGCATCTACACCGTCGTCGCTAGCAACATGGCCGGCGACTCCGTCACGAGCTCCGGCGCCGCGGTCGCGGTGTTGTCGCCCACGCTCACGACCACGGCGTTGACGCCGACCGCGACACCGACTGGCGTCGCGCCGGATTCGCGTCTGACGCTGACCTTCAACCAGCCGATTTCCATCGGCCTGATGGGCACGATCAAAATTTTCGACGCCTCGAATCCGTCCATACCGGTCGACACGATCGATCTCGTCACGGCGACGGCGTTGATGAAAACGCTGCGTGCCGCGAGCACCTTCTCCACGCAGGCGATGCCGGTGCAAAACAAGACGATCGGTGGCGTGACCAATTTTAATTATTACCCCATCACCGTCTCGGGCAACACGGCGACGATTTATCCGCGCAACAACGTCCTCGCTTACAACAAAACCTATTTTGTCACGATCGACGCAGGTGTGCTCACCGACAGCTCCGGGCTGGCGTACGCTGGCATCAGTGGCAACGCGGGCTGGACGTTCTCCACGCGTACCGTCGGCCTCGCGACCAGCGCCACGAAGCTGGTTGTCGCTGCGGATGGTTCGGGCGATTTCTGCACCGTGCAGGCCGCACTCGATTTCATTCCTGCGGGCAACACCACTCCACGCACGATCTTCATTCGCAAGGGCACTTATTTCGAAGAAATTTATTTCACCGCAAAACATTCGCTCACGTTCCTCGGCGAAGATCGCGCGCAAACGCTGATCGTTTATCCGAACAATAATAATTTCAATAACGTCTCGGGCGTTTAC
>CBRAFL010000022.1:0-27490 GCA_967755055.1 uncultured bacterium
AGGAAGCTTGGTCATGAGATTTGCTGCAACCGCCGAGGATGACCGTCGAGACGAGGAGCAGAGCGAGGATTTTTTTCATAGAGGTAAGGGAGGAAAGCGTGTCGGAACTTCAGATGAGACGGAATGTTAACCGCAAAGAACGCATAGACCGCAAAGTCTGACGGGATCGATCTCTGCGCTCTTTGCGTTCTTTGCGGTTAACACTCCACTCCGAAGATTGAATCATCGGCGGCGCGCCCGCCAGTCGTTCCAGAGTTTGGGTACAACACCACTCGCCAAAGCAAGCACGAGCAACGCGCCCGTCAACACGCCCGCCGCTTCTCGCGGCAGTCGCGCGTGAACCAAACCGTTATTTAAAACCGCAATTGCCGCCACGCCCAGCAGCGTTCCGTGCACCGTGCCGCGCCCGCCAAAAATACTCGTGCCGCCCAACACTACCGCCGTGATCGCGAAAAGTTCATAGCCCGTCCCCGCGTCTGCTTTCGCCTGCCCGAGTCGCGCCGTGTAGATCACCGCGGCCAGCGCCGCGATTACGCCCGCCAGCACGTACGCCGCGGCCAGCTGACGCTGCACCGGAAGTCCCGCGTAGCGCGCGCCCTCCGGTGAAAAGCCAATCGTCCGAAGCGAACGACCAAAGGTGGTTCGGTGTACGAGCAGCCACAACAGCACCGCCACGAGCAAGAATACCGGAGCCTGCGCTGGAATTCCGAGCCAGCGCTCCTGCCCCCAGAATATGAAGCCCGCCGGGAAATTCGTGAACGTATCCACGCCGCGCGTGATCGCCTCGGCCAGTCCGCGGAACAGCGAGAAAGTGCCGAGCGTCACGATGAGCGGTGGCAGTCGCAGCATCGTGATCAACATCGCGTTTACTCCGCCCGCGACCGCGCCCAACGCCAGCGTACAAGCAATCGCCGCCGGAAGCGGCACGCCCGCGTCGCGCCAAAGTTTTCCCATACAGATCGCGCAAAGCCCGAGGAGAGATCCCACGGAAAGATCGATCCCGCCCGCGAGAATAATCGGTGTCATCGCCACCGCGAGCAGCCCGATTTCCACCGAGTGCCGCAGAATGTCGAACGTGTTATTGAGCGTGGAAAACCGAGGACCCACCGCGTTGAAAATAAGCCACTCAACCGCAACAAGCACGAGCAACACCGTCTCGTGGCGGAACAGAACGCTCATCCAACGGGAGGTCTTTGAGGAGGAAAACATTGGAGACCGCTAATCTGCGCTGATCTACGCTAATCGCTGAACGGGATAAATTCGGATAAGATTACCCGTTGCCACTCGAGCGAATCCTTGTGGCCGAAATTAACGAGATAGCCGACCGGCTGCCGCGTCAGTCGGAGATAGTTGATCAGTTGCCCTTCATGTTCGGGAAGCAGCTGACTGACCGCCTTGAGTTCCACGATCAGACAGCCGAATACGAAAAGGTCAGGCACGTAGCGCTTCTTTAGTTCCCGGTCCTTGTAGAAGCAGGCGAGCTCTCGTTTGGAGTGAAACGGCAGTGCGCGCATCTCCAGTTCGATCTCCATGCATTCTTGATAAATTTCTTCGGCGAGCCCGTAGCGCCGCTCGTTATAAACTTCAAACGCAGCTCCCATCATTCTGTAGCCCTCGTCCTTGTAGATTTCCGATTTCATAGATTAGCGATTATTAGCGTGGATTAGCGGTTCAACTCTCAGAGTTTTTTTCCTTTTCGGCTGCGTATCCCATCCGCCACCACGGCCAGCAGAATGATCGAGCCTTCGATCGCACGGCTCCAGTACGCCTCGACATGCAGATGCGTGAGCGCCGGCGACACACACGCCAACAGCATCGCCCCCGCCAACACGCCCCAAAGACTTCCCCGTCCACCCGAGATCGCCACACCTCCGACCACCACGGCCGCAATCGCCCGCAGTTCCAAACCCGTCCCCGACTTCGGATCCACTTGTGGCGACTGGATCGCGTTCATCATCGCTGCCAAACCCGTCATCGCACCCATCATCGCGAACACACCAAACGTCACCAGCCGCGGACGAATACCCGCGAGCCGCGCCGCTTCCTCATCGCTACCCACCGCGTAAACATAACGACCGAGCGTGATTTTCCTCAGTGCGATCGCCAGCGTTACAAAAATTATCAGCGCCAGCCCGATCACCAGTCCCTGTCCCGTCTGCTGACTCAGTCCGAGCCACTGCAGCCCGTCGGGCAAATCCACGAATTGCCCTTGTCGCCACCAGCGCAGTCCTTCGCGCCACGCGACCATCGTCGCCAGCGTCACCACGATCGATGGCAATCGCAGACCCGCCACGAGCGCTCCATTGAGCGCGCCGAGAAACGCACCCGTTAAAATCGACGCCACGGCGACCAGCGGCAGCGGAAGATTTTGGGCCGCGAGCATTCCCGCCGTCACCCCGCACAACGCGAATTGAGAGCCGACCGAAATATCAATTTGTCGGCTCAGAATCACCAACGCCATTCCGCCTGTAACAATCAGTGAGGGCGCTTCCCGAGCCGCCAGCGAGAGCAAAGGTTGAAACTGGAAGAACGACGGCGCGAATACCGCGAGCATCAACAGCACCAGCACAAACACGCCCGCGATCGACCATTCGCGAAATGCTTTCATGCGCGGGGAACCAGATCTCGGCGTAGCCCGCTGCGGCAGCGGCGGGAGCGTTTCCAATCACACACCCCGTCGCTGCGCGCCACCCCTCTCAAGAGGGGATTCTCGCCGCGCTCGAGCAGCCGAAGTCCCCTCTTGAGAGGGGTGCCCAACGGGCGGGGTGTGTTGCCGCGTGCGCGTACTTGGCGACGCGCGTCCGAGCCCTCCCTGCGCCCACGCGCAGGGATACATCCAATCACGCCGATCACCGCACACTCTTTCAAAAAATCCATCACGCCGTGCCTCCTTCATCTCCGCGACCCAACGCCGCCGCCATCACCACTTCCGCTGCGGATTTCGCGGGCAACACCGCGATCATCCGCCCCTCGCGCATCACCCCGATGCGATCACTCATCCCAATCACCTCCGGCAGATCACTCGAAATCAAAATCACCGCCAGCCCTTCGTTCGCCAACTGCCGGATGATCCGGTGAATCTCACTCTTCGCACCTACGTCCACCCCTTGCGTAGGCTCATCGAGAATCAAAATTTTCGGTTCCGTCGCGAGCCAGCGCGCCAGCGCCACTTTCTGCTGGTTGCCGCCGCTCAGACTGCCCGCCGCCGCGTCCGGCCCCGCCGTCTTGATCGCGAGTTTTCCAATAAAATTTTCGGCCAGCCTACGCTCCGCGGAGAAGCGCAACCAACCTCCTTGAAAAATCCGCCGATGAATCGCGAGCGAGACGTTTTGCGCAACCGGCAACTCCAGCACGACGCCGTGACGCCGCCGATCTTCCGGTACGTACGCGATGCCGAGATCCACCGCATCCCGCGGCGAACGAATCGTTCTCACTTCGCCCCGAACCGCAATTTCTCCGGACTCCGCCGGTGTCAGCCCGAACAACACCCGCGCCAGCTCCGTGCGCCCCGCGCCGACGAGGCCCGCCAGCCCAAAAATTTCCCCCGCACGAACGTCAAAGCTCACGTCGCGTACCCGAACTCCTGATGCAGTGCAGCCCACGCCGCGCAAAGCCAGCATCGCTCCGGCCCCTTCCTCATTTTTCCGCCCCCCATTTTTCTGACTCACGGGTTCCTGCCTCACCGATCCTGCACTCATGGCTTCCGAGCGCAGCGGCGGATAAAGTTGATCCATCTCCCGTCCCACCATCAGCCGGATCAATCGCGCTTCATCGATCTCGCCGACCAGAACGGTCCCCACGCTTTCGCCATCCCTCAACACGGTCACGCGATCCGCCAACGCAAAAATTTCCTCCAGCCGATGCGAAATATAGATCACGCCTACCCCACTCGTCCGCAGTTCACGCACAATCCCAAAGAGCTGTTCTTGTTCGCGTCGCGTCAGTGACGCCGTCGGCTCATCCATGATCACCACCCGCGCGCCCGCACCGACCGCACACGCGATTTCAACGAGCTGTTGTTCCGGCATCGACAGTTCCCTCACCTCCGTCTGCGGCGCAATCTCCGCGCCCACCCGTCGCAACAATTCCGCCGCTCGATCCCGTCGCGCGTTCCAGCTCACCCGCCGCCACGCCCCCGGCGGATCCAGTCGCAGCGCGATATTTTCCATCACACTCAGCTCCGGAAACAACGCGGGCTGTTGATAAATGCACGCGATCCCGTGTCGCTTCGCCGCCGCCGGATCGAGCCGGCCAAGCGCGTGTCCTTCCAATTCAATTACACCGTCGTCCGGCTCGTGGGCTCCCGTGGCGATCTTGATCAACGTGGACTTACCCGCGCCGTTTTCGCCGAGCAGCGCGTGAACTTCACCGGCCTTCAAATCGAAATTCACCCCACGCAACGCCCGCACCGCACCGAATGATTTGCGGATATTTTTAAAAGCGATCAGCGGGGCGGTCGCAGACATGGAGCGTGGGAGGAAACGTCTGCGCGTCTTATGCGCAGTGGGCCGGAACCATGCATTTGAAACCACGGATTCCGCCGATAGACACGGATAATCCGGACGCAGCACTGGGAAGGCATCTCCCCGTAACTTCGAAGCCTATCGGACCAAAGTCCGACAAATTCCTAGGCGAGCACGAAACCACTCTTCGCCAGCGATTCATGGTTCGCGAACGCGCGGCGCAAAGCCGGCGCGAGTCCGGCCACCTCGGGAATTTCCGAGTCACTCCCATTCTCCCCTTCCCAACGCACTTGCTCCGGCGGAAATGGATGAATGGGTGCCGCGCGGTGAATCGCCTCGATGACCTCGGTGTGACGCCGCGCCATGTCCACTCCGCAAATCGGTGCGCCTGGCTCCTTCAACCGGCGCAGCACCGCTGCCATCATCGCCCGCCGTGTGCCCGTAATATCTGGCATGGCCCGCTGCTGGCGGCGTCCTTGAGCATCCGTCAACCACGCTTCGTTTTCATAGCGCCAGCAAGCCGCACCCGCGCTCCCTTGAATGAAAATCTCCGGTTCCACCGTCTCATGGCTGACATGGCTGACGCCGAACCAGAGTTGCACGCCGGTTGGGGTGTGCAGTTTGACGACGCCCGTATCGAAACTTTCGATCGCGTTGGCTCGAAACAACTCAACGCCATCCGGGATCGCAGCTGATGCGCCCTGTGCTTCCGCCGAGGCGAAAAACAAACTCAGCATGACGAAATGCCCGAACGCATTGTTCAAAGGCGAGTCGAGGACTGGCACGCCATCGAGCTGCAATCGGCCGGCCCAATCATTTCGCGTGAAGTAAGAACGCCGGCGCGGCCACAACCCGAGGAAACGCACCGATTGAATTTTCCCAATCGTGCCTTTGACCAGTTCGCTCTTCAACCAAGCTGTGCCCGGCTCATAAAGATCCTGAAATCCCACCGCTACGAACCGACCGGATTTTTGCTCGGCATCGTGCACGGCTTCCACCTCTGCGACGGAACCGGCGAGAGGTTTTTCCACGAGCACGTTCGCTCCCGCGCGGAGGGCCGCAATCGTCATCCGCGCGTGCCAGGGAATGCCCGTCGGAATGAGACACAGATCAATTCGCCCGGCGTTTTCCGCCAGCATCGTTTCGTAATTCGAATAAATCGCGCAGCCGTGCGACGTGAGGTCGGCAATATTGTCGGCCTCGTCCGCTGGATTGATGACGGTTGCCGCGACGAGATCGATTTCGCCCCGCTCGCGACATTCCCGAGCGAGCTGCAAATGAATCCGGCCGTATCCGGAAATACCGATCAGAGCCACGCGAAGACGGGAATCAGGAGCGGTCATGCGAAAAACGCGCTAATGATTTTCCGCGTGCGTGCGCGCTGGCTGTTCGCGCCACGAGTGGCGCGCGCCAAGGAATAATGCCGAGGGGAAAAGCTTCCCAAGTTCACGCGGGGTAAGAGAGGAAAATTGCGGGACAATCAGGCGCCGACGGCCAGCGCCTGAGGAAAGCGCAGCACCTTTGGTTCGACCGAATCGTGAGGCCATGCGTCTGGGCTCTTGACAGTCCGAGCCGGATGCGAGCCCCCAATATAACTGACCACCCAATGTCTCGTGCTCGCGCTTGTCCTCGTCTAGTCTCGTGCTCGTGATCGTAATCGTGCTCGTGATCTTCCCCGGGTTGTCATCACGAGCGAAGCGACGTGGTGATCCATCTATAATTCTCCGTGGATTGCCGCACTCGGCTGAGCCTCCCTGCTAATGAACTCATCAGTTTGTTATGATCTGTCAGAAATATGGGGGCAGAAAAATAACCAGGCACGGAAAAATGAAATTCGGACGCTGAGTAAAATTCAGCCATTTTTCTGACCCTATTTTTCTGACTCTTCCGACGCCACAGGGCCAAGTTCATTACCTCTTCCATGCAAGCGCTCGGGCTTGGTTTGCCCTCTCGCAATGACAGCACCTTGTTTGAGCGTTGAAAGAACAGTCATTGAAGTAGGGCAAGGTCTCCGACCTGCCCAGGGCGGGTCGGAGACCTCGCCCTACCATTGTCGGTTCGCCACCATTCAAGCGCTCCGCTTGGGTTCCCCTCTCGCCATGACAAACAGGGCCGCCTGACGGTCCGAGCTAATGCAGATTGCGAGCGCCCCTGCACGACTAACCGTCACCACAGATAATTTGCACAGCGAGCAGCGGTGCCGCAATCGTCTCACAACCCCCACCTCGTTTGCTCATGTATCGTCGTCTCTGCTGGCTGCTCGTCGGAATTTGCACCGCTCTCATCACTCTTCGCGGCGAACCCGCGCCACTCGTCTGGCCGGCAATTCACCAGGAGACAAAACCTTGGACACGTTGGTGGTGGCTGGGAAATATCGCCGACGAAAAATCCATCACATCCGAAATGGAAAAGTACGCCGCGGCCGGACTCGGCGGACTCGAGATCACTCCCATCTATGGCGTGCGCGGCTACGAAGATCGTTTCGTGCCGTTCCTTTCGCCGACGTGGGTACGGAATTTTGAATACGTTCTCGCGGAAGGTCGTCGCCTCAGCCTCGGCATCGATCTCGCCACCGGGACCGGATGGCCATTCGGCGGACCGTGGCTCGGCGACACCGACGTCGCCCACTATCTCGCGCACAAAATCTACACCTTACCATCCGGCGCGCGGCCCTCCGAACCCGTCGCATTCGTCCAGCCTGGACTGATCCGCTACGCAGGCCCGCGCCACGAGCCGCTCTCAGCGGTGAAGCGGCCCGTCACCGCAAACTCAAATCTACAGGATCTAGCCATCGACCAGGTGCGTTTTGAGTGCCCGCTTCCATTGGTCTCCTTAATGGCATTTCCTGAACACGGAGAACCGCTCGATCTCACCGCGAAGGTCGGCAACGACGGACGTCTCGATTGGATCGCGCCCGCGGATCGCGGCACGTGGACATTGTACGCACTCTTCCAAGGCCAGCACGGGAAGATGGTCGAGCGCGCCGCCCCGGGCGCAGAGGGTTTCGCGCTGGATCATTTCTCGTCCACCGCACTTCAACATTACCTCGCGAAATTCGACGACGCGTTCGACCGCCGAAACACCGGAGGACTCCGCGCATTTTTCAACGACTCCTACGAAGTCGACGATTCCCGCGGCGAAGCCGACTTCACGCCAGAATTCCTCACCGAATTTCAGCACCGTCGTGGCTACGATCTGCGCAAGCACCTGCCTGAATTTTTTGCGAGCCCCGCCAACGAAACCAGCGCCCGCATCCTCAGCGACTATCGTGAAACCGTTTCCGATCTACTGCGCGACGAGTTTACGATCCCCTGGAAAAAATGGGCGGCCCGTCACGGCGCGCTGATCCGCAATCAATCGCACGGCTCGCCCGCCAACTTGCTCGATCTCTACGCGGCCAGCGATATTCCCGAGCAGGAAGGCAGCGATCTTCTCGCAATCAAACTCGCTTCGTCCGCCGCCCACGTGACCGGAAAGCCGCTCGCCTCCGCTGAAACCGGCACGTGGTTGAACGAACATTTTCTCTCCACGCTCGCCGAACTGAAGAGCACGGTGGATACGTTTCTTCTCAGCGGCATCAACCACAATTGCTATCACGGCACCGCGTTCTCTCCGCTCGACGACCCCTGGCCGGGTTTTCAGTTCTACGCCTCAGTCGAACTGAATCCCCGCAATCCGTTCTGGTCCGATTTCGCTCTCGTTAACGGCTACGCCACCCGCGCCCAATCGATTCTTCAATCGGGCCATCCCGACGAAGACGTCCTGCTGTATTACAATATCCACGACCGCTGGGCGGTCCGCAGCGATGGCTCCCTGCCTCACTTCAATGGCACCGAGCACGATGGCGTGGGCGCTCGCGCCGTCGCTGCAGCGCTTCATTCCGCCGGTTGTGGCTTCGACTACGTTTCAGATCTCCTGCTCACGAATGTGCAGTTCAACGGCCACGATCTCGAATCTTCCGGCGCCAAGTATCGAGCCATCGTCGTGCCTCCCACCAAGTTCATGCCGGAAGCGACACTGGCCCATCTGATCGATCTCGCCGCCGGCGGCGCAACGATTCTGGTGCTCGATCATCTGCCAGACGATGCGCCCGGTCTCCACGTTCGCGCTTCCAAGTTCCCTGTCCTGCTCGCGAAACTACAGGTCAAAGCCTCCGTCGATCACGGCGTAACTCAAGCGAGTGTCGGGCGCGGTCAGTTTCTCATCGGCCCGGATCTTTCCGCTCTCCTCGCAAGATGCCCCGGCATCGCTCGCGAGCCGATGGTCGATCTCGGCCTGGAATTTGTCCGTCGTCGATCGAACCACGGTCATTTCTATTTCATCGCAAACCGCACCCAGAAGCCCGTCGACACGTGGGTGCCGCTCCATGCAACCGGGAAATCCGCCGCTCGTTACGACGCGATGACCGGCGCAATCGGCCGTGCGACGTTCCGCGCGAAAGCAGATGGCTTCTCCGAAATTTATCTTCAACTCGCTCCCGGCGAATCAACGATCGTCCAGGTGTTCGACACCGTGCTTCCCGAAAATCCCCGCTGGAACGACTGGCAGCCTGCGGGCGGAGCGCGTCCTCTCGTCGGCGAGTGGTCCATTCATTTCGTGAGCGGCGGTCCAACGTTGCCTGCGCCACGTAAAATTTCGGCGCTGACGTCCTGGACCAATTTCGGTGGTGAAGACGTTAAAGCCTTCTCCGGCACCGCCACCTACACGCTGACGTTTTCTCGGCCACCCGGTGACGCCGCGGCGTGGCGACTCGATCTCGGCGATGTCGCCAACAGCGCGCGCATCAAACTTAACGGCCGGGAAATCGCCGGCCTCATCTCGGCACCATGGGCCGTCGTAATTCCCGCGTCTGAGCTGCGCGAGCAAAATGAACTCGAGGTGAGCGTCACCAATCTCGCCGCCAACCGCATTGCCGATCTCGACCGCCGCGATCCCTCGTGGAAAAAGTTCTACAACGTGAACATGCCGGCCCGTCGCGCCGAGAACACCGGTCCTGACAAACTTTTTTCCGCCGCCCACTGGTCGCCGCGCAACTCCGGCCTGCTCGGCCCCGTCATGCTGACCCCACTCGCACTGCAGCGCCCCGAAGACGTGAAATGAATTCAACCGCAATCCTGGATAAATATGACTGATGAACCACAAAGACACGGAGACGCTTCCGTCGGTTTCGATCTTCGTGCCTTTGTGCCTCTGTGGTTAAAAAAAACAGGCAGCGTCTCAGTAACTCTCCTTTCCCCATGAAACGTCTCCGTCCCTTCCTCATGCTCGCCTCTCTCACTGCTGCGTCGACCGGCTTCGCCGCCCCCGCCGTCGTCATCCCGCTCTGGCCCGAGGGCGTACCGAATGCGAATCCTGAGCTTGGCGAGGAAATCATTGCAGAGGGCCGCATTTCCAATGTCTCGGTTCCGACCCTCACCATCTACGCGCCGGCCGTCGATCGGCCCAATGGCACCGCCGTCATTGTTTGTCCGGGAGGCGGTTACAGTTATGTTTCGAACGAACGTGAGGGCGTCCAATACGCGAACTGGTTGAGCACGCTCGGCATCACCTCATTCGTTTTGAAATATCGTATGGCGGAGTTCGGCCATCCCGCACCGTTGCAAGACGTGCTGCGCGCCGTGCGCATCGTTCGCTCGCGCGCGACGGAATTCAAAATCAACCCGGACCGCATCGGTGTCATGGGCAGTTCGGCGGGCGGACATCTCACCGCGAGCGCCGGCACGTTGTTCAACCACGCCGCTGGGAAAACCAGCGCGCCGCTCGACGCCGTGAGCGCCCGGCCTGATTTCCTCATCCTGATGTATCCCGTCATCACGATGAAAGATCCCTTCGCGCACGCCGGCTCGCGCAAAAGTCTTTTGGGCGCGCACCCGTCCGCCGAACTCCTGCAATTGATGTCCCTCGAAGATCAAGTCACGCCCGCCACGCCACCGACGCTCCTCATTCACACGCAGGAAGACCGGACAGTGCCGGTCGAGAACAGCATCGCATTTTATCAAGCCCTGACGCGCGCCAAAGTCCCCGCAGAAATGTATCTCTTCGAACACGGCGGCCACGGCATCGGTATGCGCGACGGCCTCGGCACCGCCTCCAACTGGCCGAAGCGCGCCGAAGAATGGCTCCGCACCCGCGGCCTGCTCGACGTCGCGAAACCCTGACATGCAGCCGCATGATCACCCGACCCACATATTACGTAATACGTAACATGTAGTCGGAGCCGATTTCCAAAAAAATCCCCTCGGCCGTAGCAGGCGAGCGTCGCATCCTCAAAAGTCCGATCTCAAACCGAAATCCATGACATCTCTACCCCCGCTTCGCCTGCTGTTCTCCTCTGCTCTGCTCGCAACCGCTCTCGCCGCTGCCGCACCGTCGCCGCTCGTTATTCCACTCTGGTCAGGCGACGCACCCGGTTCGGAGGGAAAACCGAAGGAAGAAAAAGTGCGAATCACCAAAGACGGTGAGCACGTTGTCTCAGGCGTTCATCATCCTTCCATCACGGTCTATTTGCCTTCCGCTGCGAAATCCACCGGCGCCGCCGTGCTCATCTGCCCCGGCGGCGGGCATCGCGAACTCTGGATGGATCACGAGGGCTACAACATCGCTCCCTGGCTCGCTGAACGCGGCGTGGCGGCGATCATTTTAAAATACCGCCTCGCACGGGAAGACGGCTCCACGTACTCGATCGAAGGTCACTCACTCGTCGATGCCCAACGCGCGCTCCGCCTCGTGCGCAGTCGTTCGGCCGAGTGGCATATCGATCCCGCGCGCCTCGGTATCATGGGATTTTCCGCTGGCGGAGAACTCGCCGCACTCGCTGCGCGAAAGTTCGATGTCGGCTCGACGACCGCTGCAGATCCGCTCGATCACCAAAGCAGCCGGCCCGCATTTCAAGCGCTCATCTATCCTGGAAACGCGTCGTCAATCGCGCCCGACAAAAGTTCTCCTCCGGCTTTCTTGTGTTGCGGCTACGATGACCGGCCCGACATCTCCGAAGGAATCGCCGGCGTGTATCTTGCGTTCAAGCACGTCGACGTGCCCGCTGAGTTGCACATTTATACGGGCGCCGGTCATGGCTTCGGTGTCCGCGCGAGCAATCACTCCCCTGCCGGTGCATGGCTCACGCGTTTCCATGAATGGCTAGGCGAACGCGGCTTCCTGCGGAAAACGGAATGACGCGAATTCAATTCCACTCAAATCAACCACAAAGACACAGAGGCACAAAGAGAACCCAATCTTGTTTGCCGTCCGATCTTTGTGTCTTCGTGCCTTTGTGGTGAATCAAGTCGACGACGGTTCCGGAAACAAGGGCCACAATCTCACGGCCAGCTGATGAAACCCTTCCGCCCACTCCTCGGATTTCTCCTCGTCACCGCCCTCGCGTCATCGAGCCGCGCCCTCGAGAAACCGAATATCACGTACCCGGTATTCGAGTTCCCGGCGGATAAAATTCCGCGCATCGACGGCAACGCCGAAGATTGGTCGGTCGTTCCCGAGAGTTACGTCGTCGGCAAAGATCAGTTGCGCAACGACGCGAAAACTCCTCCATCTGCCGGCGACAAATCGCTCGCCGTGCGCGTTCGCGTTGGCTGGGTCAAAGGACTCAACCGTTTATATTTCCTCTACGAAGCCGAAGACGATTTCTGGGACTTCGACCAGCCCGGACTGCGCAACGACACGTTTGAAATCATCGTCGACGGCGATGCGTCCGGCGGTCCGTTGATCGGCCGGGGACAAAAAGATTTCTGGACCGCCGCCCGCGTGGGCGAAGCCGCTGCGGTTCCCGACAGCCGCATCAGCGACGATGACTTCCGGTGGGCCATCCACGGCGTGCACGCTCAGAACTATCACATCTTTACGCCCGCCGTGAACAAGGACTGGTGCATGGCTTGGGGCGCGCCGACGTGGATCAAAGAAATGCCATGGGCCAACGCCGCCCAGTCGTTCAACTTCAAACACGGCGAGTCCGGCAAACTTGTACTTGAATTCTGGATCACCCCGTTCGACTACGCCGGCCCGGAAGGCCCACAACGCGCCGTCGAATCCGTGCTCTCGGAGAATAAAATCATCGGCCTCTCGTGGATCGTCATCGACTACGATGGCTCAACTCCCCGTGGCTTTTGGACGCTGTCCCCGAAGCGGACGTCGTACGGCGACGCCTCCGAGCTCTGCGCCTTCAAACTGATGCCCATCGAGCCTGCTCTCCTGCCGAAGCTCGCCGCGCAATGGACGTGGAAAGTCGTTGATATGGATCGCCGCCTCGTCGCATTCAAAGATCTCTCTGTCGGCAAGATCACCGCGTGGAAATGGGATTTCGGCGACGGCGCGTCTTCGACCGAACAACACCCAACGCACATTTACGAGAAACCGGGCAACTACGTCGTCGTCCTCGACGTCACCAACTCCGAAGGCACCTCCCGCCACGCCAAAGTTTGGGATGTGCAGTTAAAATAAAAGCGTCCCCACCCGATTAGATTCTAACTAACGCGTCGAACAAAGCCCCGTCCATGCACGTGCCCGCTCTCCGCTGCTTCAACTTCTTCGTCCTTCTCGCTCTCGCTTCCCGTGCTACGGCCGCCGGGCCCGAAGTGGCGATTCCCGAAATGGGTCCCGCCACGAGCCGTGACTCCGGCCGCTTGAGCTTCGAGTTGCTGCCGAAATCATTTCAAAAAAATCCGCAGCTCGAGATGACGGTGATCAGCGAACTCACCGACCTTGGTCGCACGCTACCGCTAACAACGCCCGAGCACCCCGTCTATTATTTCGGCGTTAACTCCGGCTTCGTTGCCCGCGGCGAGATCGTCGGGGGCGAGCATCCGCCCGATCCCAACTATCTCGGCCGGCTGCTCGAACGCACTCTGCGTACGAATGGTTTTCTCGCCGCCGACAAAACCCATCCGCCGACGCAAACATTGTTTTTTCATTGGGGCAGCCACTCCGCGATGGATCAGGAGATGCGCACAATGTTTCCCGAAAAATATCATCAGCAAGTACTCGAACGTGCCGTGCTGGTCGGTGGACGATCCTTTCGAAAAGAGATGTCGGACCGGATAAGCTACGGCGATAACATCGCCTATCATACCTCGAAGATCGATTTTCTCACCGAGCAGGCCGTCACTGATCTCTACTACGTCATCGTCTCCGCGTACGATTTCAACGCGCTCAAGCACGGCGAGCGCCAGCTGATCTGGCGGGCCAACCTCACTGTCTCCGCGATCGGCGTGTCGATGACAGATTCATTGCCGGCGCTTGTCCTCACCGGCGCACCTTTCTTCGGCCGCGATCTCAAGGAGTCCGAAATTCTCTTCCGGCGCGTGCAACGTGGCGTCGTCGAACTTGGCCCGACTAAAGTTCTCGAAGCGGGCGTGCCGGTTTCGCCGTCCAAATAATTCGGTGCACAGACGAAGGGCCTACCTCCGCGTCATCCGTTTCGGGCCGGTCCGCCCTGCTTTGTCATTGCGAAGGAGGCTTGCCGACTGCGGCAATCCACGAAGAACTCTACATGGCTTCGATCTCGCTTCATTCCTTCGAATGAACTTACCAGCTTGCTATGATCCGACAGAAATATGGGGGCAGAAAAATAAACGGCGGAATGGAATTCTAAATTCGAGTACTGAATAAAATTTGTTTTCATTTTTCTGACCCTATTTTTCTGACCTCCCGCTCCGATGAACTACCCCTTTTCATGCTCTCATTCTTAACCGCCTCGACCCCGAAGCACGGCCGTTCCGGCCCTTTGATCCCAGCGACATTCATCGCTCTACTTCTCCTTACTGCCACTTCGCTGCTGGCCGAAGTGAAACTTGCGAGCCCGTTCGGCAGCCACATGGTGCTGCAGCAAAACATGAAAGTTCCCGTTTGGGGAACCGCTGATCCACGCGAAAAAGTTACGGTGCGTTTCGCCGGGCAACGGCTCTCGACACGCGCCGACGATCAGGGCCACTGGCGAGTCGATCTCGCTCCGCTCTCCGACTCCAGCAAGCCGCGCCCGCTCACTGTCACTGGCTCCAGAAAATCACCCGTCATCAAACTCGAAGATGTCCTCGTCGGTGAGGTTTGGATCTGTAGTGGCCAATCCAATATGGAGCGTCAGCTCGGACCGCGTCCGCCGCAAAAGCCCATCGTCAACTGGCAGCAGGAAGTCGCCGCTGCGAACACTCCGCTCATCCGCCAGCTCTACGTTAAGCAACGCACCGCCCTCGCTCCCCAACCCACCGCCGAGGCCACATGGACCGTTTGCTCACCCGCCACCGCCGGCGACTTCACCGCCGTGGGTTATTTTTTCGCGCGCGATCTTCATGCGAAATTGGGCGTGCCGATCGGAATCATTCACAGCTCTTGGGGCGGCACGCCGGCGGAAGCGTGGACCAGCGCCCCAGGTCTGCAGGCGTTTCCTGAATACGCTGAGACGTTGGCGATGCTGGAGAACGCCGCGCGCAATCCTGATGACGTGAAACGAATTTACGCGGCTCGCCTCGCTAAGTGGTACGCCGACACCGATCCGGGTGAACACGGCCAGCCGTGGAGCGATCCCGCATTTTCCACCGACGGTTGGGAAAGCATGACGCTCCCCAACGCCTGGGAAGACGCCGGGCATCCCAACTGGGACGGACTCGTCTGG
Source organism: uncultured bacterium (assembly GCA_967755055.1). Classification (GTDB taxonomy): domain Bacteria; phylum Verrucomicrobiota; class Verrucomicrobiia; order Opitutales; family Opitutaceae; genus Opitutus. The sequence goes on from CBRAFL010000022.1 coordinate 15,082, forward strand.
TTCAGAAAAACGTTCGACCTCCCCGCCGATTGGATAGGCGGCGACGTCGAGCTCCGCCTTGGCGCTATCGACGATGCGGATACGACATGGGTGAACGGCATGCAGGTCGGCGGCATCTCCGGCTGGCAGGTGCCGCGCGTGTACCGCGTGCCGGGCACGGTCTTGAAACCGCGCGGTAATGTCATCGCGGTTCGCGTCCTCGACACCGCGGGCAACGGCGGCATTTGGAATAAGGTCCTTCCGCTTGAAGTCGTCTCAAAGGACAAGCCCTTCGCCCCCGTATCGCTCGCCGGCCCGTGGCTCTGCCGATTCGCCGTCGCCCTCGACGGGCATCGGGGCCCGCCCGCCGATCCCTCTCAGAATCCGAGCACGCCCACCGTTCTCTACAACGGCATGATTGCTCCGCTGGTTCCGTTCGCGATTCGTGGCGTCACATTTTATCAAGGCGAAGCGAATGCCGGACGCAGCCTGCAATATCGCACGCTGTTTCCCGCGATGATCGCCGATTGGCGCAAGCAATGGCACGAGGGAGATTTCCCGTTTTTGTTCGTCCAAATCGCACCGTTCAAAGACCTCGGGCCCGAAATTCGCGAGGCGCAATTGATCGCGTGGCAAAACACGAAGAACACTGCGATGACGGTCACAATCGATTGCGGTGACGCCGAAGACATTCATCCGGCCAACAAAGAACCGGTCGGCGCGCGACTCGCGCTTGCGGCGCGAGCCCTGGCGTATCGTGAGCCAATCGAGTACTCGGGGCCGGTGTTCAAATCCGTATCGACGAACGCTGGACGCGCGGTACTCAGCTTCACTCATCTCGGAGAAGGTCTCGTCGCGCACGAAGGCCCACTGAGCGGCTTCACGGTGTCGGGCAGCGACGGCGTCGCGCACCCCGCAACAGCCGAGATTGTCGGCGACACCGTCGTCGTGAGTTCACCCGAAGTCCCTCAACCGGTCGCCGTGCGCTATGGCTGGGCCAACATCGCCGCCGGCAATCTCTTCAACCGCGCCGGCCTTCCCGCCTCGCCGTTCCGCACGGATGTAGAAAAATAATTGGGTTCGAATGGAGGGACGACCTCCGCGTCGTCCGCGGTCCACTGGAGGTGGACCCTCCGTCTCCAATTTCCCGCCGAATTGTTTTTTCGCCCTCCACCGCAGCCGTTCCAAAGTAACCTATTAGGTTACCGGATAATCTCCTGCTTCGAGGTAAAACCGCCGGCAACGCCGAATCTAAAGTAACCTATTAGGTTACTTTAGATTTGCGGGTTCGCTCCGCGCTGGCGCTTTTCACAGCGTTTTTCTTCACGTCAGACCTTCTTCGCGCGTTAAAATGCCGGCGCCATTTCGCTCCACGTTTTGCCGACTGTCAGCCCAGCTTCGGAGTTGGTGGCCCCTTGGTGGAGGTCTTGCTGGCAGCTGTATCAAATAACCGATAAACGTTTTTCGCTCTCCATGGTCTCACCCTCCTCCCTCGCGGCCCCCACAATTGGATGCTCCAAATCGGCTTTCGCGGTTGCTTGCCTCGTTGGCGTTTTCCTCTCCCTCGCGCGAGCCGACGATGTCGCGTTCAATCGAACCTTCACCTTCGACCGCGAGAACTCCCCGAACGCTACGGCCGCCACGTTTGTCGATTCCAGCGAAGCTTTCTCCACCGAGCGCGCCTACGGTTTCGATCTAAAAACCAGCCCAGCTGATCACGCTCCGTTTTATTTCTCCGTCGCGGTACCCGAGGGAAATTACCGCGTCACCGTCACGCTCGGCAACGCTTCCGCCGCGTCGTCGAATACCGTCAAAGCCGAGTCGCGCCGACTCGTGCTCGAACACGTCACGACGAAGCCAAACGAATTCGTTGCGCGTACGTTCATCGTCAACGTCCGCAATTCTCGCGTTCCTCATCCTGAAATAAATGCCCCCGGTGGCTCCGCCGTTCTGCTCAACGATCGCGAAGCCGGCCTGCTTCGCTGGGACGACAAGCTCACTCTCGAATTCAACGGTTCCGCGCCACACGTCCACTCCATCGCCATCGAGCGCGCGGACATGCCAACAATTTTTCTCGCCGGCGATTCGACGGTGACCGACCAGCCCGCCGAGCCCGGCGCAAGTTGGGGGCAGATGCTGCCGCGTTTTTTCAAACCTGTCGTTGCCATCGCCAATCACGCTGAATCGGGCGAGACGTTGAAATCATTTATCTCCGGACTGCGCCTCGCGAAAATTCTCAGTCAGGCAAAAGCGGGCGATTATCTTTTCATTCAATTCGGTCACAACGATCAAAAGAAAAACTGGCCGCAGACTTACACCGAGGCGCACACCACCTACAAAGCATATCTCAAAGCGTTCGTCGCTGAAGCGAAGCTTCGCGGAGTGACGCCCGTGCTCGTGACTTCGATGCAGCGGCGCAATTTCGACGCGCAAAATAAAATCAAAAGCAGCCTCGGCGATTATCCACGGGCCGTTCGCGAGGTCGCTCGCGAAGAAAATGTCGCGCTCATCGATCTCGAACGCATGAGCATCGCTTTCTACGAAGCGCTCGGGCCTACGAAGTCACCGCTCGCATTCAGCAACGACGGCAAAGACCAAACTCACCACAACAACTACGGCGCCTACGAACTGGCGAAGTGCGTGGTGCAGGGAATCCGCGACGCCAAACTTCCCCTCGCCGATCTGATTGCCGACGATTTTTCCGCCTTCGATCCCGCGCATCCAGATTTCCCCGACACCTTCTCCCTCCCCGCCAGCCCCGCCCGCAGCAACGTCGCACCGCGCGGCAATTAACCGGGATCTTTTCCGACGTAGCGCAGGCGTCCCTGCCTGCAGTGAATTGTAGATTTTCGAATTTGGAATTTCGCACCTTTTGGAACTCCGATCTTCAAACCCCGATCTTCGAACTCCGAACTCCGATCTTCGAACACGGCAGGCACGGAGGCACTGCCGCTACTTCGGTCGATCGCTCACTCAGCCGCGCAGCGTGCTCTCGATTGCGGTGAGTAGATCTTCCGTCGTAAACGGTTTTCTCAAATGCGGCGCGGCCGGACCCCCGTCGCCGCCCGCGACTTCTGCCGGATCGTAACCACTCATCGTAATCACCCGCAGCCCGGGTTTGTCGGCGAGCAATCGCGCCGCGAGCTCGTGGCCGTCCAATAGCCCCGGCATCACGATATCCGTGAGGAGAATCGTCACTTCCTCCCGATGCGCCGCCCAGAGATTCGCCGCCTCATCTCCGGACGCCGCCTCGATCACATGATAGCCTTGCCGCGTGAGGACGCGCTGAACGAGATTCCGCACCGCCGTCTCGTCCTCGGCCACGAGGATCGTCGTATCACCGCGCGCGAGCGGTCGCACCTCCGTTCGCCGCGCCGGCTCCTTGGTCAAGAGCGGATGGCTGGGGATATAAACATGAAATGTCGTCCCTGCTCCCGCTCGCGTCTCGACGTCGATCCACCCGCGATGTTGCTGCACAATGCCGAGCGAAATCGCCAGCCCGAGCCCCGTGCCTTTACCCGCTTCCTTTGTGGTGAAAAACGGCTCGAAGATCTGTGACAGAATTTGCTCCGGCACTCCCGTGCCCGTGTCGCTCACTGATACGCAGGCGAATTCGCCAATTCGTGCGTGCGGTCCAATGCGCAGCGCATCCTCCGGCGTGACGACGGCGAAGCTCGTTGCGATCGTCAGTCGTCCGCCCCGCGGCATCGCATCGCGCGCGTTCACCGCCATGTTGAGCAATACTTGCTCGAGCATGCCGGCGTCGGCGAACACTCCGAGCGTTCCCGCACACACCGGCGTTTCAAGCGCGATGTTCTCCCCGATCACGTGACGCAGCAATTTACTGACGCCCGCGACAATCACGTTGAGGTCAACCGGCACCGGATTCACCGCCTGGTGCCGGCTAAAGACCAACAACTGTCGCGTGAGGTTCGTCGCGCGTTGCGCGGCCGCCTTGATGTCGCGCACGGCCGCATCGCGCTCTTCGGGCGTCATGCTCGCCTCACTCAACAATTCGCTCTGGCCGAGAATAACAGTGAGCAGGTTGTTGAAATCGTGTGCGACGCCACCGGCGAGCTGGCCAACCGCTTCCATTTTTTGCGACTGGCGCAACTGCGCTTCGATGTTCTTCCGTTCAGCGATCTCGGCCTGGAGCGTCGCGTTGGTCCGCGCGAGTTCGGCGGTACGTGCCTGCACATGACTCTCGAGCTCGCGGTGTGATTCGCGGAGTGCCGCCTCCGCGCTCTGCCGCACCAAGACTTCTTGCTGCAACTCCGCGGTGCGCTGCGAAACCAGTTTCTCGAGGAGCGCATTTCGGTCTCGCACCGCTTTCAACCGCCACTGAATCGAGCCCCACATCAGCGCGACGCCGACCACAAACACACCAACCTTGAACCAGATCGTTTGCCAAAACGCGTGTTCAACAATGAGGCCGACTTCCGCGCCGTGTTCACTCGACACGCGATCTGCACCACTTCCCTGCATGCGAACGTCGAAGCGACTCAGTCCGCCGAGTCGAAGACCCAGCCGAATAAATCCTTTGAGATCCCGCGCAATCGCACGGCTGCCAGAATTCGTGTGCTCCTCGTCTTCGGAAATCCGCACAAAGCCGTCGACCGGAACAGCCGGCGAGAAACCGGGCGCCGCCCACGCGGTAGCGCCGGTCGCGAGCAATGCGGCCACGCGGAAAACTTTCAACCGGCGACCGGAGATGAATGCTGCGAAGCAGTGGGGATAATTTACAGGCAAAGAAAGTGGGGCGCTTTCCGTCCGCGGTTTTTGCTCTGACCGTGATGAGGCCTGACGCCGCGAACAATGGAACCCGAGAAGCCGTAGGTCGAGCCTTCGTCTGTGTTTATCGCGGCCACGGCTTTTTCAAACGGACTGCCATAAGGGTTGCGGCCTAAAAAAATCGCGGCGCCGATCGAGATTCATCTGACCTCACCCGCCGCATCTAAGATCGGACGATCTTTCCGAACAAACCGTACTCGTACACCTGATCGCGGTACTCGTGTGTAATCCCGTTTAACGAGACCGGCCAATGCCGGAGGATTGGTTTTGTTCTCAGCATCTAGCCTCAGTCCTCAGCTCCGTTGTAGCTGGCCTCGCTGAGGCCGGTTCCCGCCTTCGCCAAGCCTATAGCGGGAAGGCCGGACTTCGGCTGCGCGGCCTGAAATCCCCTCTAGCAAGAGGGGTGGCGCGCAGCGACGGGGTGTGTGATCGGAGTTTTCACACAATCTGATGAGCGGTGGGATCCCTGCGCTCCCGCGCAGGGCTACGCAGAAATTGCATTACTCCGCCCCAACGCCGCTCCGCTCACATTTTTTTCCGGAGCACGACTGCTGTTCCATAGCAGAGAACCTCCACCGCGCCGCCGCGTGGTTCCACGGAAGAAGCATCGTAGCGCGCGCCGAGAATGGCGTTCGCGCCCAACGCTTGCGCGTGGGCGATCATTGCCTCGTAAGCCTGGCCGCGAGTCTGTTCGCACATCTCGGTGTACGCGCCGATTTTCCCGCCGATGATGTTTTTGAGCCCGCCAAGAATTCCCTGCGCGATGGTCGGCGATCGAACGATGATCCCGCGGACCATTCCTTTATATTCGATGACGTCATGACCTTCGATATCGAACGTAGTGGTGACTTGCATGGTGGATGTTGGATTGGCTGAAAAACCGGAAACCGGCGAAATCGCTCGGATAAAACAGTGGACGGTACGTGGCCGCAGCGCCTCCGTGCCTGCGGTGTTCGATGTCCGATGTTAGATGTCAGATTTTCGGAAATAAGCGATCGTCGGGCGCGAAGGCCTGCTGCGAGATCACTTCGGATGGCGGCTGAAATGCGACGGCTGCTCATGATTCCGTCACAGCGACGCCAGTGATCGTCTTCTTTAATTCCTTCAGCACACCGATGATGGAATCTGCATCTGAGTAGTCGCGGAAAACATACTGAACTCCGAGGTACCGCAGCCGTTCGATGCGGCGACCGATCCCAATCATCGGTATACCCAGGATACGACTCACGCGCGCGTCCCACGGCGCATCACCGAAGTAGACGACTGATGAAACTCCAAACCCCGCACGAGCCGCCGCCAGCGGAATAATATCCCTTCTTCGCGGAGTGTCGCTCGACGTCGCATGCGGAAAATCATCAAGAGTGATGCCACAGCACCGAAGCTTAAATTTCGCGCTGGTATCGAAACAGCCCGTGGCGATCGCGACGGAGCAAATGTTCTCTTCCTTGAGACGCTCTATGAACCGAACCGCGCCAGCCACAGGGGCAAAATCGCCCGGGAACTTCGGACGCTCTTCTTCGAGTAGTCGAACAAACTCACGCTTGACCTCTTCCTCCTTCGCCGGTGCTGACGGGTCGTCGCCAAGAAGATCTCGAACGATGGCGCTACTCGTCGGCTCTTCGTACGTCGTCCAATCAAGCGTAGAAAGCGACCTTCCGGTGACACGCTCGATGGCTCTGGCGTAACAGGCGCCTTCGACCTCCTGCGTGTCGCAAATCGTTCCGTCGTTATCGAAAACTGCGAGCATACTCATCCTTTGATCAAAGCAGAAGTCACGCTCGCGGCTCTGACAGCTTATTGGATCCCCGTTTCATTCAGGCATGATCTCCAAGGTGAGACTGTAGTCCCGATATCCAACGCCTCGCCAGAATGCCACTCCGCCATCATTATCGCAAAGAACGTCGACGGTGAGTCGAACTCTAGAGGGCCAAATTTCGCGCCGCAGAAGTTCAAACACTGCGCGTCCGGTGCCGACCCTCCTTCGATCGCGCCGAACAAAAAGCTGGCGAAGATAAATCTCTGATTCCCCTTTCTTGAAAAGCGCATAGCCAACCGGCTCAGCGTCTGAAAACACCACCGCCTGATACTCACTCTGCAGCCACGCCTTCATTCGAAGCGCGAGCTGCTCGACCGTCATCGGATTCCTGTGCCCTTCGTCGTGAATTAGCTGGTGATTCCACTCGGCAAGAAGACCGAGATCCGAATCGGAAACATGTCGCCACGAGAGGTTCATTTTGAACCCGGCTTTTCGTCTTCATCGTCGAGGTGAAAAACGTGAAGCACGCGATGAAAAATCGGCGACAACACGATGCCCATCGCTGAAAGAAATACGACGCCGCTAAAGAGCGCATATCCCGAGGCGAAGAGCTTGGCCGCCGTGGTCGTCATGGGATCCACCGGACCCATCCCCGTCAGAATCATCGACGCGTTGAGCACCGCATCAATCCAACTGAGCCTCGCGATGAAATGATAACCCACGACGCCCACCCCCATGGCCGCAAAAACAATCAGCCACGTCAGCAGAAACGAGATGGCCAGGCGTCGCAGGAATTTCGGCCAGGGCAGCAATCGATCTTTTCTGCGCTCGTACATCACGGGAGTCATATCCTACCGATGAGCAGAGGTTCCCGCAAACACGAACCTTCCCGCGTAGCGGCAGGCCTCCGTGCCTGCTGAGTTTGGTGATCCAGATCGGAGAGGGAATTCGGACGACACGGAGGTCGTCCCTCCGGTGGCGGACAGCAGGCACGGAGGCCTGCCGCTACAATGAAGTACGACGCTCTACTTCGCCTTCGCAATCTCCACCGCATACACCTGCGTCGCGCCATGCATGTTTGAGCGAAAGATAATCCACTTCTGATCCGGCGTGAACGTCACGTTGGGCTCCAACTTGTAATCGTGCTGGCTCATATTCACCAGCCGCTCGGCCACAAAACGCCCCGGATGAATCAGGCCCTCGGAATTCGGCGCCTTGAGGCCTGCGACATCCGGCACGCCGCGTGGCCGAAACAAATAAATCCATTTCCCATTTGGCGCATGCGCCACCATCTCGCTGTCGCCACCATCGCCCGCGAACATCGTTCCATCCGGTGACACGTTGAAATGCACCGACCATTCGTTGCGATCCAACGCGTACTGCGTTCGGCGCCCGGTCGACAGTTCGTATCCGCCAATCCAGAACACCTCGCCACGCGGCGTCTGCAAATCGTACCAAATCGTTTTTCCATCCGCGCCAAAAAATTCGTGACCCCAGATTTCCATGTTCATCGTGCGCGTGTGAATTTTCGTGAGCCCGGTGCCATCGGTACGAATCGTCCAGAGCCGGTCCACTTCATGCCACGGCCCTTCGTGACAAAACATAATCAGGTTCGGATCCGTCGGTGAAAATTGAAGATGGTTGATCCACTCCTTCTCGCGATGGATCACCTTCACTTCGCCCGTGGCCGTATTCAGCGTGAACATCGAGCGCGGCTCGCCCGCATGCACCCGAGCCAGTTGCTCATGCATCCGCAGCTCCTTCGCCTCGGCGAACGTCATCGGCGTACCGTCCGGCCAGTTCGCCTGATAGCCCGCTTGAAACGTCGGCCGCGCACCACCCGCTGCCGGCTGCCCACCGGAGGTATTAGCCATGTTGGGACCCGTCGGCGGCACGCTATCCGCAACCGCCGCCCCACGTTGCCACGCGCCATCTTCCTCCTCGGAAAACGAGCCGAGCAAAAGCGTTTCGTCAGCGTTAAGCGAGGCCACTCCACCCCGCGGCACGTCGGCGATGCGACGCGTGGACTTCGTGACGAGATTCGTCGCGAAAATCGCATTCTTTCCCTCGCGCATCTGCGAATAATAAACATCCCCGCTCCTCCGCCCCACCACGATAACACGCACGTCACCAGTAACGACCGGTTCGATCATCCGCGTCGCAAGATCGATGGTCGAAATTCCCTCCCGCGTCGTGACGACAATCTTTTTTCCACCTGGCGAATACGCGTTTTGATGAAAATACAAACTGGCGGTGCCAGGCTGGTCGGAGAGCCGGATGACGCGATGGCCGGTGTCCGGATCGATCCAATCGCGCGGCAGTGCGTCGGCCGAGAACAGTCGTGAACAAAGAAGAAAAACGAAAATGGGCAGGCGGATCTTCATGGGGGTTTGAGGGAGTGCAGTTGTGAAGCATTCTTTCTCGTTCTCGTAATCGTTCTCTTTCTCGACGGGTATTTATCGAGACGAGAACGAGAAAGAGTACGAGAATGAGAACGATGACGGGGCGTGAGTCGTAGCTCGCGGGTTGACGGCCCTTCTCAAAAGAGGATGCGTCGATAAAAATCAGACCGTCCGAGAGTCCATCCGTTGCGAATTGATTCTGATAGGGCAAGGTCTCCGACCTGCCTCCGCGACTGAAGGGCCCACGCTCACCCTCCCCAATCTTTCTGTTTCCCACCCCATGACTAAAACCCGCTACGCCTTCGTCGGCACCGGCTCCCGCGCCATCAGCTTCATTGAGCCGCTCGTCACCACCTACCGCGAGACGAACGAACTCGTGGCCCTTTGCGACCTCAGCCCCACGCGGATGGCCTATTACAACGAGCTCCTCGCCGGCGATTGGGGCTATCACGCCGTGCCAGCGTACACGGCCGACCGTTTCGATGAAATGCTGCGTACGACGAAGCCCGATACCGTTTTCGTCTGCACCATCGATGCGTTTCATCATGACTACATCGTGCGCGCGCTCCACGCCGGCTGCGACGTGATTACCGAGAAGCCGCTCACGATTGACGTCGAAAAATGCCGCGCGATCCTCGAGGCCGTGCGTGTCACCGGTCGCCGGGTACGCGTCGCTTTCAACTACCGTTGGGCTCCGTTCCGCACCAAAGTAAAAGAACTCATCGCCAGCGGCACGATCGGCCGGGTGCACTCGGTCAATCTCGAGTACCTCCTCGATACCAATCACGGTGCCGACTATTTCCGCCGCTGGCATGCGCATGCGGATGAGTCCGGCACGCTGCTCGTGCACAAGAGCACGCATCATTTCGATCTCGTGAACTGGTGGCTCGACGCGATTCCCCAACAAGTCTTCGCGTACGGGGATCTTGCGTTTTATGGAAAGAAAAATGCGACCGCACGCGGTGACACCGCGCTCACGATGTACGATCGCTACACCGGCGAGCCCGCCGCGAAAGATGATCCATTCCGGCTCGATCTGAACGAGAGCGAGCCCTTCCGAAAGCTCTACGTGGCAGCCGAGGCCGACTCCGGCTATCTCCGCGACCGAAATGTTTTTCGCGACGACATCACGATTCAGGACCAGATGTCGCTCAACGTCCGCTATCGCACCGGCGAAGTGCTGACATACTCACTTGTCTGTTACAGTCCTCGCGAAGGAATGCGCGTCTGTTTCAATGGCGATCGCGGCCGCATCGAATACCACGAGTTCATCGGCACGCATATGAATCGTGCCGTGCGTCCGAAAGATTTCAAACTCGACGAGAAGCCGGGCGCCGAAGCCGAGGGCGAATGGATTCGCGTGTTTCCCCATTTCAAAAACAGCTACCTCGTTCCGATCCCACCGCAGCATGGCGCACATGGAGGAGCGGACGAAATTCTCAACCGCTCCTTCTATTCGCCCGACGCTGCGTCGACCGATGAATGGGGCCGGTTCGCGGGCCACGAGCAAGGCGCCGCGTCGATCCTCGTCGGCATTGCCGGCGTCGAGTCGATGAAGCGCAACCAGCCCGTGAACATCTCCGAACTCGTCCCACTGCGCCCCGAAGCCACGAAGCTCAGCCAGCTGGTGTAGGTGGAGCGCTCGCCGCGCCACGGATTGGAATCCGATTAGTTCGAATTTCCGGCTGGTTCGGGATTTGGGAACGGCTCGAAATTCCGTGGCGCGGCGAGCGCGCAACCTACACCACGATACGGACCGCGCCGTAACCGGCACGGCTACGCGCGGAGGGACGACCTCCGTGTCGTCCGTGGTAGGGCGAACCGTTCCCGGTGAGCCGTGTTGATCCGCATCGGCGTACCCGCAATTAACCAACAGGAGGGCGGCTGATTTAATAAATTATTGCACATCCGCGCTTCCGCTGACTCGTCTGAGGCTGCCGCGACGTCCCCGCGCCGCTTCACCGTTCACCGATGACCCCTTACGATTACGCCGTTTTGATTTTTTATTTCGGCTACATGGTGACGATCAGCTGGGTCTTCCGCCGCTTCGTTGTAAACGTGAGCGACTACTTTCGCGGAGGTGGGAAAGTACTTTGGTGGATGGTCGGCGGATCAGCGTTCATGGTGCAATTCAGCGCGTGGACGTTCACCGGTGCCGCGAGCAAAGCCTACAGCGATGGCTGGCCCATCACCATCATCTACCTTGGTAACGCCATCGGTTTTATCCTCAACGCACTGTATTTCGCGCCGCGCTTTCGCCAGCTGCGTGTGGTCACCGGGCTTGAAGCCATCCGCCTGCGTTTCGGTCGGGTCACCGAACAGGTGTTCACGTGGCTGCAAATTCCGCTCGGCACCATTCAGGCCGGCATCTGGCTCAACTCACTCGCCGTTTTCTTCTCGGCCGTTTTTGGCGCGGATCTTATGACGACAATAGCGGTGACGGGCGTCGTCGTGCTCGTCATCGCGTTGCTCGGCGGAAGCTGGGCGGTCCTCGCGAGCGATTTTATTCAGGTGCTCATTCTCATGCCGGTCTGCCTGGCGATCACGTTGCTGGCGCTGTTCAAAGTCGGCGGTCTCGGCGCGTTCGCCGCTCGATTACCTGCGAGTCACCTCGATTTCGGCACGATCTTTTCCAACAAATTTCTCGGCCTCTGGTGCATCGCCATGGTCCTGAAACAGCTCATGGCCACCAATAATCTTTTCGACGCGAATCGCTATCTCAGCGTCAAAGACGGTCGTCATGCACGCATGGCCGGCTTTTTCGGCGCGGGACTTTTCGTGCTAAGTATTTTCATCTGGTTCATCCCGCCGATGGTCGCCCGCATTCTTTTCCCCGACCTCCATGCGCTCTTTCCGACTTTGCGGAATCCCGAGGAAGCGTCCTTCATCGCGATCGTCCAAGCCGTCGCACCCGTGGGAATGATGGGCCTGATCGTCAGCGGCATTTTCGCCGCGACCATGTCGTCGATGGATTCGGGGCTAAACAAAAGCGCCGGATTCTTCATCAAGAATTTTTATCAGCCCCTTCTTCGCCCCGCGGCGGCGGAACGCGACCTTCTTAAGGCCAGCAAATTCACGACCGCCGTGCTCGGGATCATCATCATTTTCGTGGCTTTGAAAATGAGCGAGCTGAAGGACCTCAGTCTTTTTCTCCTCACGCAGCGCGTGAGCATTCTCATCTCCATGCCGATCATCATTCCGCTGCTCCTCGGGCTCGTCATCAAACGCACACCGCCGTGGTCGGCCTGGAGCACGGTGCTGGTCGGATTCTTTTGTTCGTTGATGATCGAGGATTATCTTACGCCCGAGTGGGTGGCGCACACCATCGGTTCGGGCGGACCGCTCGACGCCTCCGCACGCGAATACTGGATACAAGCGATCCAGATGATCGGAAATTTCGTGGTCGGCGGAGCGTGGTTTGCACTCACGGCACTCTTCTGGCGCGGAACATCCGCCACGCATCAAACCTCCGTCGCAGAAT
>CBRAFL010000023.1:0-27374 GCA_967755055.1 uncultured bacterium
ATCCAGAGATTGCGGTGCTGCTGAATCAGTCATTCGTCTCGATCAAAGTGGATCGTGAGGAGCGGCCGGATGTGGACAAAGTTTACATGACGTATGTGCAGGCGATGAGCGGGCACGGCGGCTGGCCGTTGAGTGCATGGCTCACGCCGGAGCTGAAACCGTTTTTTGGCGGCACGTATTTTCCACCGGAAGATCGCGGCGGACGCGCGGGATTTCCGGCGATCTTAAATGCGATTGCGAAAGGATGGATCAACGAGCGGGAGAAATTGGTCCGGGAGGGCGATCGCGTGATTGAGGCGCTGAGAGAACACGTGAATTCAAAAGTTCCGGAGGTGGGCGAGGGCGCGCCGACGCTGGCTGACGAAGGCGCGATGGCGTTCGAGAAATGTTTCCAGCATTTTTATGAATCGTTCGATCCCGCGCACGGCGGATTTGGCGGCGCGCCGAAATTTCCGCGAGCGAGCAATCTCGATTTTTTATTTCGCGCGGCGGCGATGCAAAGCGCGCAGAGCGAGGCAGGAGCGGAAGCGGTGAAGCTGGCGGGCGCGACGTTGCAGGCGATGGCGCGCGGCGGGATTCACGATCACGTGGGCGGCGGGTTTCACCGTTACTCGGTGGACGAGGCGTGGTTCGTACCGCACTTCGAGAAAATGCTTTATGATCAGGCGCAGATTGCGGTGAACGCGCTGCAAGCGAAACAGGCGACGGGCGATGAACGTTTCGCGTGGATGGCGCGGGATATTTTCACGTACGTGCTGCGGGATCTCACGCATCCAAACGGTGGATTCTATTCGGCGGAGGATGCGGACAGCCTGGTTTCGCACAGAGGAAAGGAGCACGCAGAGGGCGCGTTTTATGTTTGGACGCACGCGGAAATTGCGACGGTGCTCGGGGCGGATGCGCCGATGTTTTGCGCGCAGTACGGCGTGGTTGAAAACGGAAATGTGCCGGGCGCGCTGGATCCGCAGGGCGAGTTGAAAGGAAAGAATATTTTGGCGCAGCGACAGGCGCTGACAGCGACGGCGCAGGCGTATCATCTGACGCCGGAGCAGGCGAATGATCGCATCGTGAGTGCGCTGGAGAAATTGCGAACAGTGCGGGAAAAACGGCCGCGGCCATTGTTGGATGATAAGATCATCACGGCGTGGAACGGGCTGATGATTTCGGCGCTGGCGAAAGGTTATCAGGTGCTCGGCGTGGAGAACGAGAAAGAGAATGAAGAACGAGAACGATATTTACGGGCGGCGGTGCGAGCGGCGGAGTTTATTCAACGCGAGCTGTATGAGATTGAGAGCGGAATACTATTTCGCAGTTGGCGGCTCGGACGAGGCACGGCGGAAGGTTTCGCGGAGGATTACGCGTATTTGATTCAAGGATTGCTCGATCTGTATGAGACGGTGTTCGACGTGCGCTGGCTGCAATGGGCGGAGCGTTTGCAGCAAACGATGGACGCGCGGTTTTGGGACACGGAGCATGGCGGCTACTTCAACTCTCAAGCGGGCGATCCGAATATCGTGCTGCGGTTGAAGGAGGATTACGATGGGGCGGAGCCGGCGGCGAGTTCGGTGGCGGCGACGAATCTGCTGCGCTTTGGCGCGGTGTTTGATTCCGGTGCTCGGAGTGATTCCAGGTTGCCGTCAGGATCGGGCGAGGAGAAGGAGCTTTCGTATCGCGAACGCGGGCGGTGGTGCATCGCGGCGTTTCGCGGGCAGTGGCGCACGGCTCCGCATGCGATGCCGCAGATGTTGAGCGTGCTGGAGCTGGCGCTACATGCGCCGCGACATGTCGTGTTCGCGGGCGATCCGAAGGCGGAAGATTTTCGCGCGCTGGTGTCGGTTTTGCACGAGCGACTGGGTCCGCGGCGTAGTTTATTGGCGGTTACGTCGGAGGCGGATCGAGCGTGGCTCGCGAAGCGGGCGCCGTGGCTGGCAGAAATGAAAATGAAAGACGGGAGAGCGACGGCATATGTGTGCGAGGAATTCGCGTGTCAGGCGCCGGTGACGGAGGTGGCGGAGTTGCGGCGGTTGATGGGGTGAAGGCGTAGCGGCAGGCCTCCGTGCCTGCTGTGATCGAGATCGGAATTCGAAGATCAAACCTCGAAGATCGAAGACCGAAGTTCGGCAGGGAATCGGACGACACGGAGGTCGTCCCTCCGCTACGGAACAGCAGGCACGGAGGCCTGCCGCTACATCCGAAGCCGAGGGTCAATTCGCCACGCGGATGGGCAGAATCACGAATGGCAGGTTCGCGAGAAAACAGCGGCGTTGGAGGTTGAACGCGGTCGAGTTGTGCAGCCAGCGCGTGAGACGCGTTTCGCGGGCGAAGAGAAGTTGTCCGGCGAAGAAGACGTGGTTCGGAAAACGTGAGGCGGCTTCTTGCGCGAGTTTCATCGCTTCGCCGACGACATCGTAGCCGATGGCGGTATACGTGGCCGAGTTGTAGCCGTGACGGCGGGCCCAATCCGCGTAACGGCTGACGCCGAGTTCAGTGTGTTGACGAAGCGCATCGATTTCGTCGGCGCCCTTGAAATTGCCGGCGTCGACGACTCCGACCTGGAGGAAAACAAAATTGCGGAAGGTGTCTCCGAACATGCGGGGAACGTGCAAGGCGGTGTGAAGGCCGAGACCGTTGTAGCCGTTGACGAGGAGAATGGCGGTGCGGGAGTTCGGATCGATCTCGGTGGAGACCGGCGTGCGCGAAGTGGTTTCAATCGCGGCGGCTTCGACGATGGCGTCGAGTCGACGGAGCTGCGCGGTCACGCCGCGATAGTGACGTTGAATGCCGAAGGCGCCGGCGGAAAGCAGACCCGTGACGAGGAGCGTGGCCCAGCCGCCCTCGGAAAATTTGATGACGGTGAGCGAGATCAGGATGAAGGTGGTAAGCGCGAGGCCGAAGCCGTTGAGCGCGAGTTTGCGGCGCCAGGCGGCTTCGGTGCGGCGGACTTTCCACCAGTGGCGCACCATGCCGAGTTGCGAGAGCGAGAACGTGATGAAGACGTTGATGGAATAAAGCACGACGAGCAGACCGACGGAGCCGCGTGTGATGAGCATCATGACGAGAGCGGCGCCGCCCATGAGCAGGATGCCGTTTTGCGTGACGAGTCGGTCGCTGAGATTGGCGAAGCGCGTGGGAAACCAGCGGTCGAGCGCCATGTTGGCGAGGACGCGCGGGCCGTCGAGGAAACCAGCTTGCGCGGCGATGAAGAGCAGCGCGCCTTCTGATGCGAGCGTGATCCAGGTAAACGTTGACGCGAGGCTCGTAGGCCACGGTGCGGTGAGACGTTCGACGAGGACGGCGTTGAGCGTTTTTCCTTCAACCGGGCTGACGGAGTAGAGCAGGTACGCGAGTAACAGACCGGCGACGGTGACGGCGAGTGAGATGCCCATGTAGACCATGGTACGACGGCCGGTTTGCACGCGTGGCTCGCGGAGAATGGGCAGGCCGTTGCTCACGGCTTCGATGCCGGTGTAGGTGCCCGCGCCCATGCTGTAGGCTTTGAGAATCAGTGCGAGCAGGCCGAACCAGCCGAGCTGTGAACTCACCGTTTGAACTTCGTGAACCGTTGAAGCGGCGACCGAGGTGAAACCGCTCGCGTGAGTGGCCAGCGCGTAGACGATCGCGAAGGCGTGCGTGCCGACGAAGACGAAAAATACCGGCACCCAGAGCATGACGGATTCGCGGACGCCGCGGAGATTCACGAGCGTCAAACCGGCGACGCCGAGCAACGCGAACGACAGTTTCCACGTGAGCCACGCGGCGGGCACGAGGCTGAACAACGCATCGGCGCCGCTCGCGACGGAGATGGTGATCGTGAGGACGTAGTCGATGAGCAGTGCGCTGCCGGATACGACGCCAGCGGCGGGAGAGAGCAGTTTGCTCGCGACGAGATAACCGCCGCCGCCGGTCGGGAAGAGCGAGATGATCTGCGAGTAGCTCGCGCAGATCGCGAGGATCGTGACGACGGATCCGAGCGCGACGAAGATCGCGAGGTGCGGGTTGGCGCCGAGTGTCTTGAAGGTTTCCTCGGGTCCGTAACAGGACGATGAAAGGCCATCTGCGCCAAGACCAACCCATGCGAAGAGAGCGACGAGGGAAACTTTGTGAAAAATATTTTCGTCGTTCAACGAGCGGGCGCTGCCGAGGAAGAGAGATTTGACTTTCACGAATATATTCATGGACGGAGTGCGTGGTGTAGCACTGGAAACAAGAGGACGAAAGAAGGAAGGAGCGGGTCCGAGAGCGCGGTACGGCGTGTGGATTCGGGGAGCGACGACGAGGTGAAACGGATCGCGAAGATGAGTGAGACGGTGAGGACGATGAGCGCGATGGCGGTGATCTTGAGGGAACGAGAGCGAAGATTCATGGCGGTGAGAGGTAGGGCGAACGCGTTAGGTCGGCCGTTCGGAGCGGCTCACCGGGGACGGTTCGCCCTACCTGTTTTGGTCGCGGATTTACGCGGCGTCTTTTTCCGTTTTCTCGCGGACGAGGAGCGCGAGCATCGAGTCGAGGAGACCGTTGCTGCCTTGTGCTCCGTTAACCAATACGTCTGGAACGATGCGCACGTGGTGGTCGCCGACCGACTGCATGAGCTGCATGATCGTATAGCTTTGCGCACCGAGCGATTCGACGCCGGCGCGATAGGCCTCAGCTTTGGCGTTACCGGTGGCACGGATTGCATCGGCTTCACCGAGGGCGCGGAGTTTCGTGGATTCGGCCTCGCCGTTGGCGGAGCGAATCGCGGACTGCGCGTGGAGTTCGGCGATGCGTACGCCTTGGTCGGCGTCCACTATTTGCTGCTGGATGTTCGCGAGCGCGGTGGCGCGGACGAGTTCCTGGCGCTGACGCTGCGCGGCTTCCTGGGTCTCGTAGGTTTTCTTTTCCTCCTCGGCGATTTTGCGGTCGGTCTGCGTTTTCATCAGCTCGGCTGGAGGCGTGATGTCGCCGATCAACGTATCGATTGCCTGAACGTCGTATGCGGCGAGCGCGACGCGAATGTGGCCGGCGGCCTCGACCTGGCGCTCGCTGCGGGCGTTGAGGAAATCGAGGACGGTGTGATGCTGGGCGGAGTTGCGGAAATAATTTCCGACGATCGGCTGCAAGGCGTGGTCGACGAGATTCTGCATCGAGCCGAGACGGGAAATGACTTTCGGTGCGTCGAGTGCGCCGACGTGAATGATCTGCGAGACATCGAGATTGAACGCGAAGCCGTCGCGCGAACGCACGGTGATTGAGCTGAGTTTATCGTCGTAGTGGTGCGCCTCGGTGCGGTTGGCCCAGTTGAGAACGATGTTGGTTGTCGGCACGAGTTCGACGCGCATGACCCGCGTGTTTACCGGATGCTTGCCGGGGAAAAGGGGTGAAACCCACACGCCTTTGTGCCCGATGTTGACCAGATCGCCGTGCTTGAACGCGGCGCCACTTACGTCCTCGTGCGCGAGGCCGACGAATGAAATCACCACGCCGACGGAGCCGATCGGAATGTTGAGCATCGGCACCTGTTCGACCTGCACGAACCACGGATTGAGATTCCATGAACCGGAGAGGAGTACCTGTTCCTGCAGACCGCGGCGGCCGCCGTCCTCGATGAACGATTGGGCGTTCTGGAAATTATCGTGGTCGTGGATCAGCATGCCGGCGATTTCGCCGGTTTCGATGGGTCGTCCGTCGAGCGTGGTGACGATGCCGACCATGTCGGATTTAATTTGAGTGATGATGAGTTGATCAGCCCGCATGCCGTGGTGCTCCGCGTTGTCGGCGGTGATAACTTGGAACAACGCGGGGTTGATCCGGTACGTGCCGGCGGTGAGGAGACCGAGCTGGCGTCCTTTTTCACCGCCGCCCAGGAGGAATTTACGCGCGTCCTGAAAATTGTCGCATGCGACAACTTTGGCGAGGATGCGCTCGGCGGGAATGGACGCGCCGGCGGCGGCCACGACGAGGGCAATTTCACCCTGTGGCACGACGACGACGTAGGATTTCGCCACGCTGTATTGCCAAAAGAAGAAGCCGAAATGCAAGCCGGGCGGAAGGGTGTCGGCTTGGTAGCCGGACTCGCCGTTGAGCGCGATGAACTGACCGGCGGGGAGGTTTTGGCGGGAGAATTTCTTGATGACGACGCCGACCTGATTCTCACGAATCACGACGAGACCGAGCAGGAGTGGTGAGAACAACAGACCGATGCCGAGGAGCACGCCGCGCTCGATCCACGAATCCGCGAGGACGAGTGAGAGCGTCATCAACGCGAGGGCGAAGGTGGCGAGTAACAGGCGCGCGAGAGCGTTGCGTTGGTTCAAGGCGACGCCGTTGAGCACGAGGCTTGCGCCCATGAGTAGAAGATGCGCGAGAAGGCTCGCGACACCGAGTGAGCTGAGGACCGTTGAGGTCATGTGGTTGTCTCCCGAATACATGGCTGCGCTCGCGGTATTCCCGTGAGTGCGGACATGCGGCTGCGTTGGAGCGACCGTGGAGACACCGCAAATGCGGGCCCTAGTGGATCACCCTTCCCATTGCCGACGAGGTTAGCTGACGGGCTCGGTCCTAGGAAGTGACCTTGGGCGCAGTTACCTGCGTCCGTTAGCCCCGTCCGTCGCGGGTGAGCGCGACGGAATTTGGGTTCCCCGTGAAAACGCCGAGGAAGCGGCGTTACCTTAGGCGGTGAAAAGAACGACGTGAAAATGTGAATTCATCCAATGTCGGGCAAGTTTTCCGACACCCTAGACGCCGTAAATACGCGTGGATGTGAGCGGATGAGGAAGTTATCGGCGCGTAATTGAATCGGCGCCAAGGCGGAATGCGTGCTCGCGGGATGCGAAACTCGTGTTCACCTTGTGGTATGGAAAAATGTAAGTTCACCGAGCTCGGCCTTTCGCCCGAGATACTGAAGGCCGTAGACAAGATGGGATTTGAGGAGGCGTCGCCGATTCAGGCGGCGGTAATTCCGACGATTCTCGAGGGGCGGGACGTGGTGGGAATGTCGTCCACGGGATCGGGCAAGACAGTGGCGTTTGCGATTCCGGCGATCGAGAAAGTCGATCCGAAGCTTCGCGCCGTGCAGATTTTGATTCTCTGTCCGACGCGCGAACTCGCGGTGCAGGTGGCGGAGGAGACGGGAAAGATCGCGTTGTTTAAACGTGGCGTAATGGGCGTGCCGATTTACGGCGGCCAGAGTTATGACCGACAATATCGGGCGTTGGAGGCGGGGGCGCAGGTGGTGATTGGCACGCCGGGGCGCGTGATGGATCACATGGAGCGCGGGACGTTGAAACTCGGTTCGCTTAAGATGGTGATCCTCGACGAGACCGATCGGATGCTCGACATGGGATTCCGCGACGACATCGAGCACATTTTGAAAGCGGTGCCAGCGACGCGTCAGCTGCTGTTTTTCTCGGCCACGATTCCGCGAATGATTCAGGATTTGATCGGGCGCTATTCGAAAGATCCGGCGTGGATTAAAATCGAGTCGGTCGCGCAGAACGCTCCGCAAGTGGAGCAGATTTATTTTGAGGTTGATCGCCGTTCGAAGATCGAGGCGCTCACGCGATTGATCGATGTGCATGATTTCCGTTACGGTATCATTTTTTGCAGCACGAAGATCATGGTGGATGATCTCGACGAGCACCTGCATTCGCGCGGTTACAATACGGACCGGTTGCACGGTGATATCAGCCAGACGCAGCGCGATCGGGTGATGGATAAGTTTCGGCGGCGCGGATTTGAATTTCTCGTGGCGACGGACGTGGCGGCGCGCGGGCTGGACGTCGATGACCTCGAAGTGGTGTTCAATTTCGACCTGCCGAATGACGCGGAGGATTACACGCATCGGATCGGCCGCACCGGTCGCGCGGGAAAATCGGGACGGGCGTTCACGTTCGTTTCTGGCCAGGAGATCTACAAACTGCAGAGCATGGTGCGCTGGGCGAAGTTGAATGTTCACCGTGGGACGATTCCGTCGCTCGACGAAGTGGACGAGGCGCGTACGAGTGTATTTTTCGAAAAGATCCGCGCGACGCTCGATGCGAAGCAGTTCAAACCGCATGATCGGATGATCGACCGTTTGTTGGACCAGGGTTACGCGAGCACGGATATTTGCTCGGCGTTGATTCATATCTTGCAAGGTGCGCCGAGCACGTCGGGTGGGCCGGAGAAGAAAGCACCGGCGGCCGCGACGTCGGGGAAAGCGCCGAGCTCTGCGATCACGAAGGCTGCACCGATTGCGTCAGCATCAGCGGCTGCGCCCGCACGGGCGGTGAAGCCAGCGCCCGCTTGGGCGAAACCGGTGGCGGAAGGTTCAAAGCCGAAGGAGCAGCGCAGTGAGCCGAGCACTGTGGTTTCAAAAGCCCCGACGGAAGAAACAGCTCCCGCTCACGTCGACGAGGACGACGAAAATGGTGCACCGCGGAAATCGAAATACGAACGGCCGGCGCGCACGGGCCGCGAGCCGGGCATGGCGACGATTTTCCTGAACGTCGGTCGCAAGCAGGTCGTGACGCCGGCTGACATCGTGGGGAAAATCTCGGGCGTGACGCGCCTCGCGGCGAACGTGGTGGGCGCGATCGATATCCACCAGCGCCATACGCTCGCCGATGTGGCGGCGGATCAGGCCGAGTTTATTGTAACGAAGCTCAAAGGCATAAAGCTCAAGGGAGTCGCGCTCGAACCGGCGCTGGCGGGAAAAGAAACGGTGGAGTGAGCGGGTCGTGCAGGGATGGCGGAAATTATTTTTAGTTGATAGGCAGCGCGAACGGCGTGCGACGGACTGACAATCCGTTGCGCAGCGAGCAGGTAACCTGCATGAAAATTTATCCACTCCGTTTCTACAGCGGCTCGGGGCCTTGACACTCTGGCGGAGCGGTTGTTATTGCCCTCATCCCGTATGGAAGCCGCGCTCGACCAACCGGTGCTGGTTTTAAACCGCCTATGGCAGGCGGTGAACGTTATTGGCGCGCGTCGCGCTTTTGGGCTGCTGGCCCGCGGGCATGCGCAGGTCGTTCATCATCATGATGAAGATTTTCGCACATTCGGGCTGCTCGACTGGATTGATTTTTCGACCAGCAATCCGCCGCTTGTCGCGCTTGAAATGGTGCACACCCCGAGCCGCACGATCCGGCTGCCACGGGTGATCTTGCTGACGTTTTTCGACAAGCTGCCGTGCAAAGAGCTGAAGCTCACGCGCAACAACATCTTCGAGCGAGACAAGAACACCTGCCAGTATTGCAGCCGGGTGCTTGCGCGTGAGCAGCTGAATCTCGACCACGTCATCCCGCGCGATTACGGCGGGAAGACCACTTGGGAGAACATCGTGTGCTCGTGCATCAAGTGTAACACGAAAAAAGCCAATCGCTTGCCACACGAAGCGCATCTCCGACTCATTCGGAAACCGGTGAAACCGAAGTGGCGTCCGGTCATCTCGCTCGTGCTCGGGACTCAGCATCGCGAGATGTGGAAGGATTTCCTCGATCTGGCTTACTGGAACGTCGAGCTGGACGAGTGACGGTGGGTTATCCTGCGGGCCCGAAACGGGAGCACGGCTCACCGGGGACGGTTCGCCCTACCCACTGAAAATCCGCCGCGCCTACTTGGTCGAAAACTTTTGGCGTAGCACCAGCCAGAGGACCGCGGCTCCGATGATATCCGTGGCCGCGACGAGCAGGCGAAGCGGAAGCGGGATGATCTTCACGAAGCCGGCGACGATCACGGCAGCCACGAGGAGAAATGCGATGATGGCCTTCAGCGCGGCGGCTTGGCGGGCACGCTCACGGTCGGTGTGTTTTTGCTCAGCCGGTGGCTTCAGATCGGGCATGGAATACGTCGAGGAAAGTCAGGTGGACGCCGAACGATAGAAACTGGATGACCTGATATGTCACCACAAAGACACGAAGGCACAAAGTGAATCCGACCGCTTTAATTTTTCGCGAGCGGGAGGCTGACGCGCATCGTGGTCCCAGTCGGGCCAGTGGAAACCAGGGTGATGTCACCGTGGTGGCTTTCGAGAATGCGTTGCGCGATCGCGAGGCCCAAACCGGTGCCGCCCGGACGCCCCGACAAAAACGAGTTGAATATCCGCGGCGCCAAGTCAGCGGGAATGCCTGTACCCGTATCACGCACATCGAGCGTGGCGAACAGCGTGTTGCCGCGAACTTCCTCGCCGATGACCAAGGTCAAATCTCCACCGCCCTGCATGGCGTCCATCGAATTGAAAATAAGGTTGAGCAACACCTGCTGGATTTGCCCTTTGTGTGCGTCGACGACGAATGCACCGGACGGAGCTTCGAAGTGCGGTTGCACCTGCGCTTGCGCGAGCTTCGGGCGGACGAGCACCAAAGTGTCAGAGATGATTTCAGTAAGCGACCAGCGGGAATGAAGCGTCGTGGGCGCTTTGGCGAAATTCAAAACGCGCAACACGATTGCCTCGAGCTGATCCAATTTTTCATTGATCACCCGCAGATCGGTCGCGCGTGGATCGCTCGCGGGAAATTCGAAGCCGAGACTGCCGTGAAGCAGTTTGATGACCGTGAGTGGATTTCGGATTTCATGAGCGATTTCCGCGGCGAGCAGACCAAGCGTCGTGAGCTGCTCATTTTTCCGAAGCGTCTCTTCGCTTTGGAAAACGCGAGCATAGAGCCGCGCGTTCTGAACCGCGACTGCGCCCAAACTCGCCAGCGTTGCGCAGGCGCGTTTTTCGTCGTCATCGAATCGGTGCAGTCGATGGAGGAAAACCGCGAGCACGCCAAAGACCTCGCCTTCGTAAATCAGCGGAGTGAACAACGTGGAACGTAATTCAGGATCGGTCGGCAGATCGGCGAGACCGTAAAATCCTGGCGTTCTGATGTCGGCGAACTCCACCGAACGTTTGGTGTGCAGGGGCGCCGCCAGCAGACAGGAGCCGACGGGTAAATCGCCGGACGCGACCGGGTGCGGGCCGGGAGTGGCGGCGTCGACGGCGACGCAGCGGACCGTATGTTGTGTCGCATCGTGCACGTAGAATGCGCACAGGCGGGCTTGCATCATGCGCCGCGTATCGCGCGTGAGCGTCGCGAAAAGTTCCTGCGTTTCGAGTTTTCCAACGAGGGATTGTCCCGTGGTGAGGAGCGTTTCCAGCTGGCGCGCCTTGGCCTGGAGATGCCGCGTCCGCCAGAGATGAAGCACCATGTTGGTTGCTTCCGAGGTGAGTTGCTCGAGCAACGTGAGATCTTTGGTCGTGAAACCGCCGAGACGATCACTCTCTAAATCGATGACGCCGATCACCACGTTGCCGTCCGTCATTGGCGCGGCCATTTCACATTTCGCGGTTGGGCGAACGGCGATGTAGCGTGCTTCCGTCGAAACATCGGGGACGAGGAGCGCGCGGGCATTTAGCACCGACCATCCGGTGACGCCGTGGCCGAGCTTCAGGCCAATCGGATCCTGGCCGGTGGGCATGCCAACTTGAACTTCCGTTTCGAGTCGGCCGCTGCCTGGATTTAGCAACGCGATCGAGCCGGCATCAGCGGAAAAAGTTGCGACGAGCAGATCCAGCGCTTCGCGTAACGCGGCATTGGGATCGCCGGCGCGCCCGGCGAGTGAGGTCAGACGGTAGAGCGCGGGGAGAGCGCGAGGATCAGCGAACGACGACATGATGGCGCTTCAGTGTGCAAGCGCCACCCGCGCCTGAACAACTCGAAACCGGCGCGATAGGTCAGCTCGCCGCCGCGACCGCTGCGGGTTTAATCACATCGGTCAGCGAATCACGCAGAGCTTGCAGGCGCGGCGTATCGACTGCGTGCGTCGCCTCGGAGCTTTCGATATAAAACGTATCGATCGCGACACCGCGTTCGGTGCCGATGCGGGCAAACGTGATATCGAAGCCGTGATCCGAGATGATTTTAGCCAGCCGATAAAGGAGACCGATCTGGTCGCGAGCCTGGATCTCGACGATGGTGCGTTGCATCGCGAGCTCGTGATAGACCTCGACCGTCGGAGGAAACGATGTGTGTAGCGCCTCGCTATTGGACGACGACGTGAAGCGGCTGGCCGAGTATTTTTTCGCCTGCGCGACGATGTCCTGATAAAGATCTTTATTCGAAACGAGCGCTGCTTCGATGGTGCGGGCGAACGTCTCTTGAGCGCTGGTGCTCTGCACGACGCCACGACCGGGCTCCACCACATAGAAGGTATCGATCGCGATATGATCAGACCGGGAAATAATTTTCGCGCCCAGAATGCTCAACCCGGCCACGCTGAACGCACCGGCCAGCTTATAAAACAAACCAGCGCGGTCCCACGTCACGACATTGACCACTGTCAGCGAGCGATTGAGGTCGTCCTGCCACTCAATGATCGGCTTGAGCGATCCCACGGAATCGGCGTTGGCGATGGACTTGAACAGTCGGTTCACCATCTGGATGTGCAGCGAAATCTCATCGGAATCCGTCTGGATAAAGTAGCGCTCCGGGAGCAGGCCGAAATGGGCCACGATCTCGTCGGCGCTGATGCCAGGGATCTTGCGGGCAATGAGTTCCTGTTGAGTCATTTGCTTCTTTGTTTCGTAGGAGGCGTGGACGGCGTCACCTAGATTCAAGTGCTCAAGTGTGGCACGGAAAAGATGGGTGTGGAGTGTATCTTTATAACTGTTCCAAAGGCTGGCTGCGGTGCCTCTCGCGTCGCAGAAAGTATGGACGTAAAGATTGCGGAGTTTTTCCGCGTCTTCAACGAGTTCAGCAAATGCGGCAGCAGTCTTGGGATCATCGACATCACGCTTCTGCCAGAATCGTGCCATAACCAGATGATTTTTGATGACGAATGCGACCAATTCACGTCCGTCCGACGAAACTCCCAGCCGTTCAAGAATGGGTAATGCGATGACGACTCCCTTGTCCGCGTGACCCTTAATTCCTTCGGCTTTTCCGATATCATGGAGCAGGAGCGTGAGATAAAGGAGAGCTGGATCAGCGGTCTCATGAAGTGCTTCACGGTATTTTAGGGTGATCGGTTCCGCTTCCGTAAAAATCAGGTCAAGCTGCCGGATGGCTTCAAGGGTATGAACATCGGCGGTGTAACGATGATAAAATTCATGCTGAACGAGACAAGTGAGCCCGTCAAACTCCGGGATAAATCGGCCGAGGACGCCGAGTTCATGCATGAAATTCAACGTGGGAAAAACCGCACCCGCCTCGGAAAGAATCGCGCGAAAACTGACGTTGGCGTCGTGGGAATGCCGCACTTCCTCCGTGAGCAATGGCAGCGACTCGCGGATCAACGCGGCAAGATGAAAATCGAGTGCACAATCGAGCTGCTGCTGGTGCCGGAAAACGCGAATCAATCGCACGGGATCTTCGATGAATACGCGTTCATTTTCCGCCGCGAAATCGCGACCGCGAAGAACGAAGCCGTCCACCCGTTTACTGCGGCGGAAACGTGAGGCGCGGAGGCTCTCGCGAAACGACACGCGGCCGCCTTGGGCGTCGCGGCCGATGATCAGTGCGAGACGGCTTTCCACGAGTTTTGAAACGCGAAAGATCGTCTGCGCCGACCGATAATAGTCCTGCATGAAATGCTCGACGCGGAGAAGGAGGTCGGGGTCGCCGTAGCCGAGATTTTGCGCGACGCGTGGCTGGAGTTCGAGATCGAGGAGATCGGTGGCGCGCGAGCTTTGGAAATGCAGCTCATTGCGCACGCGAAGCAGGAAATCGTAGGCGCGGGTAAAATCCGCCAGCTCGCCCGGCCGCAGGTAATTTTGAGTGGCGAGTTCCTCGATGGACGAAATGCCCAGCTTCACCCGCGACATCCAAAGGGCATTTTGATAATCGCGCAGGCCACCGACGCCGTTTTTCAGATCCGGTTCCTGGAGGAAAACGGTGTCGCCATATTTCGCGCGACGTTCCGTCTGATCGACGAGCCGCGAAGCAATGTACCCCTTGGGATCCTCGGCGGTGGAGAACGCGCGATAGGCCTGCGCAAATGTTTCGTAGAGCGACGTGGAGCCGGCAATCAAACGCGACTCAAGCAGCGACGTGAGCGTTTGAATATCTTTGCGAGCTTCAGTGAACACCTCGTCGACGTTGCGAACTGAATGTCCGACCTTGAGGCCGCAATCCCAGAGCGGGTAGAGGATGTCGTTCGTGAGCTGTTCGAGAAAACCCTTGATGGCGGCCGGTTTGGTTTTCGCCGGGAAAAGAAACATCACGTCGATGTCGCTGAGCGGACTGAGTTCGCTTCGGCCATAACCTCCGAGCGCGATAAGCGAAACCGGTGCAGGTGGTTTGCCGAAAGATTTCGAAAAGTGATTGATTGCCGTTTCGAAAAGATGCCCCAGCAGCCGATCCGTAAACGCTGCGCGGCCGTGAGCGATCTCCAGGCCGGAAGCTCCGGCGCGATGGCGAGCGAGTAATACGGAAGTTTCCGCCTGCAAGTAGGCTTTGAACGCGGCGAGTCGTTCCGCGGGGGCGCTGGTGTCAGGAAAGGTGAGGGGATCAGCCAGACTGGCAGGAGAGACGGACATGAAGACGGAAACAATGAGCTGAAAAAATTGCGGCGTGCGAGGGGATTTAACCACTTGCCTCGCGGCGGACCGGGAGGTTTTCTCCGCGTTCCCGTCATCACCCGACCCATGGCCGAAATCTCCAAGAGTTACGAAGCACGCGATGTTGAGAAGAAATGGTATGCCGCCTGGCTCGACGCCAAGGCATTCCGCGGCGTGGTCGATCCAGCGCGCGAATCGTACAGCATCGCGATCCCTCCGCCGAACGTCACGGGCGTGCTCACGATGGGGCATGTGTTGAATAACACCTTGCAGGACGTGCTGATCCGGCGCGCGAGGATTGAAGGCCGTTCAGCGATGTGGCTGCCCGGCACGGATCACGCGGGCATTGCCACGCAAACCGTCGTAGAGCGGGAGCTGCGCAAACAAAAGAAGACGCGTCACGATTTCGGCCGGGAAAAATTCGTGGAGAAAGTCTGGGAATGGCGGCACGAAAAAGGTGGAATTATTCTCGAGCAACTTCGCCGGCTCGGAGCTTCGTGCGACTGGGATCGCACGGCGTTCACGATGGATCCGGCGTATTCGAAACGCGTGCTACACGTGTTCGTGGAGCTATTCAAACGCGGTCACATTTATCGCGGCAAACGCATGGTGAACTGGTGCCCGGTTTCGCTCACGGCGTTATCCGACGAAGAGGTGATCATGAAGCCGGTGAACAGCACGATGTATCGCGTGCGTTACGAACTGGCGAACGAACCAGGGCGTTTCATCGAAGTGAAAACGACGCGGCCTGAAACGATTCCGGGTGACGTGGCGATTGCGGTGCATCCCGACGATCCGCGTTACGTTGCAATCATCGGTCAGAAAGTACGCCGGCCGATCGGGCCGGCGGCGGAAATTCCGATCATTGCCGATAATGCGGTGGATAAAGAATTTGGATCCGGGGCGCTGAAGATCACGCCAGCGCACGACAAAGTGGATTACGAGATCGGCCTGCGCCACAAGCTGCCGGTCATCGATGTGCTGGAAGCGAATGGAGAACTCAACGCGCTGGCCGGTGATCAACTCGCGGGCCTGGATCGTTTCGTTGGGCGCAAGCGAGCGGCGGAGTTGCTCAAGGCGACGGGTGCGCTTGTCGACGAAGAAGCGTATTCCAACAACGTCGGTTATTCAGAGCGCGCGGACGTACCCATCGAACCACGACTGACGGAGCAATGGTGGCTGCGTTATCCGAAGGTCGAAGAAGCGAAGGCCGTGGTGCGCGACGGGCACATCAAGTTTCACCCGGAGCGGTGGTCGAAAGTTTACCTGCACTGGCTGGAGAATATTCAGGATTGGTGCATCAGCCGGCAGCTGTGGTGGGGCCATCGCATTCCCGTGTGGTACCGCAAAGACGCGGATCGCGCGGATCCGAAAAACTGGCACGTGTCGGTGGACGGTCCCGCGGATGCAGAGAATTGGGAGCAGGAAAGTGACGTTCTGGATACGTGGGCATCGTCCTGGCTCTGGCCGTTTGCGACGCTCGGCTGGCCCGACGAGGCCGAGATGAAGCGTGATGGCTTCGATTATTTTTATCCGACGTCCACGTTGGTGACCGGGCCGGACATCATCTTTTTCTGGGTGGCGCGGATGATCATGGCCGGATTGGAGTTCGTCGACGAAACGACGACTTCCAATCCGAAATTTAAGGAAATCGCGCAGCGAATTCCTTTCAAGGACGTGTATTTCACCGGAATTATCCGCGACCAGCAGGGGCGAAAAATGTCGAAGTCGCTCGGCAACTCGCCCGATCCGCTCGATTTGATCGCGACGTATGGCGCGGATGGATTGCGCTTCGGCATCATTTCGATCGCACCGCAAGGACAAGACATTCGGTTTCAGGAAGACCGAATCGAAGGCGGAAAAAATTTCTGCAACAAGCTGTGGAACGCGTGCCGATTCCGCCAGATGAGCGGCGAGGCGGGCGACAACTCATCGCTTGCGGCGATCGTGGCACGATTAGATCCGGCGCTGTTCGACGGCGACGATCACGCGATTCTCGACCGGCTATTGGTGACGACCAAGGAAGTGGAACGCTGCTTCCGCGAGTTCGAGTTCAGCGCGGCGGTGCAGGCGTTGTACGGCTTTTTCTGGAACGATTTCTGCGATTGGTACGTGGAAGTTTCGAAGTCGAAACTTCAGTCGCCGGAAACGAAACCGAACTGCCTCGCGATCCAGGATCTCGTTTTGCGGCAAACACTGCTGCTGCTGCATCCGTTCGTTCCGTTCATCACCGAAGAACTGTGGAGCCTGCTCGGCTACGCGCAGCCCGGCGCATTTATTCAGAATGCGCGGCTCGACGACGCGGCGCAGCTCACGACGGTTTTGGAGACACGTGGACTCGTGTTGGATCGGGCCCGGATCGCTGCGGTCGAGAGTTTAAAAACATTCGTGTCGCAGGCGCGCGCCTTGAAAGCCGAGCACAATCTCGCGAGTCGCCGCGACGTGAAGTTTCTCGTGACAGCGGTTGATGCGGCGTGGAGCACGCTCGAGGCGAGCACGGCAAAACTCATTCGCATGGTGGGCGCAGCAGAATTGAGTCGGCGTGACGTTGTCG
Source organism: uncultured bacterium (assembly GCA_967755055.1). Taxonomy (GTDB): domain Bacteria; phylum Verrucomicrobiota; class Verrucomicrobiia; order Opitutales; family Opitutaceae; genus Opitutus. The sequence continues at coordinate 17,052 of CBRAFL010000023.1, forward strand.
AAGGTGCACCGGCGGTCGTGACGCCACTCGGCACGCTCTATCTTGATCTCGCGAGCACAGTGGATGTGGCTGCGGAAAAAATCCGACTGAATAAAGAACTGGATACGCTGACGAAACACATTGCCGGTACGGAGGCGCGACTGAGCAATGAAGCCTTCGTGAGCAAAGCGCCGCCCGCAGTGTTGGAAGGCGCGCGTAAGCAGCTCGCCGATCAGAAGGCGAAGCGCGCCGAGCTCGAGCGATTATTGAAGGCGTTGTAAGGTGAGGACGCGGTTGGTCACTTCATCCTGAACCGTTGAGTTCTCACTGCAGCCGCTCGAGCACACGCAATTCTGGAATCTGTTGAAAATGGGCGTCGCCGGTGAGCACAGTGGCGTCGGCTTGGAGGGCGCAAGCGGCGATGATCAAATCAGGAACCGGGAGAACCACGCCTTTGCGATCGAGTGACCAAGCGAGTTGCGTAGCACGTTTCCAGACTGCGTTTGTCGTTGGTAGAAATATCATCACGCTGAGTCGCTCTTGAAAACGTTCGAGCACTGAGGGCGCACGCAGACCGCGACAGATTTCCAGCACGACGGTGCCGCATGTCGCGAATTCCCACTCTTCGAGGCGTGCGGTGAATTGCTCGAACGGATCTACACCGGCGCGGATGGCGCTGATGTAGATGTTGCTGTCAGGAAGAACCAGGGTTGCCATAAGAGCCCGCATCTTCCGCGGCTTTGAGGCCGTGATCGTCGATCGACAGCGAAGCGGGATCGAAGGCGGCTCGAAGTTCGCCCGGCGACAGACCCAAGCCAGCGCTGAAGAGCTCTTTCATTTTGTGCCGGCGTGCCATCTCTCTGAGCGCAATTTCCACGGCCTCCGTCTTGGTGGAAGCGCCAGTAATCTTCATGACGCGGGCCAAAACATCCTCATCAATGTGCATCGTCATTTTCATAAGCGAGAGACAGGATGTGGCTGGATAACCATACTACAACGAGGAAGTATGGCACATGAGCCATCATGCTTGAATGAAGGTTATTAGAAAACATTAGCGCCAGCGATCGCGAGGCGAACGACGGTGGCGGAAGGCGCTATAGGAAGATACGGCGCGCCCCAGTATCGAACGCCCGAAACGGACCGGACGGAGCCGGTCCCTCCGTTCGGATTTCGGCGGAGGGACGACCGCCGTGTCGTCCGTTCCGAAAGGCGCGCGAGCCGCTCTCGTAGCCCGCTGCGTGAGCAGCGGGTCCCTGTGCTTACGCACAGGGCTACGACGGACGAGACTCCGACCGATTGTTTAATTAAACCGACTCGAGCAGTTTGTAGAGTCGTGCGACCATCGGAGTCGCGTCGTCCAACAGGCCGGCGCTGATCAGCGCGTTGTCGAGGATTTGTTCGGCGACGAGTTTCGCTTTTTCCGGCGCGGACGTATGCGTTTCGAACAGGCGCTTCATCACGGCGGAACGAGGGTTGATTTCCAGATTTACGCGCAGCGGCGAATCGGCGCCGTCTTTGTTCATCGCTTTCATCATGCGGCGCATGTGTGGCGACATGAATTTATCGGCGTTGAGCGCGAGCGCGGGAGAATCAACAAGGCGGTCGCTCGCTTTCACTTCGGCCACGCGTTCGCCAAGTGTTTCTTTCAGCCAGGTGGTGAGCGCTTTCGTGTCGTCCTCGCTGAGCGCGCCCTCGGGCTTCGGCAGATCGGTGAGCTTGACGTCGGCGTGATCGGCCGCGGTGAGTTTCTTGCCGTCGAATTCACGGACGTTGTTCATCACGTATTCGTCGACGGGCTCGTAGCAGAAGAGCACTTCGAGATTACGCGCTTTGAAACCTTCCAGGTATGGACCGCTCTCGATCGCGGCACGGTTGGCGCCGACGAGATAAAAAATTTCCTTCTGATCCGCGCCCATCCGGGTGACGTAATCGGTGAGGCTGGTCGTCTTGCCTTTTTCCGTGAGTGAGGACTCGAAGCGGAGGAGCTTTACGATTTGATCCTTGTGCGTGTAGTCGATCGCGGCGCCTTCTTTGAGGAACACGCCGAATTCGTTGTAGAATTCTTGATACGCGTCTGGGCGATTCTTCGCTTCGTCGTCGAGGAATTTGAGGAAGCGCTTCGTGATAACTTTGTTCAGTTTATCGACGAGCGCCTTGTCCTGCATCGTCTCGCGCGAAATGTTGAGCGGGATGTCCTCGCTATCGACGACGCCTTTCAGGAAACGCAGCCACTCGGGGAGTAGATTCTTCGGCTTGGCGTCGATCAGCACCTTGCGGCAATAGAGGGCGACGGATGCTTCGGTGCGGGCGAAGCCGAGCTTTTCGGTGTTCTCTTTTGGAACGAAGAGCAGCGCGTTGATCGAAAGAGGAGCGTCGGCCGAAAAATGCAGGCGCAGGCGTGGCTCGTCGAAAGCGTGCGCCTGGAACTTGTAGAACTCGACGTACTCCTCGTCCTTGATCTCGTTTTTGCCGCGGAGCCAGAGGGCTTGCACGGTATTGACGCGCTTGCCGTTGAGATTGATTGGGAACGATACGAACGCGCTGTAGCGCTCGACGATCTCCTTGATCTTCCAGTCTTGGGAGAACTCGGAGCATTCATCTTTCAGCTCGATGACAACTTTCGCGCCGCGGCGTTCGCCTTCGGATTCCTCGATCTCGTAGCTGCCGGAACCGTCGCTCGTCCAGACGTGGCCGGGCTCGTCTTTTTTCCAGGAGTGCGTGTAGACCTTGACGGACTTCGCGACCATGAACGCCGAATAAAATCCGACGCCGAACTGGCCGATGAGGTTGGCGTTCTTGGCGCCGCCCTCGCCCAGAGCTTTGAGAAAAGCCTTTGAGCCGGAGTGGGCGATCGTGCCGAGATTCTCGACAAGTTCGGCGCGGGTCATGCCGATGCCGAAATCCTGAAGCGTGATCGTCTTGGCCTTGTCGTCCGTGGTGACGTTGATCTCGAGATCGAGCTTCTCGTCGTGGATGTCTTTTTCCGTGAGCTGGAGATGGCGCAGTTTCTCGAGGGCGTCCGATGCGTTGGACACCAGCTCGCGCACGAAAATTTCTTTTTCCGTGTAGAGCGAGTGGGTGACGATATCGAGGAGCTGGGCGATCTCGGCTTGGAACACGAATTTTTGCGGAGCGGTGGTAGACATGGGAGGGATAGTTGAAGGTTTAATCGTGAAGGTGGGAAGATCCGAAAATGAAAGAGGGAGGGTTATTTTAGCAGCTCCCGGAGAAAATCAAGCGCGCGAAACGAATGGGCCCGCCACGAAAATGAATCCGCCTCCGCTACTATAGGGTTGGGAACGCAATGGGCTAAACACCTGTCGGCGACCCGCGAATGAAACCCACCAAGCTGTGGAAAGGTCACTATTATCCTCTTGGCGCCACGTGGACGGGGACTGGCGTGAATTTCACGCTGTTCTCGGAACACGCAACCGGGGTGGAGCTATGCCTGTTCGATAATTTGGGCGAAGCGGAATCAGCGCGGGTGCGATTGACGGAGCGGAGCGATTTCGTCTGGCACGTGTTTTTGCCGGAGATGAGGCCGGGACAACTTTACGGTTATCGCGTGGAAGGCCCTTACGAACCGGAGCGCGGACATCGGTTCAACGCGAACAAACTCCTCATTGATCCCTATGCGAAATCCATCGCCGGCGAGGTGCAATGGTCCGAGGAAATGTTTGGCTACACGATTGGACATCCCGACGGCGATCTGTCGTTCGATCAGCGGGACAACGCGGCGATGATGCCAAAGGCCGTGGTCGTGGATCCGACGTTTGCCTGGGGCGACGACAAACGACCCAACCGGTTGCTCCATGAAACGGTGATCTACGAAACCCATGTGAAGGGTTTTTCAAAATTGTGGGAGGAGATTCCAGAGCCGTTGCGGGGGACTTACTCCGGGCTGTGCTGTCCGCAGGCGCTTCAATATTTCAATAATCTTGGAGTGACGGCGATCGAGCTGATGCCTGTGCATCAACACGTAAATTCAAAGCATTTGCTCGACCAGGGGCTGACGGATTACTGGGGCTATAACACAATGGGATTTTTTGCGCCGGAGCCGACTTACCGAAGCGGAAGCGCAATCGGAAGCGAAGTGGATGAGTTTAGGACCATGGTCCGCACGCTGCATTCGGCCGGATTGGAGGTAATTCTCGACGTCGTGTATAACCATACCGCCGAGGGCAATCACATGGGGCCGACGCTTGGGCTTCGCGGAATTGATAACGTGAGTTACTACCGGCTCACCGGTGACAATCAGCGATACTACATGGATTACACCGGCACCGGGAACACGTTGAATGTGCCGAATCCGCGCGTGTTGCAGCTGATCATGGACAGCCTGCGCTACTGGATCACGGAGATGCACGTGGACGGATTCCGGTTCGATCTGGCGCCTTCCCTGGCGCGCGAACTCCACGACGTGAGCCGGCTCTCGTCATTTTTCGACGTGATTCACCAAGATCCCGTCATATCCCAGGTGAAGCTGATTGCTGAACCGTGGGATGTAGGCGATGGCGGTTATCAGGTGGGAAATTTTCCCGTGCTTTGGGCCGAGTGGAATGGCCGTTACCGCGACACGGTGCGCCGCTACTGGAAAGGCGATTCAGGTCACATGCGCGACTTTGCCTATCGGCTCTGCGGCAGTTCCGATTTGTATGAGGGCGGAGGAAAAACTCCGACCGCGAGCATCAACTTCGTCACCTCTCACGACGGATTTTCGCTGCGCGATCTCGTTTCTTTTAACGAAAAACACAACGAAGCGAACGGCGAAAACAATCAGGACGGAGACAATCACAACAACTCCTTCAACTGGGGCCACGAAGGTTTGGATGCATCGGAGGAGGTTTTGAAACTACGTCGCCGGATGCAGCGAAATTTTTTAGCGACGCTCCTGTTGTCACAAGGGGTGCCGATGATCCGCGGCGGCGACGAAGCCAGCGACACCCAGCGCGGTAATAATAATGCATACTGCCAGGATAATCCGATCAGCTGGCTGCCCTGGCTGCCGGACGCCCACGCGCGCAAGCTTTTCGATTTCACGAGTCGGTTGATCCGCTTCCGACTCGCGCACCCGATCTTTCATCAACCGAGTTTTTTCAAGGGACGCGATCTCCGTGGCAACGGAATGAAAGATCTCACGTGGTTCAATCCCGATGGATCAGAAATGGACGACGAAGGCTGGGCCGCTGATTTCGCCAAGGTCGTCGGCTTGGTGATGAGTGGAGATTCGCTCCATCTCACGACGTACACGGGCGAGCCGATTCAGGACAATACGTTCCTGCTCTATTTCAACGCTCACTCCGAGGATGTCGTCCTGAAGCTCGCGAGTTCCCGCCGCGTTCGCTGGCGCCAAATTATTGATACGAGCAATGAGCATGGATTTGTGGAGGACGGGCTGAGTCCGAAGGGCGGCGAAAAATATTTGCTGACGGCGCATTCGCTGACGCTCTTCCAACAGGAGACTGGATCCGTCGCTGAGGCGCGGCATGCGTGGAAACGGGTGACGCATAAATTCCGATTGTAACGATCCTGCGTCGCGGCTCCAGAGACTATATTTACCTCATGACTTCGTCGGGTCTGGAAATTTTTTCAACGATCGAGCGCTACGCCCCAGGCGCGCGGGTGGGCGAGAAAGGCGTGCGGTACTGTGTTTGGGCTCCTTTGCATTTGATGGTGAACGTTCGAATTCGCCGGCCGACGGGACGCGAGGAAACGTTACCCCTCGAGGCACAGAACAATGGTTTTTTCGCCGTCGAAGATCGAGGCGGACAAGCAGGTGATAGGTATCTTTATGTTTTGAGTGACGGCTCGGCGCTGCCTGATCCGGCGTCGCGGTTTCAACCTGAAGGGGTTCACGCCTGGTCGGAATGCATCGATTCACGGATGTACTCCTGGCGCTGTGTTGGCTGGCGGCGGCCCGATTGGAGCGGACAATCCATCTACGAACTTCACGTGGGGACATTCACTCGGGAGGGGACGTATCGGGCCGCGATCGATCGGCTCGGCCACGTGGCTGCGCTCGGTGTCGGTGCGATTGAAATCATGCCGGTGGCAGATTTTTCGGGAGAACGGAATTGGGGTTATGATGGTGTGGCGCTATTTGCGCCGGCGCGGTGTTATGGGCGGCCGGATGATTTGCGAGCGCTGGTGGACGGCGCGCACGAGCGTGGGCTGGCGGTGATTCTCGACGTCGTCTATAATCACCTCGGTCCGGACGGAAATTATCTGGCCCGTTTTTCCAATCTGTATTTCCACGTCGACCGCGCGACACCGTGGGGGGAGGGATTCAACCTCGACGGGCCGGGGAGCAGACCGGTGCGCGATTTTTTTCTAAGCAACGTGGCATATTGGCTGGATGAATTTCGTTTCGACGGACTGCGGTTGGATGCGACGCATATGATGCACGATCATTCCCCGCAGCATCTCCTCGCGGAAATCGCGGGCCTTGCGCACGAGCGCGGCGCATTTCTCATCGCGGAAGACGAACGGAATTCGTGCGAGCTCTTGACGCGGGAAGACGGCAGCGGGGCGCACCTCGACGCGGCGTGGGCGGATGATTTTCATCATCAAGTTCGTGTGGCGCTCACGGGTGCGCAGGATGGGTATTTGCGGAGCTACAGCGGCTCGGCGGCGGAACTGGCGCGCACGTTGGAGAGCGGATGGTTTTATACGGGGCAGGGGTATCCGTTTTGGAATGGACGACCCAAGGGTGAAAGCTGCCGACATCTGCCGACCTCAGCATTTGTGACGTGCATTGAGAATCACGATCAGGTGGGAAATCGTGCACGGGGTGAGCGGCTGGAACATTTGATCGGGCCTGCAGCATTTCGAGCGGCCTCCGCGCTGCTTTGTCTGACCCCATATCCACCGCTGATCTTCATGGGCCAGGAGTGGGCCGCGAGCAGCCCGTTTTTGTTTTTCACCGATCATATTGGAGAACTGGGCGAGCACATTTCAAAAGGTCGGCAACGCGAATTCGCCAGCGCCGGAATCAATCAGCACCTGACGCCGGAGGAAGTGCCTGACCCGCAGGCGCCGGAGACATTTTTGCGGTCGAAATTATCATGGGATGAATTGCGTCAGGAACCGCACGCGACCGTGCTTGAGCTTTACCGCGCGTGTCTCGCGCAACGGGCGACCTGGTTGCGCGGAAGAACAACGCAACGAGACGCCTGGAGTGTGACTGCGTTCGAGCGAGCGATCGCGATTCGTTACGACTGCGGTGAACAACCAGAGCGGTTAGTGGTGTCGTCGTTATTTGGGGACACCCGGCTGTCGTTGATGAGTGAACCGCTGCTTCGTGCGCCGGTCGATCACGTGTGGCGCCTGGAGTTCGAGACGGGCGCGACGGCCTTGGCCGCCAGCGGAATTTCGCCCTCGATCGCCGGAGCGGGCTCGGATTCGGCCGAACAGGGGATTGTGGATACGCTGGTGTTTCGCGCGCCAGCGACGGTTCTGCTTGTGGCAATGCGAGCGTCGCGCGCGGGAGTTTCCTAATGTCGACCACGGCTTGCAGACGAATTCCGCTCGCGACGTACCGGCTGCAATTGCGCGGGGAGTTTCCGTTTGCGGCGGCGGCGGCGCTGGCGCCATACGCGAGTGCGTTCGGATTTTCGGACTACTACTGCTCGCCGATTTTTTTGTCCACGCCCGGGAGTTCCCACGGCTACGACGTGAATGACTACCGGCGAATTGACCCGGAACTCGGGGGGCGCGCCGGGCTCGATCGGCTGCACACGGCGCTCCGCGAACGCGGGATGAGCATCCTGCTGGATTTCGTGCCGAATCACATGGGCATCAATGGCCCCGGGTTGCTGAACGCGTGGTGGCTGGACCTCCTGCAAAACGGCGCGCACTCGCCGTACGCGCGGTTCTTCGACATCGATTGGAATAGTAGCAGCGGACGGGAAAAGGCGCGAGTTTTGGTCCCTATTCTCGATGACCATTATGGGCGTGTTTTGGAAGCGGGCCGGCTCGCGCTTGTCTATGATGCTGGCGGTTTGGGTATCGTTTACGGAGAGATGCGTTTCCCGGTGGCTCCGCACACGTATCAACAGGTGCTGGAGGCGATCAGCGCATCCTCGGATCGGACTGCGGAGCTGAATCAGCTGGCGCAACAATTCGCCGTGTTGCCGAGACCTGTCGCCAGCGCGGAGTGCGATCCGACGAGAATCCACGCGGCACGATTGAACGAACTCAAACAGCGTGTCGCGGCGCTTTTCGAAAATCATCCGCCAACGCGACGACTACTCGATAACCTACTTCGCCGTTGGAACGGTCAGCCCGGTGACGCGGCTAGTTTCGATGCGCTCAACGATGTTCTCGAACAGCAACACTATCGGCTCGCTTACTGGAAAGCCGGGATGCACGAGACGAATTACCGGCGATTTTTTGCGATCGATACTTTGATTGGATTGCGCGTCGAAATCCCGGAAGTTTTCCATGAGACACACGCGCTGCTCGCGCAATTGTTGAGAGAGGAAATTGTCACTGGACTCCGCATCGATCACGTCGACGGGTTACGCGACCCGCAACAGTACCTGGATCGTTTGCAAGCGCTGGTGGCGGTGAAAGGAGCGGAGATGCGTTCACCACTTTATGTGGTGGTGGAGAAAATTCTGGCGGAAAACGAATCGTTGCCGGCGGAGTGGGCGACTCACGGTACGACGGGTTACGAATTCATCGGACAGCTCGCGGGTGTGTTGGTGAAGGCTGGATCGGAGCGAAAATTCACGACGACCTACGCGGAGTTTTGTGGGGAGAATCTGGGGTTCGACGATTTGGTTTATGAGAACAAGCGGCTGGTGCTCGACGAACTGTTTGCGAATGCTGTCACGCGCCTCGCGTTGTGGTTGACGGACATGCTTCAGGCGGATCGGCGCTGGCGGGATCTGACACGGCACGAACTCACCGTGACGGTGCGTGAAGTCATGGCCGGACATGGTGTTTATCGAACTTACCGGCGTGGGGTGGAGAAAATGTCGGAGCGGGATCGTCGTGTGGTCGAGCAGGCATGTGCCGTGGCGTTGCGGCGAAATCAGCGGCTCGGTGCCGAGCCGTTCGAATTGTTGCGCGACGTATTGACGGGTGCGTATCCGTCGGACGGAGCCGCTGAAGAATTGCGCGAGCGCTTTAGCGATTGGGTACTGAGTTTTCAGCAGTACACAGGAGCGGTGATGGCGAAGGCGGTCGAGGACACCGCATTTTATCGCTACACCCGGTTCATCGCATTGAACGAAGTAGGCGGCAATCCGGGGCGCTTCGGCGGAACGGTCAGTGGATTTCATACGACCAATCTCGAGCGCTTGCAGCGAACACCGCATGCGCTCCTCGCGACGGCGACACATGACACCAAGCTGGGCGAAGACGTGCGGGCCCGGTTGTATGCGCTGTCGGAAATTCCGCACGAGTGGCGCGACTGTCTTTCGGAATGGCGGGAGCTGAATCAGCGACACAAGTCGAATGTCGATGGGCGCAATGCTCCGGATGCGAACGAGGAGTATCGGCTGTACCAAATCTTGTTGGGCGCGTGGCCCGCGAATGATGCGGAGCCGGATGCCTCTTTTCGCGATCGGTTACGCGAGCACGTGCGCAAGTCGGTGAATGAAGCCCGCCGGAATACCTCGTGGGTGCAGCCGAATGAACCGTGGCTGCAAGCGGGCGATCGTTTTCTCGATCGGATCCTGGATGCGGATACAGGACGTGAATTTCTGGCCAGCTTTCGTCCACGCGCGCGTCGACTGGCTCATCTCGGAATGGTGAATTCTCTGACGCAGGTCGTTTTGAAAGCCACGTCCCCGGGTGTGCCGGATTTTTATCAAGGCTCCGAGCTGTGGGATTTGAGTCTGGTCGATCCGGACAACCGCCGGCCGGTGGATTTCGCGGTGCGTGCGGGGATGTTGAAGAAGCCTGATGCCTCGTTGAACTGGCCGGAACTTTTACGCGACTGGCGCAGCGGCGAGATCAAGCTGCAGGTGACTCGAGCGATGCTCGGAATTCGCCGCGAGCACGCGGAGATTTTTCAGTTTGGTGACTACCGCGCGCTGGAAACGAAAGGACGTTTCGCGGAGCACGTGGTGGCGTTTGCCCGGAGTGCTCGCGACAAGACCGTAGTGGTCGTGGTCCCGCGATTGACGAGCGAACTGGGATGTCCGCCGCTGGGACTGGTGTGGGATGATACGATGGTCGTGCTGCCGCCGGGCGCAGGGATCTGGAAGAACGCCGTAACAGGTCGTGTTCACGCGGCGGAATTAGAGGCGGGTGTAGCCGGGTTATTTGCTGAATTGCCGTTCGCGGTTTTGACGGCGGTTCACGAGGTAAAATCCGCTCGAGGAAAGGCGTAGC
>CBRAFL010000024.1:0-27225 GCA_967755055.1 uncultured bacterium
CATTCTGTGAGAAGCTAGTCCCCGCCGTCTCGTTCACCTTGCCGCTCCGCCATGCTTCACATTCTTCAACATCCTCTCGCGTCGCACGTGGTCACTCACCTGCGGGACAAAAGCACCAAACCGGCGACGTTTCGCACGCTGTGCTATCAAATCACCTTGCTGCTCGCGATCGAAGCGACACGCGATCTGCCGACGGAGGATAAGACCGTTGAAACTCCGCTGGAAACAGTGGTCGGCCGCGTGCTCGCGCATCAGCCGCTGGTCGTCGTTCCGATTTTACGCGCCGGCCTCGGCATGGTTCAGCCATTTCTGGATACATTCCCCGACGTGAGTGTTGGCTACATCGGCTTGGAACGCGACCACGCCACCGCCGTCGCGCGAAGCTATTATTGCAAGCTCCCGCCCCTCACCGAACGCAGTCGAGTGATGCTCGTGGATCCGATGTTGGCCACGGGTGGATCCGCCGTTCAGGCAATCGCAGTGCTGCGCGCACAAGGCGTCGCTGATGTTTCTCTCCTCTCGATCGTAAGCGCTCCCGAAGGGGTTGCCGCCGTCGAAAAAAGTTTTCCCGGCCTGCCGATTTTCACCGCCACACTCGACCGCGAACTCAACGCAGGAAAGTACATCCTTCCCGGCTTGGGCGATTTTGGCGACCGACTCTACGGCACGTAAGTAGGCCCGCCGCCTTGCGATTGTGAGAAGGGCGAGGTCTCTAACCCGCTCTGGGCAGGTCGAAGACCTTGCCCTACCATGTTAGATTCGGGCGCGTCTTCGAAATAAAGATCCGAACCACAGAGGGGAACCGCTAATAGGATTTTCCCAATGGGGAAATCTTTATCCAGTGGCTACGGCTAATCGCCTGCGCCTTGAGGTGATTGGAGCCCGCTGATCGCGGTCTGCGATCAGCAGACCCCATTACCTATTCTGGAGCCGATCAGGCGGAGGGGTGACATAAGGATCTGCCCATTGGCAGATCCCATTAGCGGTTTTCCCCTCGAGTATTTCGAAGCCAGACCCTAGCCCGTTTTCGCCGAATGAAGTTCGCGGTACGCGTGCGCCAGCGCGGCTTGCAGAGCTTCGGACCGCATGGGCTTGGTCAGATAGTCGTTCATCCCGGCGGTGCGCGCCAGTTCGCGATCGGCGGAGCTCACACTCGCGGTCAAAGCGAAAATCCACGGGCGAGTAAATCCGGCGGCACGAATCCGCTTGGTCGCTTCGAACCCATCGAGATCCGGCATCTGCACATCCATCAAGACCACATCATATTCACCCGAGATCATCGCCTCCACGGCTTGGATACCATTACTCACTACCACGGCTTCATACCCGAGTCGGGCGAGTTGATGGCGTGCCACGTTTTGATTCACGACATTGTCCTCCGCCAACAAAATGCGAAGAGGCTCGGCCACTGCCGTGCGTCGTAGATCCGTGATCACCGGAGCGCTCCGTCCGCCAGGTTTTCCCACGCCTTCCAAGGCACGCTTCACGCGATCGCCCAGCAAATCCCGTTTGACCGGTTTGTGCACCACTCCATCAATCGCCGTATCCGCAATCGTCTCACCGAGCACGTTCAGCAGCAGGATGGGAAACGGTTTGGCCCGCTGGGCCAACGCGCGGGCCCAAACGACACCGTCGCCGTCGCCCAGATGAAAATCAACCAATGCGAGATCGAAGTGCTCTTTCGCTTCGAGCCGTGAATCCGCCTCCGCAAGACCTGCCACGCAGACAGGCTGGAGACCGAAATAACGCAGATGCCGTGCGAGGATTTCCCGGCTCGTCGCGTTGTCATCGATGACCAGCACGCGTCGGCCAGCAAGCGCAGGATTTTCTGCGCGTTCCTCCAGCTTCTCCAGCGGCAGACCCGTTTGAATTGTAAAACGAAAGGCCGCCCCATGGCCGGCTTCACTCTCCACCCACATCTTTCCATTCATCAATTCCGCAAGCTTCTGACTGATCGCCAGCCCAAGTCCCGTGCCGCCATATTGACGCGTCGTGGACGAGTCGACCTGCGAAAAGCTCTTGAATAGCCGGTGTTGTTTGTCGGTCGGAATCCCGACCCCTGTATCATAAACTCCGAGACCAAGCGTGCACCGGTCCGCCGTCGATGACTCAACGCTGATGCGCAAAACGATTTCACCGGTCGCGGTGAATTTCACGGCATTACCCAGGAGATTGACGAAGATCTGCCGCAGTCGCATCGGATCGCCGATAACAACTCGCGGCGTGTCGTCCGCGATGTCACAGATCAGCTCCAGTTTTTTAGCGAACGCTTTTGATGCCAGCAGTTCGGCCGCTTCCTCCGCACATCCGCGCAGATCGAACTCAACCTGTTCAAGATCCAGGCGACCCGCTTCGATCTTCGAATAATCGAGCGTGTCGTTGATCACCGCCAACAGCGCTTCGCCCGACATCTTGATCATCCGCAAACAATCGCGTTGTTCATCGTCGAGCGGCGTCGTCTCGAGAATACCCGTCATGCCGATCACCCCGTTCAATGGCGTCCGGATCTCGTGGCTCATCATCGCAAGAAACGCGCTCTTCGCCTGGTTCGCGACCGCAGCCTCCACCGCCAGCTGCTGGGCGCGCTCAATCGCATGCTCGAACTGGGCGTTGAGACTCTGCATCGCCGCACAAACTCGTCGGATCGTTTCCTCGTGCTCCCGCCGCTCGGAGATATCGTCCTGCAAAATCAGATACCCCGTGGTCGCTCCATTGACCTCGTAAATCGGCTCAACCTTGAGATCGACCCAATAACATCGGCCGTCTTTTGCGTTATTCGCGACGGTGACTTCGAATGGGTTTCCTTCATCGAGAGCCCTCGAAAGCGCGATCACTACTTCAGGATTTCCGGTGAGAGTGGCGAGAAACTGTTCCAATCCGACGCCCCTCACCTCGTCCAAAATGTAACCCGTTTGCTGCTCAAATAGGGGATTGACCCACTCCAGCACACGGCGCCGATCGGCGACCGCGAGAGCTGAGGAAGTTCCCGTCGCGATGGCCTGCAACACGTGATTCGCCCATTGACTGGTCGGCGGCACCGGCGCGACAAACCCGCGTCGCAAGGAGCGGCAAGTGCTTTTCCGCTGGGTCGGCGGCAGGTCGAAAGCTGTGGCGGGAGGGCTCAATGGTTAGAGTATCGTAAAACTCATCCCCTTCATCGGCGCTCCGCGTGTACACTAAAGTCATCTTTCAGGTGTCTACCGGATTACGCCGCCATCGCGATGGGTCGTTTGTCCAAGCTTGCGTGTATGGAATTTGGCTGAAGCCAAAATAATCGGCGCGGTAACGAAGCGGCTTTAGGAAAATTGGCGCGGCTTGCATGCACGAACCGACACGCTTTGCCTTTCGGTCCCTCATGGAATCACCCGCTCTCACCAACCTCTATGATCTCAGTCGCGCAGAGCTGCGCGGCTGGTTGGTGCAGCGCGACCTCAACGCCATCCACGCGGAGCGACTGTGGTCTTATCTCTATCTGGAGCTCGCGGAGTCGTTCGCTGCGATGGCTGATCTCCCTGTTCGCGTGCGCACCCGACTGGCCGCCGAAACACGGATCGTCACGCTGCCCATCGCCGTCGAGACCGATTCAAGCGACGGATTTACCCGCAAATATCTGCTCACTCTCGCCGACCAGGAGCGAATCGAAACCGTTCTCATGCGCTACACCGGCCGGGTGACCGCGTGCGTTTCAAGCCAGGTGGGTTGCGCGATGGGCTGTGTGTTTTGCGCCACTGGCCAGATGGGTTACACGCGACACCTCACCGCGGGTGAAATCGTAGCTCAAGCCGTGCATGTCGCGCGGGCGCTTCGCACGCCGTTCCATTCAAAAAACCCCTCCGCCCATGAGCAACCGACGACCGAAACGGCTGCCGCGCATTCAACGCCCACCCGCTTGCGGAACGTCGTGCTCATGGGAATGGGCGAGCCGTTACACAATTACGATGCGGTGATGTGCGCAGTCGACATCCTGCGTGACTCGAATGGCCTCGCGCTGGCAGCGGAGCGGATCACGGTTAGCACCGTCGGTGTAGTGCCAGGAATACTACGCCTCGCAGCCGAAAAACGTCCGCTGCATCTCGCCGTGTCGCTGCACGCCGCAACTCAGGCCGAGCGGGTTCTGCTGGTGCCGGCCGCTAAAAAATGGCCGCTCCACGAGTTGATGGCTGCGTGCCGCATTTACAGCGAGCAAACCGGCCGCCGCATTTTTTACGAGTGGACCTTGATCGAAGGAAAGAACGACACGGTCGATCACGCCCGTGCCGTGGGCGAGCTGTTGCGAGGTCTGCCTGCGCAAGTGAACCTGATCCCACTCAACCCAACCGCGGGATATAACGGTGCGGCCACTCACAACGAAGCGGCCCGACAATTTCAGAAAGTCCTTCGCGACGAATTCGCCCTTCCCAGTAGTGTGCGTCAGCGGCGGGGAATCGATATTGCCGCGGGGTGCGGACAGCTCGCGATTGCCGAATAACCGTCTTTCCGGCGAACCGTGGCCGTCTTACAACTAACCCCATGAACCTACTGTGGCGGGGGCGATCCCGGAAAAGTCACCGCGATCAAGAACCTTTCAGTGTGGGTACTTCACGGAACGGATGATGCCAGTGTTCCGATTTCTGAGTCTGAAGACATGGTCGCCGCGCTCAAGCAGGCTGGCGGCAATGTAAAATTCACGAGGTACCAAAACACCGACCATCCCGGCGCCTGGACGAAAGCGTATAACGATCCCGAGCTGTATACCTGGTTGTTGGCGCAAAAAAACCGACGAAGTGATAAGCCAGCCAAGGTCTAAAACCGTCAGCGGGGAACCTCGTAGATTTCCACCAGCACCTCTCCCGTGTGGTGAGAGGCCGAACTCACGTGGGCGGTATAGACGCCGCCCCGAAGTGAAATGAGCAGACCGGTGTCGGCCGCTCCCCGACGCAGAGGCGAGGCGCCGACGCGAAGGGCTGCTTCTGCAATCCGGGCCGGATCGCGAAGACTTTCGGAAACTTCGATCGGCGAGCCGTCCGAACGAAACAAGCGCAGTGTCGGATCAACGAGTGAATCGTTTACGCCATAGTCCGCCAGCGACGGGCCGACGGCGCGAATTAAAAGGAGCTTGCTCGACGCCGCATCGCCCGGTCCTGTGTCCACGACTAAACCGGCGATGACCGTGGCGCCGTCGGATGCCAGCGAGGCGCGCGTGGAGAGATTGAGCAGGCGCTGACGCGGAAACGCGGACACGTGAAGCACCCGGGAGGTGAGAACGACATCGCCGTCCACCGTCGTGATCGTTGCCACGTACTGACCTGTATCAGAATCGTTGACACCATTGAGGACGAGTTCGCTGCCATGGACGTTGAGCGGCACCGCGTTTTTCGACCATGACACGTCGCTCATTTGGCTCGCGGAAAGCCCGTGCAGCGTGAAACGCACCTTGGTCCGCGGCAGCACGGGAACCGGGAGAGCCGGCGGCACCGATAGAATCGGACCTGTTTGGGCCTCGAGTTGCACGGTGACTTCAATCCCATCGCCATCCGGGGGCACGGGTAACTGAGCCCGCAGATCTCGCCCGTAAACGAGCAGGAGAGACAGGGCGAGTGAACGAAGAAGCGGAGTGGTTATCATAAAGGACAGGACATTGCGAAGACCCGACGCGCTTACGACGCATCTCAGGTAACAGGATCGACAGAACCAAGACTGCATTCCCTCGGTCCGCCTTTTTATCGAGCGAACCGGATCGATGACTCGATTCGTGAATATATACAACGCGCCATCGCGGGAATCGACCGACGAGCAGCCGTGCCATGCCGATTGTAGTCTTACCTGAATATAGTAACGCGGCGATTATGATATTAATGAAAGACAATGTCGTAATGTAACAGTGTGGTTACTCTCCACCACTTGTGCTCCGCGATTCGGCCCACCTGTCTTCGCCGCTCAAACGGATCGAACGCTCCAGCCGCGATCCACCTGCCCAATAATAAAAAGTCAAAAGAAGTTTATGAAGTTATCGCCTACCTTGTTAGTCCCTCTCCTTTCCGCAGCTATCGCCGTGTCGATGGCCCGTGGTGAAAATCCGCCATCGACGAGCACGAACCTCGTGGATCACTCCTCAGCGCAAAGCTCCGAAACAGCACGGCCCTTACCCGAGACAATTCTGCAATTGGAATCGGCGCGGCAGGCTGCCGCCAGGTTCTTCAATGTCCAGACCGCTCTCGATGAGGGTTACGTCGATATCGATGTCATTATTCCGCACATGGGGAGACATCTTCTGAAGCCCCGGATTCTGGATGCTCATTTTGATCCGACTCAACCAGAGTTGCTCGTGTATCAGGAAGACTCCGACGGCGCGTTGCGACTGGCCGCTTTGGAATACGCGGTTCCGACCGATCTTTCGCCCAACGCTCCCCGAGGCTTCGTCGGAAGCAGCGACGTTTGGTTCAATGATTCCGGTTTCAAGCTCTGGACACTCCACGCCTGGGTCTACGACTTCAATCCCGCCGGTGTTTTCTCCGCGGAAAATCCGCGTCTGCCCTAACCAGTCCGCCGATGCCTCGAAACAATAATCTCATGATCAATATATCCAAACTCCTGTTGCTCCCTATCCTCTCCGTACTACTGGCCGGATCTGTCGCACTGGCCGATGAACCAATCCAGCCGAAGACGCTTCCGGTCGGTCAAAACATGTACGTCATCGAACGAGTGATGCCCAATCTGGGAAAACTCAGTCCCGATGAACTTAAAGCCGCTTCGCAGAAATCGTGTGGCGTCCTGAAAAATCTCGGGCCCGATATCACGTGGCTCTACAGCTTTGTGACTGGCGACAAAATGTACTGCGTCTACATTGCTCCGAACGAAGCAATGGTGCGCGAACACGCCAAGCAGGGCGGATTTCCTGCCGATGCCATCAATCGCGTGACGACAGTCATCAGTCCCAAGACAGCGGACTGAACGCCAGTCAGTGCAGCGACGGCGGGGCTGACGTCGGTCGCTCCGCTTCGGTCAGCATAATACCACGAACGGTCCTCTCCCCGCTTCACCGCGGGAGAGGATTCGTTTTTTCCGGTCAGAGATTTCGGCGAACGTGCGGCGAGGTTGATTTGAAGACCGAGCGACTTCTAGTGTGCCGCGATGCAGGTGCTCCGCCGGGATGCGTCCCGTCCCTTTGTTTTCTGGTGCATGGTCACGCTGGTCTTCGGACTCGTGCTGCTCTGCTATTGGCCAGCGCTGCACGGCGATCTGCTCTGGGACGACCCCGCACACGTGCCGCGTCCCGAGCTGCGCTCATGGCACGGGCTGAGCCGCATCTGGTTCGATGTCGGTGCGACTCAACAATACTATCCCGTTCTGTTTAGCGCGTTCTGGATCGAGCATCATCTGTGGGGCGACCGCACGCTGGGTTATCACCTTCTCAACCTTCTGCTCCACGTCACCTCGTGCTGTTTGCTCGCGGTGGTGTTGCAACGATTGCGGATGGGGCCCGCGGCACCGACGTCAAAACCGCCCGCCAGAGACACCATATTGCCGTGCGGTGCGGAATGGTTCGCCGCAATTATTTTCGCGGTTCACCCGGTCTTTGTTGAGTCAGTGGCTTGGATCACGGAGCAAAAAAACACCCTGTCGCTGGTCTTTTATCTTTGCGCCGCCCTCGCGTATTTGAATTTCGCCGAACATCGGCGTCGACGCTCATACTGGCTGGCGTCGGGCCTATTTTTGGTCGCGTTACTAACGAAGACCGTCACGGCCACGCTGCCCGCGGCTCTGCTCGTCGTGTTGTGGTGGAAAAACGGAAAACTCTCCTGGCGGCGCGACGTGCGGCCATTGGTTCCCTGGTTTGCGGCGGCGATCGCGGTCGGCGTTTTTGTCGCGTGGGTCGAACGCCGATTCATTGGCGCTGAAGGCGCGCACTTCGATTTCACCTTAGTTCAACGCCTGCTCCTCGCGGGCCGGACGTTTTGGTTTTATCTCGGCAAACTGGTTTGGCCGGCCGATCTCGCGTTCTATTATACCCGGTGGGATGTCGCTCGCGACGCGGCCGGATGGGCGGGTTATCTCGTGGCCGCCGTTGCAGTGACTGCACTGCTCTGGATGTTCCGCCGACAAAGCCGTGGTCCGCTCGCTGCCTGGCTGTTGTACGCCGGCTCGCTGTTTCCCTTCCTGGGTTTCTTCAACGCCTATTTCTTCGAATTCTCCTACGTTAACGATCACTCCCAATATCTTCCAAGCCTCAGTATCATCGTCGCGGTTACGGGCGGAATCGCCCTCGTTCTCGCCCGAATGCCGACATGGGCGCGTACGATCGGTGGTGGAATCGGCGCCGTTCTCATCGGGACGCTCGCCCTCATGGCGAATCATCAGAGCCGGCAGTACCTCGATAACGAAACCCTTTTTCGCGCAACGATCGCGAAAACTCCCGGCAGCTGGATGGCTCACCATGTTCTGGCGGTTACGCTCTCAAAAAGCCCGTCCGCTCAGGTCGAAGCAATCGCACAATACGAAAAGGCGTTGACGCTTAAACCCGACCACCCCGACGCGCATCTCGGTCTCGCGGTGGAGCTCGCGAAATTACCGGGCCGCAAAGCCGAGGCGATCGCGCACTATGAGCGCGCGATCGAGCTGAGACCCAACTACGCCGAGGCGCACAATAATCTCGGCGTCGAGCTCGCCGCTTTGCCCGACCGGCAGCTGGACGCGATCGCGCACTTCGAAGCAGCTCTGCGCGCCAAACCCGACTTCGCCCGAGCTCACATTAATCTCGCCAACACCCTCTCGACCCAACCCGGCCGATTGACCGGCGCCATCGATCACTATGAGGCGGCCCTCAAGATCGATCCCGCTCTGCCGTGGGTGCACCTCAAACTCGCGCTCTGTTTCTCCGGTATCCGGGGGCGTGAGACAGACGCCGTCGCACACGGCGAGGAAGCGCTGCGAATCGACCCAAGCCTTTTGGACGCCTACAACAGTCTCGCGATTATCCACGCGCAACAAGGCAACCTCGATAAAGCACGCTCGCTTTGGGAGCAGGCATTACAGCGAGATCCCAATTACAGCACGGCTCGGAAAAATTTGGACCGACTAAACCAAATGAGAAGCCGCTGATGCAGCGTTGCCCAGCTCATGAAAAATGACGCCTTCCTGAGAGCCGTACGTCTCAATCGCGAGAAGGTACCGTCCTTCGAAAACTATCCATTTTCGATCCCGGCCATAGCTCATTTGGATCGCTTGGAGTTTTCGCCGGGGTTGACGATCATCATCGGTGAAAACGGGGTTGGAAAATCGACGTTGATCGAAGCGATCGCAGTCAAATGGGGGTTTAATCCGGAGGGAGGCACGAAGAACTTCCGCTTCGCAACCAAGGACACGCACTCGGAGCTGAAGAATTACCTCGTGCTGGAAAAAGGAGTGAAGCGACCGACGGACGGTTTCTTCCTCCGAGCTGAGAGCTTTTATTCCTTTGCGAGCGAAGTCGATAATCTGGAGCGAGACGATCCCGGGCTTTTATCATGGTACGGTGGCAAATCGCTCCATCAGCAATCCCACGGAGAAGCATTCCTCGCGCTCTTGAAGAACCGACTTGGGGGTCACGGCATGTACATCTTTGATGAGCCAGAGGCTGCGTTGTCCCCCAAGCGACAGCTGAGTGTGCTCGTTTTGATCCACGATTTATTGGCGCAAAACTCCCAGTGTATCATCGCCACCCATTCGCCCATCCTCATGGGCTATCCGGACGCACTCATTTATGAGATCGGCGTCGAAGGTATTGCGAAAATTGACTACGAAGAAACCGACCATTTCCGCGTCACTCGAGATTTCCTGAATAAACGAGAGCGCATGCTTCGGCACTTGTTTGTCGATGAACCGGACGCTCCCTGAGCGCTCCCATGCCGCCGCCGTCCGTCAGGAAATCGCCCGCAACTCCCTCAACGCGTCGCTCGCAATCCACCGCGCAGCGCGCGAGTCGATCCGCGCGATCTTGGTCGCCTCGGCAATTGCGGCGCGACGCAGTCTCGCGTTGCGCTTTCCAATTCCGCGCAGCGCCCAGTTCACTGCCTTCCGCACAAAATTCCGCTCGTCGGCCGCCTCGCGCGTGATGATTGGCAGGAAGCTGAGAAAAATTTCGTCGGGCAGTTCTTTGCGATGGATCGCCATCCCCGCCATGATCGAGAACGCCGCGCGCTTCACGTACTCCGCTTTTCTCCGACTCCATTGCTGCGCCTTCTCCTCCGCAAATTTCGTTCGGTCGAAAACAAACGCCAGCGCATCCGTCACCGCCCAGTTATCGCAATCGCGAACCCAACGCTCCATCTGCCCGCGCGTTATTTGCTCCGGATCCTCGATCACCGTTGCGAGTATGCGCGCCTCGTGAATGCCGCTGGCCCAGAGCTCGAGGGCTAGCGCGTGATTTCGCCGATAAGGGCGCCCGATCTCGCGCAGTCGCGTGACAGAAATTCCAAGTTGCTCGCCGCACGCCACAATTCCGAAACGCCGCATACCCGCGATATCGCGCTCACTTCGAAGCGAGCGGAGCTGCGCGATGATTTCGGCTGCGAGTGAATTCACCGCAAGCATCGGTGTGGCTCCATCACTTCCCTCTTCGCGCTTTCACCGCTGCAGCCAACCGCGCCAACACCGGCCATGTTTGCTCCCACGAGAGGCACGCATCCGTGATGCTGCGTCCGTAAATCAACGGCGACGCGTGCTGATCCTGCGCGCCGCCTAATAAATTGCTTTCGAGCATCACCGCCGCGATCGCGCGTTGTCCCGCAGCAATCTGGACCGCCAGTTCGTCTGCGACCGCCGGCTGGCGCGACGGGTCTTTGCCACTGTTCGCGTGGCTGCAATCCACCATGAGTTGGGTCGTGAGCTGATGCTTTTGCAAAAGCCCGACCGCAGCACCGATGTCAGCCGCGGAAAAATTTGGACCGCGGCTCCCGCCCCGCAGTACCAGATGGCCATGTTCATTTCCGCTCGTGCCCATGACCGCCGGCACGCCGTCATGCGTGAGCGAAGGAAACCAATGCGGCTGTCGCGCCGAGCGAATTGCATCCACTGCGACCTGCAGATCTCCGTCTGTCCGGTTTTTAAAACCCACGGGCATGGACAACCCGGAGGCGAGTTCGCGATGAACCTGGCTCTCCACCGTGCGCGCCCCGATCGCGCCCCACGCGACGAGGTCTGCGTAGTATTGCCCCAGCGTTGTATCCAGAAACTCAGTGCCAATGGGTAAACCGAGCGCGGTGACATCCAGCATCAGCTTTCGCGCGAGTCGCAGGCCGTGGTTAATTTCATAGCTACCATTGCGGTGCGGATCGTTGATCAACCCTTTCCAGCCGATCACCGTGCGGGGTTTTTCAAAATACACCCGCATCACGAGGAGAAGTTCGTCCGTGTAGAGTGGCGCTACTTCGCGCAATCGCGCCGCATAATCAAGCGCCGCAGCCGGATCGTGAATCGAGCAGGGGCCAACCACGACCAGCAGTCGATCATCGGCACCCGTCAAAATTCGCGCGACGGTCCGCCGCGCAGCTGCGACGATCTCCGCTCCTGAGTCCGCCAGCGGCAGCTCTGTTTCGAGTGCCGCGGGCGCTGGCAACGGCTTGATCGCGCGAATCCGCAGGTCGGACGTGGGCTGGTGCATGAAAGTCGAAAATGGGCGGACGAATCGTCGAAGGCAAGGGACCGTCGGCGGGACCTCATGCGCTGAAAACATTACAGTCGGTGACCTGAAATTCGTGCTCGTGATCGTGCTCTTAGTCCTGATCTCCGTTTCCACGGCGGACGATCACGGGCACGATTAAGATCACGAGCACGAGTACCCGGCCATCGAACCGCGTCCAAAACCAGCCACCAAAACTACGGGATCTGCTGCGCCTGAGCCACCAAGGGCGATGTCGAAAGCGCAGCGTCAAGTCGCGCCGCGAGACTCAACCGTTCCGCGCGATTGCGGAGCGTGATGAACGCGAGTGAGGCCGCTTCGCTTGTCGTCGCGGCGTTCGCGGCGCGCGCGATGACGTCTTCCATCGGCGTAAGTTGCTCTTTCGGCAGCAGATTTTTTTCAGCGAGAAACAGCGAGACGGATGCGCCCAAGGTTTCGAGCCAGGCCCGCGGCGCAGTTGGTGCGACATAAGGCAGACCGGATTTTTCCGGAGTCCACTCCATGAACAGTCGGAGCTGCTCGTGCAATTTTGTAAGTTCCGCGTCAGCGGTCGCCGGCGTCCAGCGGGCGGTGAATTGTTTGCGCTCGCGGAATTTTTTCACCTCCCAGACGCGCAGGATCAGTTCGT
The DNA here is from genome assembly GCA_967755055.1 of uncultured bacterium. Taxonomy (GTDB): domain Bacteria; phylum Verrucomicrobiota; class Verrucomicrobiia; order Opitutales; family Opitutaceae; genus Opitutus. The sequence goes on from CBRAFL010000024.1 coordinate 12,264, forward strand.
AATCACCCGAGACCTGACGCAGCGCTCCAGTGAACACATAATCGAGCCCTCCGCTCGTCGTATCCACTAACTGGCGCAGATTGTCCGTCGTCCACTCGGTCCCGAACAGCGCATAATGCGCACCTTGCAACCCAATCGCCGCGATCGGCAAGTAGTGCGGCGAAAAATAAAACGTCTCAGCGAACCACAGTGGCAGTGCGCGGCTCAGACGGCCCAGTTCGTCCTCCGGCCGCGCGGCGGCTTCCAATATATCTGGCACGCCCATAATCGCGAGTTGCGCGAACGCGACGCGTCGCACACGCGAACCTTTGGCCGGAAGAATTTGCTCGGCGAGTGGCTCGAGTCCGTAAAACCAGATCGGTTTGCTGATACTCACCAGGTTCACCTTCAGATCTGTCGGCGCTGAGGGATTCTCAGAATCACTTCGCCGCCCCGGCGTCGTCTTGTCCGCGTGGATTAACTCGGCGATCGCGTTGGAAAAGCCGTACAACCGCTCTTCCAGCTCCGGCCGGTTCAACGCGAATAAAATATCCAGCACGTGTTGCGCCGCGTCGGTGTTGCGCTCCGCGAGATAGGCCTGCAACAAATTCAACCCGGTGGCTGGACCGTGCCGATCAGCGTCGTAGCGCGGCGCAACCAATTCGATGATTTCGTGCACGTGACCATTCACGCCGAGGTCCGCTGAAATCGTGACCAAGACGTCTGCGCGATCTCCGGCGGTTGCCAGCAATTCCTCATAAATGGCCAGCGCACCCGGAAGGTCTTTCGCTTCCACACGTTCGCGAGCGGCGACGAGCCGCGCCATCACGCCGCTCGTCACCGCTTCGGGCGTGGGGGAAGCAGACGCTGGCGTTGGTTTTTTTTCCGAAAAACGGTCAAAGAATCCCATGCCTCCCAGCAAAACGGTCGACGCGTCGCTGGCGAACAGAAATCCCGCGGAGCGTGAAAAGCGAGGTAGGTGACTGGTGTGAAAGCTCTCGCGCCGATGGACAGGCGCCAAACCTCCGACTTGCCCAGAGCGGATCACAGACCCCACCCTACTTCGAATTGCGATCGATCGCTACTTGGCTGAGCGCAGGAGCAACCGCCGCACACCTTCGATCGGAGCACCGCTTAGAGGGAGCAACGGCAACGGAGATCGCGGCACGAGCGCCTCTTGCACGACAGGATGGGTAAGAATGGGACCACTCAATCCAACGCGCAGTTCATCCGCCGGCGTATCCGGAAATAATTTCGCGGCGACACGAACGGCGAGATCAAGCAACTCGCCCGCCGATTCGATGATGAGTAAATGTGCGGTGTAGTCGCCTTCTGAGGCGAGGCGCAGCACCGCCGGCGCGAGCGCCGCGATTTTCTGGTTGGGCGCAGGATCGCTGTAGAAAAAACGCGTGATCATCCCCGCATCGGCCAGTTCTCCCAACTGTGTGTGATCCCGCACGGTCGTCGCCAGCCGAGAAGCGGGTGCCCAACCTTGGAGTTCGAGCAACGCTCGCGAAATGGCGCGCCGTCCGAGATCGTATCCGCTTCCTGGATCACCAAATCGCCAGCCCAGTCCACCTGCATAATGGATGACGCCTTCGGCATCTCGCGCCGCGACGAACGAGCCGGTGCCCGAATGAAGCACGAGCCCAGGCTCACCATCCGTCGCGAGTTCCAACACGGGCAGAGAATCATCTGCGGCGATCACCCGGCCGAAACCCGTGAGGTGAGCTGCAAAATCACTCCAGAACGTCCGGTTGCCCGCCATGAACATCGAGGTCTCAACGACGTTGGCAGGGTGCGCCGCGACCAGCGCACAAAGTGCATCGGTGACAACGAGCCGCGCTTGCTCCGGACCGACGACGCTCGGATTCGATCCGGGAGCAAGATGTCGCGCGAGAATCACGCCCACGGCATCGACCAAAATACATTCGGTTTTCGAGCCGCCGCCATCGACGCCGATTTTGCACAAAGAGTTCATCGTTGCGGAGACACGACTTCATACCCGCGTCCGGCGAAATATAAACTGTAATTGCGCGACGGAGCGACGGGGCCGAAGCGGGTGGCAGAGTTCAGTGCAAGACCGCTGATTTGATGAGGCGGAGGGACGACCTCCGTGTCGTCAGTGTGTGATCGACATCCCGTCGAAATCGGATTCGGCCCGTGGCTGTATGGTATAGGTAGCGTGCTTGCCGCGCTACGTTCGTAATCTGTAGCGCGGCAAGCGCGCGACCTACAACGATCCTCCGCTCGCTCACGCTCGCAGCCACCTGCCGAAAGTATCTCTGCATTCGAAGGTAGGTTGCACGCTCGCCGTGCAATGGCTTGGCGTTTACGAGCTCACCGCGCATCGCTCCTTCCCTTTCTGTCTCGCGCTCGCTTCCTCAAGCCAGCTGGCGACTGAGCCGACCTTTATAGATTTCGCCCAGCTTCCGATTGTGCTCGATCGCGTTCGGCAGATTTTGACTGCGCAAAATGGGAAGAGGATGACCGTTGGTTTTAAGCCACTCGACGACCGAAAGCATCAGCCAGTTCAAAAGCGAACAGCCGACGAACGTCGAGGTCGGCCCCGACATCACACCTTCGCGCACTTCGATAATCGTATCGCCCGGAACTCCGCCGTTATCGAGCACGTGATCCGCGATTTCGTGCAAACGCTGACCCGATGGATGCTCGGTGGCTGTCGTACTCGACATGGCGACCGACGTGAGGCCGACCACGTGGAGGCCTTTCTTTTTGGCATACTGCGCGACCTCGATCGGCGACGAATTTTTTCCCGAATTCGAGATGACGATCATCGTTTCGCCGGGGAGCAGCTGATATTGGCGATCATGACGCTCGATGAGCTTCGTGCCGTAGCCCACGAGATTTTCAATAAAGCCCGCCGTCGGATCGATCACGCCGCTGATGCAAACGAGCCCGCCAGCTCGACCGATGATTTCGCGCCCGATCAATTCGCTATGGCCGCTGCCGAACGTGTGCAACACACCGCCGCGCGCCAACGACGCGCCAATTACCGGCGCGAGTTGAGCGATCGCGGGCGCGTTGACCGTCCAGGCGTGCGCGAGCATTTCGTTCGCGCGGGTGTAATACGAAGAGGCGAGTGACATGGGAAATGAGGAAGGATCAAGATTCCCAGCGTCCGTAGATTCCGCACGGGAGAATCTTGCCATCGCTCTGAATCGGCAGGCCCACTTCGCCGGCGGTGATTGCTCCTTTGCGGCCCGAAAATAATTCCGCGAGGAGATTCGCAACCACGGTCGGCGAGTGGCGCGCGGTGTAAGCGTTGATCAGAAAAAAAAGCGGCTGTTCGCTCAACAACGCGCGGCATTCGAGTAGCAGTTCCCAGAGGTGATCCTCGAGTCGCCACATCTCACCCGTGCTGCCGCGGCCAAAGGTCGGCGGATCCATGATGATCGCGTCGTAATGGCGGCCGCGTTTGATTTCGCGTCGTACAAATTTCAGGCAGTCATCCGCAATATAACGAACGGGTGCGTCGGCGAGTCCGCTCAACGCAGCGTTTTCGCGGCACCATTTCACCATGCCTTCCGCCGCATCCACGTGACACACGCTCGCTCCTGCGGCGGCCGCGGCGACAGAAGCCGCGCCGGTGTAGCCAAAAAGATTCAGTACGGAAATTTCACGACCACTCGCGCGAGCCGTTTTTATTTTTCCGCTGAACCAGTCCCAGTTCACGGCCTGCTCAGGAAAAAGTCCGGTATGCTTGAAAGAAGTCGGGTGAATTTTGAAAGTAAGACCGAGCGGCGCATAGGAGATTTTCCATTGATCCGGCATCTCCCGGCGCGTCTCCCATTTTCCGCCGCCGGTTTCGCTACGATGATAAAAGCCGTCCCAGTTTTCCCATTTGCCGCCGGGCGTTTTGCCGTGTCGCGGCCAGATGATCTGCGGATCGGGCCGCACCAGCGTGTAAGCCCCCCAGCGTTCCTGCTTCATGCCGTCGCCACAATCGATCAGTTGATAGTCCTGCCAGCGGTCGGCGATGATGAGAGAGGGGCGTTGAACGGGTGAAGGCATCGATGCAGCGCGAGCGAATGCGTGTCATCGCGGCTTGTCGAGCAGGTGATAAAGGGAACCCGATTCGCGGTTGACGGACCAATGCCAGAAGTCTGCTTTAGATCCTCCTTATCTATGAAACTACCACATCTCCCGCGGGCTTCGGCTCTCCTCGTTGTGATCAGCCTGATTCTGGCATCGGCGCACGCCGACGTCGTCGAAACGAAAAATGGATCGCGACTCGTCGGCGCCGTCACCCAAGTCGAGGGCGGCAATGTCCACCTGAAAACGGATTACGCGGGTGATCTCGTGATCAAACAATCGGACGTCTCCAGCATCACCACGGACAAGCCGATCAGTGTGCGGCTGAAAAGCGGCACGGTGTTGCAAGGCACCCTTTCCACCGACGCCGGCGCCGTGAAAATCTCGGGCGCTGACGGCCAACTGAGCACGACAGTGGACAAGGTCGCGGCAACGTGGGCTGCGGGCGGCGAAGATCCGGAAACCGCGGCACTGCGCCGGCATTGGAAATACGAGGCAGCACTCGACGTGACCGGCAAAACGGGCAACAAGGAACAACTCGGGACTGCGGTCAGCGCGCGCGCCACACTCAAGACGCCGCAGGACACGCTGCAATTCTACACCGCCTACGATCGTCAAGTGGTTGACGGCTCCACGTCCGCTGACCAGTTCAAAGCCGGCGTCGATTATCAAAATAATTTCTCCGGGAAAAAATCCTGGTACGTCCGCGATGAAGGCGGCTTCGACCGCGTCAAGGGCGTCAACCTCTACAACGTCGCGGCTTTCGGTGTCGGCTACGATCTTATCAAAGAACCAAAGCACACGCTGACGGTTCGTTCCGGTATTTCGTACCGCTACGAAGGTTATCGCGATCCGACGACTGAAGATATCAGCAGCGCCGGTCTCGATTTGGGGCTGGCTCATGAGTGGGAATTCAAGAATTCCAAGCTCGTCAACCGCGTGGCGCTCGTTCCGACCTTTGAAGATCTCGGCAACTTCCGTCTGACGCACGAATCGTTCTACGAAATGCCGCTCGTCAGTCCTTTCTGGAAACTCCGTCTCGGCGTGAGCAACGACTACAACAGCCAGCCGGGCATTGGTGTTGAGAAACTCGATACCTCCTATTTCACGCGTTTTGTACTGACCTGGGAATAAACGCCCCCACGCTGCCGGAATAAATCCGCCACTCACGGCCTCATCTTACCGATGAGGCCGTTGTTATTTATAGGCGTGTGCTGTGTCGTGTTCGCTCCGTTGCGCGGGACCGAGCTGGTGCTGCGCAGCGGCACGGAGCGTGTTTCGCTCATCGAACTCTTCACGAGCGAAGGGTGCAGTAGTTGTCCGCCCGCCGAGCGATGGCTTGAAACGTTGCGCGATTCGCCGGAATTATGGCGGAATTTCGTGCCGGTCGCGTTTCACGTCGACTATTGGAATCGGCTCGGTTGGCCCGACGCGTTTTCGACCCGCGAAAATACTCAACGGCAATACGCCTACGCCAAAGCATGGGGCACCGAGTCCGTTTATACGCCTTGTTTCGTGCGCGACGGCGCAGAATGGCGCGGCAATCGCACGCTCGCCGGTAGCGGCAAAAACGTGGGTGTGCTCACCGCAACGTACGACGGTGATTCCGTGAAAGCGGAATTCGCCCCGGCGGCTCGGTCTGGCCCAGGGGAGGAAACGAGAGCCGATTTCGAAGTGCACGCCGCGATCTTGGGCGGCTCCATTGAGTCCGCGGTCACCGTGGGAGAAAATCGCGGAGAGACGCTGCGGCATGAATTCGTTGCGCTCGTGCTCGCGCAAGGCGCGCTTGGAAAAGCGATCAGCCTCCCGCGGCCACACCGGGATCACGTTCCCCGTTATGCGCTCGCCGTCTGGATCACGCGTCGAGGACAGCTCACTCCATTTCAGGCGGTGGGTGGATGGTTGTAGGTGGCGCGCTCGCCGCGCAACGTATTCGGCACTCGCGAACGTGGCGCGGCAAGCGCGCCACCTACAACCGAGCCGAGTTCTGACCCAAGCTCTGGCTCGCCACACTGCACGTCAGCGCTCAGTTTCCGGGTGAATCATGGCTGCCCCTTCTCCTGCTGATTTCTCATCACTGGCCACATCACTCGAAGGAGAACTGCACACCGGCCGCACACTCCGGCTGCTCTACGCCACGGATGCATCCGAGTATCAGGAGGTACCCCTGGCTGTCGCATTCCCGCGCACCGAGGCCGATCTGCGCTCGCTGCTCGCGTTCGCTCGGGAACACCACGTCGGATTGATTCCGCGAACGGCCGGGACGTCGCTGGCGGGCCAGGTGGTCGGCGCCGGAATTGTTGTCGATCTCGGGCGCCACCTGAATCGCATTGTGTCGATCGACGCCACTCGTCGGCGCGTGCGCGTGCAACCCGGTGTCGTGCGCAACGAACTCAATCTCGCCCTCGAACCGCACGGCCTATTTTTCGGTCCTGAAACCTCCACCGCAAATCGTGCGATGATCGGCGGAATGGTTGGCAATAATTCCTGCGGCTCCAACTCGCTCGTCTACGGATCGACGCGCGATCACCTCATCTCCGCGCGCGGTTTTCTCAGCGATGGCAGCGAAGTAACGTTAGGCGCGCTTTCACCCGCTGAATTCGCGGCGAAATGCGACGGGCCCGCTTCGCTCGAAACAAAAATTTACCGCGAAATTCGAGGATTGCTCGGTAATCCGCATCACCGCCAAAGCATCCGTGACCAGTTTCCCAAAGCAACCGTCGTGCGTCGCAACACGGGCTACGCGTTGGACGCATTGATCAACTCGTCCGTTTTCGAACCGGGATGCGACAAGCCGTTCAACCTCTGCCGACTTCTCGCCGGCTCCGAGGGCACGTTGTTTTTAGGAATGGAATTCGAGTTGGACTGCGATCCGCTGCCACCCGCCGGCGCATTGCTTTGCGCGCATTTTTCAAATGTGCAGGAAGCGCTTCACGCCATGCTGCTCGCCTTACGCCATCAGCCGAGCGCCGTCGAACTCATCGACCGGCACATCCTGGACTGCACGAAACAAAACCTGGAACAGGCGAAGAATCGATTTTTTGTCGAAGGCGATCCGGGCGCGATTCTGGTGATCGAAATCCGCCGCGAGTTGAAAGCGGAAATCGACGCGGACTTGAACACTCTCACCGCGGAACTTCGCGGCGCGAAACTCGGCTACGCTTTTCCGATTCTGTGGGGTGCGGACGCCAACCGCGTTTGGGACCTGCGTCGTGCCGGCCAGGGCGTGATGACCAATGTCGTCGGTGACGCCAAACCCCGTGAGATCGTCGAGGACACTGCAGTCGCACCGGAAGATCTGCCCGCTTATATCGGTGAGTTCGATACGCTGATGCGCGAGAAATACGGCATCAATTGCGTGTACTACGCGCACGCCGGCGCGGGCGAATTACATACGCGTCCGCTCTTCAATCTGAAAACACCCGAGGGCCTGAAGATGTTTCGCGCGATCGCAACCGATGTGGCCACGCTCGTGAAAAAATATCGCGGCTCCCTCAGCGGCGAACACGGCGACGGCCGGCTGCGCGGGGAATTTATTCACTTCATGGTCGGCGACACCTGCTACGAACTGATGCGACGGGTAAAATTCGCGTTCGATCCCGAGGGTTTGCTCAATCCTGGTAAAATCATCGACACGCCGCCGATGGACACGTCGCTTCGTCACGGTCCCGGCGAGCCGACACCCGAGTACGCCACGATTTTCAACTTCAGTGCGACGCAAGGAGTCGTGCGCGCCGCGGAAAAGTGCAACGGCTCTGGGGATTGTCGAAAGACGCAGCTGATGGGCGGCACGATGTGTCCGAGCTACATGGCGACGCGTAACGAAAAAGATACTACGCGCGGACGAGCCAACATGCTTCGTCACATGCTCACGCATCCGCGCGACGCGGCACATCCATTCGACAGCGACGAGATCGCCGAGGTTATGGAGCTGTGCCTCTCCTGCAAAGGCTGCAAATCCGAATGTCCGTCGAACGTCGACATCGCCCGGCTCAAAGCTGAGTGGCAGCAGCATTTTCTCGATGCGCGCGGCGTCCCGCTGCGTTCGCGATTGATCGCGAATTTCTCGACGACGATGCGCGCCGCGTCATTCGCACCCTCGCTTTACAACTGGCTCGTCACGCAGCCGGTGACCTCGCGCCTTTTGAAACGAATCGCCGGTTTCGCAGAGCAACGGAGCCTACCGCCGTTGCACACGACGACGTTGCGGCGCTGGCATGCGCGTCACGCGAATCGCAACGGCGCGTTTCCGAACGGACGCGTGTTTCTGTTTTGCGACGAGTTCACCGACTACAACGATTCCGAAGTCGGCATCAAAACAGTGAAGCTGTTGAACCGCCTCGGCTATGAAGTGGTGATCCCGCATCACGTCGACAGCGGACGCGCTCAGCTCTCGAAAGGATTGGTTCGTGACGCGCAGAAGCTGGCGATCAAGAACGTGGAACTCCTCGGCCCGATTATCACCGCCGAAGCTCCGCTGATCGGCCTCGAGCCTTCTGCGCTATTAGGATTTCGCGACGAATTTCCCGACCTCATGCCCGCGCGGCTCATTCCCGTCGCGCGAACGCTCGCGAGTCACGCGTTGCTCTTCGAAGAATTTTTTGCTCGTGAGGCAGAGCGCGGACGGATTCCGGCGGCCGCGTTCACGGCTGAACCACGTCGCATCAAGCTCCATGGCCACTGCCATCAAAAGGCCCTCTCGTCGCTGACCCCGGTGGTGAAGACGCTCGAGCTGCCCGCGAACTATAAAGTGACGTTGATCCCGAGTGGCTGCTGCGGAATGGCGGGATCGTTTGGCTACGAGAAGGAGCATTTTTCTTTATCCCAGCAGATCGGCGAACTGGTGCTTTTCCCTGCGGTGCGTGCCACGGCGGCAGACATGTTGATCGCTGCGCCAGGCACGAGTTGTCGCCATCAAATCAAAGACGCCACGGGACGACACGCGCAGCACCCGGCAGAAATTTTGTACGATGCGCTGATGTAGGTAGCGTGCTCGCCGCGCTACGTTCGAAATCTGTAGCGCGGCGAGCGCGCTACCTACAAATCAATCCTCCACTCGCTCGGCGAGTGACAGCGCCCGCAAAGGCCTCGACCGCCGGCGTATCGGCTGCCAGAGCTTTTCACGTGCCGGTGATCGCAGACAACTTCCTAAAAGCGTTCATTCCGCTTTTCATCGCCATCGATCCGATCGGACTGGCGGCGATTTTTCTCGCGCTCGGCACGGGCGTTCCCGTCGACACACGCCGGAAGATCGCACGCCAAGCCGCTTGGACGGGAGGCGCGGTTGCTTTGTTATTTCTTTTCCTTGGTCAGACAATTTTCACCGCGCTTGGGATCACGGTGCATGATTTTCAAATCGCGGGCGGACTCATCCTTTTTATCCTCGCGGCACGCGATCTCATTCACTCTGCCGCCGAAGAGCCACCCAAACTCGCCGACGATTTCGGCGTGGTGCCGCTGGGAATGCCGCTGATCGCGGGACCGGCGTCGATCACCACACTTATTTTGCTCGCTCAAACCCTCGGTATGCCAGTGACACTCGCCGCGCTGGCGGTGAACCTGGTTTTGGTGGTCCTCGCCTTTGCGTACAGTGGAAAAATTGGCTCCTGGATCGGGCCGACGGGAATGCGCGCCATCTCGAAAATCGTTTCCCTGCTCCTCGCCGCAATCGCGGTGAACATGGTTCGACGGGGATTGGCGTAGGCAGTTCGCAACCCCTTCGCTAATGGAGGGTCCACCTCCGTGTGGACCGGGATGGGGAACGGACGACACGGAGGCTTGCTCGCCGCCGGCGAGTCGTCCCTCCGTTTCGGCGAACGCTGTCAACCCGCGAAGCTCGTCAGCAAATCCGCGTAGATCTTCGCGGAGTTCACCAAATTCCGGACGCTCGCCCGTTCATCGATCGCATGATAATCCTCGCCGCCCGGACCGTAGCCCAGCGTCGGAATTTTATGATGATGCGCGAAGAAGTGCATGTCGTTAAATCCCGTGGAGACATTGAACGTGGTCTTCGCACGCCGGACTCGCGTAACGCTCGCCGCCATCGCCGCGAAGAACGGATGTTTCGGCGGCAGAAAGCACGCGAAGTTCTCCGAAACTTTCTTGATCGTGATGCGGCATTGAGGAATCGCGCGTGCCGCCTTCACAAGAAACGCGCGCAGTTCGCGCTCCGCCGTTGCATGGTTTTCAACCGCGAGCACCCGACGATCGATCGAAAACCGCGCTTCGTTCGGCACCGTGTTGATCTTGCCACCGGGACCAGACGAAAAAACGCCGCCAACATTGATCGTCGGTCGCATGGTGCGACCTTCCGGCGTAACAAATGTACGCCGCGCAATCTTCCGCTTGTAATCTTCCAGTGCGACCACAAGCGCTGACATTTTTTCGAGCGCGTTGATGCCGTTCTCTGGTTGCGATCCGTGCGCAGCGTGGCCGTGCACGCAGACCTCAAGCCACACCACACCGTTGTGTCCACAACACACGCTGGCACCTTCGCCGCCTTCCATCACCACGGCGTAATCCGGGTCGATCGGCGCGTGATCGACGAGCCAGCCCGTGCCGAGCACTGAATCAGTTTCCTCATCCGCGGTGAACGAAACTTCAACGTTCATTTTTGGCGCCGTGTTCGTGGCGCGCAGCGATCGCAACGCGAGCAGCAGGCTGGCAATGGAACCTTTCATGTCGGAGGTGCCCCGTCCAAAAATCCAGCCGCGCTCCACCGCACCGCTAAACGGACTGCCGTGACGCCACTCGCCCGAGACGGGTACAACGTCATAATGAGCGTTGAAGTGAATCGTTTTCCTCGCCCCGCGAGCCGGTAACTTAGCCAGCACATTGAAACGTGGATACGCGTGCATCTCCGTGGGGAGATGGCGGCGGAGGAGCGTCTGCGGAATCGTGTAACGTTTCGTTGCCAGCCCGGCCGCCGTGAGTTCCGCGGTGAGAAAGGACGTTATCGCATCATAGTTTTCGCCTGGCGGATTCACGGTCGAAATACCGACCAACTGCTGGAGCGTGCCGATCAAGTTCGCCGAATGCTGGTCGATGTAGTCAGAGGGAGACATGCAGATTTGGATCGCAACAGAAGCGAGTTGGACCGCGAACGACAAAGCCAAAAAAAGGCGGGACGCCCGGCAGCTTCACCTTACGGCAGCAGCTTGAGGTCGCCCCAAAACGTCCAGTCCCAACTCAGGTCATTACGTTTTCCCGCCCCGATTTTTAAGCGGAGCCGGGTTGCGCCGGCAGGCACGTCCAAATTGAACGGCCGAAATCCGCGGTCCTCGACTTGGGTGGTTGGTTCGAGCGTCCGCTGCCACAACGTCTGCCATGTCCCATCCGCCCTGCCCGCTTCAACGCTGAAATCTGCGCCATCCGTGCTGTTCGGCGCCGTATAAGCTCCTTCAACCAATCCATAGCCGCCGCTGAAATGCCGGACGTCCCCGGCGACCGGCAAAATCACTTCGCTTGGTGCATGGGCGAAAATTAAAGCGTGTCCATCCACCTGCAACCGGCCGATGGTTGCGCCCGCATCCGCTGACAAAGGGCGCACGTTAACCGCCCCGACTTCAACCAGCGTATCCAGAAGTGGAACATGCTTGAGGGGCAGTTCCGTGAACGCGAAGAATTGCACGCGAGGCCGATGCCAAAACCAGCTGGATAACGACCCATCGATGTCGAATCGGATCGTTTCTGCCCAGCGGCTGGTCCGACCACGGATGAGTTGAGCGACGTCATTGTGGTCATGCAGCAGCGGCTGTAGGAAAAAACCTTCCCGGCTTGTCGTGGGAATAATTCGAAAGCCCTCCTCGCCTTCGCTCTTGAGCCTGACGGTCATCACCGGCGGCATCGCGTGATAGAAAAAAGCCCGCAGGCGACCGAGCCACGTCGGACGGAAATCGATTTCGATCCATACGGGATGGCCGCGTCCGTCCGGCACGGCAATTTCCCTGCCAAAGTATGGGACCGGTTGCCCGAGTGATACACGCGCAAGCTCTCGCGCCGCCGGTGCGGGCGATTTACGGCGCAACAGAGTGAAAGCGCCTCCCTCCTGAGCTACGTCGTAGCTTCGCGCAAACTCGGCCAGCGCGAGTGCGTCGTCCTGACCCGGATACCGACCATCCACGGTCTTCAACCGGACGATGACAAATTCGGGCGCCCGTTCGGATTGGAAAAAGCGCGCGTTTGCAGTGACGAGAGCCGGGGTATATGCGCTGTAACTTTGCAGGACTGGACGCGGTTGATAATTCAGTCCGTTCAGAAAAATCAGTCCCTGTTCAAACGTCAGCAAATCCACTGTGCTTCGACCAATCGCGGCCTTCAGCGCGGGATTTCGCGCGGCCACTTCAGCTTCGCGCACACCCTTCTCAAAAGCAGTCTGCCACTCGGCGAGATGGGTGACCGCGTGTGGATACCGGCTCCATCGAAACCATGTCATTCGCGGACCGACCATCAGCAGGCCCGCACCAACCGTGGTGGCGCCCCAAATACAGAGACCGGCATTCACATCTTGCCAGCAGAGGCTCCGCGTCGGCCGGAATATTCCGGGCAGCGCCAGACCGAGGAGCAACGCCGCGACAAAGAATCCGAAGGTGTGCTGATCAGCTCGCGTGAATCCCTGCTTCCAAGCCAGCAGCCACACCGCCGCAACGATGATCGCCGCACCAGTGCGCTGAGCCCACGTTCGATCAGACCGCCAGATCAGATAGACGAATGCGCCGCACCAGAACAACCCAACGAGACCAGCCGCGAGAACCAGCGTCGTGGGATCAGCGGCCATTGCCCATGAATAGCCGCTACTGACTTCCCAGCTGAGATGCCAAAAGCGCGGCAGGTTTCCGAGGTTCTGTCGAGCGGCCAGCCACCAACTGGCATACGCAATGAGAAACGCCAGCGATTGAAACAGAGCCTGACGAGGTCGTCGTTCCACTGCATGGATCGCCGACGTGATGGCAATGGCTGCCACCGCCTCCAGGCAAAGCACAAATTTGAAGTGCGCGAAAAACGACAGCCAGCCGATCGCCAGCGCCCGTTGCCACAGCTTCGCTCCCGGCGGCGCGAGCCAGATGAGCGCCAGCAAAGCGATAATGACTAACACGCTTGTTTCAAAAAAGCATGCTGCTGCGATCACCCCGGCGAGAAAGATCCACCTCCGCAGGCCAGGCAGCGCCGCGCTCATCAGGACGATTGTGAGGCTGAGAGCGAACCGACCCAGCATCTCCCAAATCAATTTCGCCTTCAGGGCTGCAGGCAGGAAGCCATCCAGCGCCAGAAATCCCCATGGTCCGTAAGTGAAGATGACTTCAGGTCCGAATTGCCGACCTTGAACATGTGCGTCAGCCAGCGCGGTCTGCCATGAGCGATCCAAGCCGGTGTCCGGCGGCACAGGCAGATTCATTGCGGCCATCCACAGTGCCAAGGTAACAGCACCAAGACCAAGCCTGCGCAGCCAAACCAACACGTCTTGAGATTGATTGAAAAGGGGAGCTACGAACGACAACACGATGCCGGAACAAATAAACAATTTCTCTCGAATGCGATGCTTTCACCGATCGCGATTTTGATAATGCTCAGTGCCGGATGACCGACCAAGCCAAAGCTCTTATCGCCCGCCTCGGACTTCAGCCGTTGCCACATGAGGGAGGGTTTTTCCGGCAGACATGGACCAGTCCGACACTCCTGCCAAATGGACGCAGCGCAGGTTCAGCCATCACGTTTCTTTTAACGGACGCCGATTTTTCCGCGCTTCACCGCATGCCGACGGATGAACTGTGGTTTTTCCATGCAGGTGATGTCGTCGAGCACGTCCAGCTGGTAAACTCGCAGGCGGACCCCGTGATTACTCGCTTGGGAATAAATTTGGCGAATGGGGAAATTCCCCAACTCATCGTCCGCGGTGGCAACTGGCAGGGAGCGCGGCTCATTCCGCGCGACGACAAGTTTGCTGATCCGCCGGTGAAACACGGCTGGGCGCTGATGAGTTGCACCATGGCGCCGGCATGGGACGAGCGCGAGTTTACGCTGGGAAATTCGACGCAATTATTAGGCGAATTCCCTCGTGCCGCGCGTTGGATTCACGGGTTGACGAGATGACTTTTGACAGCGCGTAGACCGCGAGCCACGCTTCGACCACTTCATGTTACTGGCCGATTTGCGCAAAGATTACAGCCTCGCCGGACTCGCCGAAAAAGATCTCGCGCGTGATCCGTTCCGTCAGTTCGACAAATGGTTTCAGGAGGCGGAGGCCGCCAAAATTCCTGAACCGAATGCGATGACGCTCGCCACTGCGACACGTGACGGCCGTCCTTCCGCGCGCACCGTTTTGCTCAAGGGCGTCGATGGCCGCGGCTTTGTATTTTATAGCAACTACGAAAGTCGCAAAGGCCGCGAACTCGACGCGACCCAGCGCGCCGTGTTGCTTTTCCCGTGGGTCGCACTGGAACGCCAGGTGATCGTGGAAGGTACTGTCACAAAGGTTTCGCGCGAGGAAGCGGAGGCGTATTTTCACAGCCGTCCCCTACCCAGCCAATTGTCCGCGTGGGTCTCACAACAGAGTTCGATCATCTCCGGGCGAAAACTGCTGGAGGATTCGATGAAGGAGTTGGAAAAAAAATACGCGGGATCCGTAGTGCCGCTGCCGCCGCATTGGGGCGGCTATCGCGTCGCGCCAGAGACCGTGGAATTTTGGCAGGGGCGACGCAGCCGGTTGCACGATCGATTGCGTTTTCGGCGTGGCGACGACGGTGGCTGGATCATCGAGCGTCTGGCGCCGTGAAAAAAAACCGCAAGCCAGTCACCCCGGTCGCTCCTGCAGATCTGCTCGCGGCTGCGCTTCGCGCTCAGGCCGATGGCGTTTTTATCGGCGAGGCGAAAGGAGGCGCACACGGGCTCAAAATTGTTTTTGCGAACGAGAGCTTTTGCACGATGACCG
>CBRAFL010000025.1:0-27151 GCA_967755055.1 uncultured bacterium
CTCTTGTGGGCGCTGACCTCGGAGAACGTGACCAGCACCGCCTGAGCCTCGGAGCTATTCTCCAAGACTACAAAATCAGGATTGGCCGCGTAGTCCTGGACCTGGGCTGAAGTACGCTTCGGCAGAATGGCATAGGCGTAACTCGCGTTGGTAGGATTTGTCCCATGGTCGAACCACAGCGACGCGTAATTTACGGTGGTGGGCTCCCGGTACGACGTGAGGGTCACTTTGGGGCGATACAAGAAGTTTGAACTCTCGCGTGATGCATAGGCCACACCTGAGCTGCTATCGACCCCGCTCGTCGCGAAGATGCGCAGGGAGATAATTTTACTGTTGGCGTTTAAGGCATCCTGCAGGGCTTGGGTGATATCGATGTCTATCGGGGTTCCGGCCGTCATCCCCGACCACAACTGCGCCGGACTGAGCGGCGTTGAGGCTGGCTTGTTGCTATAAAGTATCCCGGATTCCGTCCAGGAATTGTCCGAAACAAGCTCCGCCGTATGAATCTGCGGATTTGAACCGGCCACCGCCGTTGGTGTAATTGTTAAGTTCGCCGTGGTGAAGGTAACTTTCGTGTCTTGAATATAACTCGAAAGATCTATCTTGATATAGCTCTCGCGAACATACGTTCCAATATCATTCTTCACATATAACGTTGAATCGCTTCCGTGATTCGGGTCAGATGGTCTAACTAAAGCATCGGCTTTAACACCAACATTCAATTCGGTGGGATAGTCATTTTGAATGTTATAATAGTTACCTGTAATAGCCTTTCTGGTCGCCTTTACCGTTGGACCCACTCCGGGCGTAACGTCGGGAAAATAGTAGCCGACACTGGAAGCATCGCCGGTCGTGTTCCCGTCCAGGTAAATTGAATGCACATTACCAAGTACAGCCCACCAGCCCAGAGTCGTGGATTGCGCCGCACCATTAACCATCAAGGCATTGTCACCGACGGCGTTGAGCTTTTTGTCTTCGACGACCGTCTCGTTGGTCCGGGGATTAGTGTCCCAACCCGTGCCAGATTGCCCGGAATTCGTTATACCCGCGCCGAGCGCGACAATCTCGTCATCAAACAAAAACCAGGACTTTTTAGCGACCAGATTGGACGGAGTGATGATGGGGGCAGGAGAACCGCCCGAGGTCGATTGACCAAGATCGCCGGGAGCCTTGAAGTCCATGCCGATTACTCCGTAGTCCAGTGTTCCGGTTCCGCCGGTCCAATTATTCGGGCTAATGTAATTGTACCAGTTGCCGGTCGCGCTCCGAACTAAAGTATCTACCGTAGTTCCTGGGAGCCGATACGGGTTTACCGTTTGCCAAAAATTGTAATATGAGGAAGCGTCGTTCGTATAGAGATAAGTCATCCCGTCGCCGGTGTACCATCCTTTGAGATTTTCCCCATGGGTGGAAGGAGCCCAGCCGGACTCGTAATTGCTAAGTCGGGAAGAGGTCAAACCCAGACCGAACGCGAACCCGGGGCGAAAGAGAACCGCACGGTCTTGAACGGGAAAGTTAAAGAAGCCGACGGGCTCTGTGGCAATTGTCACCCCGGAATCGTTCACAATATCATTCAATTTAAAGTATTGGAACAAAGTAGACGCATTGAGCGTTTGATTGTTGGTGTCCTTTGAGAGCCAATACTTCAGTATGCCTTGCATCGCCAGGCGGGGATTCACCGGATATGTGCTGCCCAGACTTGAATTGGACGTAGGCTCGGTGAGCGAAAGGTAGTGGATCGCACTTAGCATCGAAATACCGTTGAGCCTTGGATAGCTCGGTTTCGGACCAAAAGACGGGCCAAATGCAATCGTTCTTCCCCGCACACTATCGAAAACGTTACCCTCATAGATGAACGGGGCGACCGCATCGAAAAACCACTTGTAGGCGTTCACGCGCGCGGGGTCACTCACCGCCCATGTCGACCCGTCCAGCGTATAGAAAAGTTGTCCGACGTCGGCCAAAAAAATCACGCCATAGCCACCAATATAGGGATAGGCGGCATGCTGAATGAACGAGCCATCTGGGTACATTCCGTCGCGGGCTGGTGTAAAGGGTGCCGCGGAAGGCGAGCTGTACGGCAGAACGTCACTGATTGCATCTCGCGCGGCCGCGATCTTTGTCGGATCCTTCACAATTATACCGCGATACGCCACCACGAATGCCTGGTCCAGGAGATTGGACCCAGTCATCACTGGCGTGTACGGGACGGAACTTTGCGAATACGGGTCAGGCGTATATTTTTCAACCGCATCCATGTACGCCTGGATTTGCGTCGAGCTCAGATCATCGTACATGATCGATGTGATCTTCTCCAGGGTCCTCGGTGTATCTATTTTATAATTATACCATTCTGCATCTGTTACGTAATTCACGCTGGCGCTGTACATATTCGTATTCAGCCAATCCAAGCCAGAAATGATGTCAGCCAGCAGCGTTGAGTTGTGATACAGAGCCTGCTGGGGCGTATAATAGGCTGTAGCCATAGTGTATAATCGCTTATACGACGCAGTCATGTTTTGAGATCTGGTTATGCCAGGAATAGTATTACCCTGGCCGTCGGTGGCGCCGACCTTCAAGTCCTGCCACAGGTAGGTTCTGCCTGATGGGTTCGTGTTCATGAGGTCCCACATGCCTGCCCCGCTTACATTTGGCGGAGATCCAGGATAGGACGTAACACTTGCCACAAGGGAATTTAGTTTCGCTTGCACCGGCGCTGGGACTGGGGTCGTTATGAGGCTCGCTGCGAGGTTAACGTCGACCATGCGTGCACGTAGCGTGTCATATTCGTCAGCATGAACTTGTGTTGTTAACAAGAGCACTAGGCCCAGGAGGCGGAGTGGGTGGGAGCTTGATCTTTGAACGGGTGTTTTCATGGAGTATGGGTGACCTGGATTTTGGCTGGGATATAGTAAGGCACCCTTTTGCCACCTGAGCCGCGGATTGAGACAACGATTCCGGCATTCGTTTTCATCGCTAATATCACTGGGGTTGGGGGATTGTAGTATTGCTAAACTCTCAATAAGCGGACCGGGAAGAAGCGCGGACCGAAAAATCGGAACCTTTGTGAGAGGTTGATCAAAGTTAGCAGAAATGTGCTGCACGCTGCCAAAACCTATCTGGCTCTACACGTTGAGTAGCGCCGAAACAAAGGCGCCTCATGCGCGCAAAGTGTTGCTTATCGTTCGGGGACGAACTCGAGCATCCGATCCAGGTCACCGGGCATCTGCTCGTGGCCGTAGTCCGGGTAAATCACGACGTGCGCGTTTTGCAGAATCAACTCAGGCCGGACGTCACCCACCGCGAACATGCTTTGGTCGAGATAATCGGGACGGGTAAAACGAACTTCGTGCATTTGGAAGCCCTGGCGCTCCGGGAGCCGCACGCGTTGCTGGCGGGCTAACACGGGTTCCCAGCCTTCGCCGCGAAGCAGGTCAACGACCTGCGCAGTGGAAACAGAGGTGTACCGGCGGGACACGCCGGGCCGGGCGTTCTCGGCGAAAAGCGAGAGGGCGGTGCGGCGGAGATCATCGAGCGAAAGCGCGGGATAAGTGCGCGGGGCATCAATCGTGACTGAACGGTTCATGACTTTTGCTGTTTTTCATGCGCCCCAACGAGGGCGCTGGTTTTTGCAGAGCGCTGATCAGCGCCGAGGGTCAAGGTGGAGACCGGGCTTGGGCGGTACTACCTTGAGGCCCGCCAGCCGGACCCCGAGCGCTACAATGGAGGCACCCACGGGCGCGGCTTAGCTGACAACGAGTGCGCGAGAGCGAGCCGCTGAAATATCCGGCCTCCGCCGGCAAAAGGGCGTTGCGGGGTGTGTCCCCGCTGGAAAGGACGGAGACTCGACCGCGGTCGAACGCGAATAACTACTCCAACATCTCTAGGACTTGTTCGCCGGCTACTCCGAAGACTTCGGTTGTGCAACGGCGGGCAATTTGCCCTTATGCAGGGGTTCGCGCTTTCGATTTCGAAGTCTATAGATATTCGTAATTCGCTTGTAATAAGCGATTTGGAGGCGCGGGCCGGAATTGAACCGGCGCATAGAGCTTTTGCAGAGCTCGGCCTTACCACTTGGCTACCGCGCCTTCTCACTGGAAAACTGCCTAACCACTTCAAACTTATCATCCACGAACGCTAGCACGCTGTGTGTCGTGGTTGGAGGGAAGTTACTAGGTGTGCGGCCAAGTCAACTGCAAGGAAAAATCACGACGGGCCTGTGCTTCCCAAAACACGCGGGACTCAGCCTTTCCGGGGCGGGTGGGGGCGCTTCCGGTACTCGTCACTGTTGCGAATCGCGTCGCGCAAATCCTCCTCGGTCCAGTGATCGCGTAACATCCGATCGCGGAACATCCGACCACCGCCTTCATCCGGCTCCCGGCCGAGTAAATCCCGGTAGGCCTTTGCAACCAGTCGCTCGACGACCAATCGATATTCGTCGCTCCGCCATAATGCCTGACGCACCTGCTCCTCGTCCCAGCCATCATCAAACATGTGCTCGCGAAAACTATGCAGGCCGCTCTCGTCCGGGTCGCGACGCAAAATGTCGCGGTAGGCGCGCTGAATGACATGATCAACACGCTCAACGTCCATTCGCCCGGGTCGATCCGGTCGGCCGCCGCGAATGCGTTCGACGCGGATCGACGAAATCCGATCGTTCCAGCCGGGGGCGAAATCGTCGAGATTACGAACGCTGTTGGTTAACCGAAGCGCGTCACCGCGAAAACCTGCGTCCCGGTAAACGAAAACCGCCGCATTCCCTTCGATGCGAATCGAAGTGATCCGATCGTTTATCCGCACTCCGTTGCGGAACCTGTCCTTCGAAAGATTCTCCAACGACTCGCCCGTTCGCAGCGTCACGGATTCTCCACGAAATCCTGAATCTTCATAAAAAGTAACGCGCGCCCATTCGCGACCTCTGTCGCTCTCCGCTCGCGCGCTCGTCTTCACCAGGGGCGTCACCGAAATTAACAGAGCGAATATCCTAAGGTGAAAAATACGCATGGTGATCGGTTGCTGCAGCACGGTTTTCGTGGGTTCACTGCTATGGCACACGCCGGCAGTCTGCAACGCGATTAGCTCCGGGGAATTGCTTCTTGAAGACCTTGCGCGGCGAGCACGCCACCTACCCGGGCTCGATCGCGCATCGCGCGCCTATGCCGGGCGCAACGTCGGTCCATCCATAAACACAGCGTCGATCGAAATACTATTTGGACAACGCGGCACGCCGTGCTCGCGGCGATGTAACATGCCGACCACTGACTCCACCGCCGTCGCCCCGAGTTGATCCGGTTGCAAATTGAGTCCGGCGCACGGCGTTGAGCGTTCCGTGACGTTGATGCGAAAAAAACCAGCGTCTTGCGGCACACGAATCGAGAGTTCTTCCAGCCACGTGGTGATCGTCTGCGCGTGTGAAATAATAATATCCGGCCGGTAGCGCTTGAACCAGGTGTTGAACGTTTTCTTGTCGAGCGTGTTTTCGATCAGTGGCGGCACGGCGAGTTCTTGATCGTTGAGGCGGAAGAACGAGAGGAATCCTGAACTCCATTTGTGATCAACCCGCGCGTCCTTCCGCGCTTCGAGGCACAAGCCGATGCGGCGGTATCCGCGCTCCGTCAGAATTTCCAGACTGCGGCGCATCGAGAGATAATGGTCCGGTTGAATCGTGTGCAGCTGAGGATTGATCAGCCGATGATCCATGCTCACCGCTGCGAGCTGCGTGAAATCAAAATTCCGAAAGTCCTGCCGCTGATCGAACGGTAGGAAAATCACGCCGGAAATTCCGCGCGCTCGCAGCACGTAATTGAGCCGCGTGACGGAAAGGGCAGGGGCGGTGCGCCCAATCCAAAACACGTCGGTCTTGAATCCCAGTTCGCGCGCTCGCGCTTCCGCACCACGCGCGACTTCGCGATGAAAGAGCATCAGCTCAGTGCGTCCGTCTTGCGCATAATCGACCAGCGCGAGCGTCCCGCTGAATCCTTGATGACGTCCTTGACGCAACGCGGAGAAGGTCGCGCCGAGGAGTGGATTTCGCTCGTAGCCCACGGCGGCGGCGGCTTTCACGACGCGCGCTTTGGTCGCTGGTTTCACCTGCGGACTATCGCGCAACGCTTCTGATACCGTTGCGACTGACAGGCCGAGCTGGCGGGCAATGCTGCGAATTGTCGGAGGTTTTGCCATCGGGGCTAACGGTTAGAAATCGAAGCAATCGCGCTGTGCAACGATTTTATTCGATGCAGGCAAGTTAGCTCCTCGCCGCTGTCCTGCCTCCGCGATCTACGCGCCCTGGCCCAATCTCCACTCGCTTACGCTTGTAGCCACGAGCGTGAGCGAGTGGAAGCGCGATTGTAGGTCGCGCGCTTGCCGCGCTACCGATTTACGAACGTAGCGCGGCAAGCACGCTACCTACACCGCACAGCGAGTTCTCACGCCGTCTGGTGAGCGAGCGGATTCGACCGTGGATCAGCGCAACGGCTGGTGTCAGCGAAGCAGACAGTACGGAAGCGCAGTCGCGATCTAGCGGAACAATCCCAAAAATCGCGGGTAGTTTCTTCTAACGGTTAGAGCTCGAAACGCTTTCTCCGGCGATTCGTTCGCTTCTCACTCTTCCATTGCTTGTTGAGAGAATTCATTTTTTTTACCCGCCCCAAACTGGCCCCGTCAGGCGTTCACCAAATCTTTGACCCACAAACCATGAATACCCATCGATACCTCGCTCGTCTCGCGCTGCTTGCGGCGCTGTCCACGCCGTTGCTCGCGCAAACGTCCGCCCCTGCCACCTCGTCGACCTCCGACACGATCGTCGAATTACCCGCCTTCACCGTCTCCGGCACCAGCGCGAACGCCTATCGCGCGACGGATTCTCTCTCCGCGGCCCGCATCCGCGGCGCGTTGCTCGACACTCCTGCGACGATCAACGTCATCACCGGTGACTTCTTGAAGGACGTCGGTGCCAACGCCGTCTTCGACGCCTCGCAATATCTCGCCGGCATCGGCAACGGCCGCCTCGCGGGCGCCAACGGTATCCTTGATCGTGTGACGATCCGCGGCTTCGAAAACGACGGACGCACCATCGATAATTTCGAGACGAAGGTGCAGGCCAATTTCGGTCCGGCGATGATTGAGCGTGTCGAGATCGTCAAAGGTCCGAATGCGATTCTCGCCCCCACTGGCACGCCCGGTGGCGTCGTCAACGTCCTCACCAAGTCGCCTGAGTCGACTCCCTCCAATCTGATCGGTGCCGAAATCGGCCGCTTTTTCTCCCAACGCGTCTGGTTCGACAGCACCGGGCCGGCGCCGGTGGCGAAGGGACTTTCTTATCGCATGATCGGTTCCTATCAGGACACCGATACCTTCCAGCCGGGCGACCTCCGCCAGTGGGCCGTCAACCCGTCGTTGTCCTATCAGATTTCTGAAAATTCGAAGCTCACGGTGAAATACGCGCACATCGATTGGCGCGCAAACGGCGCGGCCGCCAACCCAGGCAACACCTGGATCGCGGGTCCCGATGTGGCCAATGGCGCCTACCTGCCGTCCCAGCCGCCAGCCGGTTTCCAGTATGCCGATGCGGGCGGGATTCCTGACTGGTCGTTCCGTTACGATGGTTTCGACCGGGTCACGCTCGAGCTGACTTCGGCCCTGCGCGAAAACATCAACATGCGTTTCGCCGCCGCCTATTTCTACGATCGTTTCGAGCAGAAGGGCGCCACGCTCTCGTTCCCGAACATCAATAACAATCACTACAATCCGACCACCGGCATCTACACGCCGAATTTGATCTGGAGCAAAGATGCCTCGGGCAACTACGTCTCGGCTACCCAGCTGGAATATGACCCGACGAGCGTCGCACGCGCCGCCTCCGACCAGAAATCGTTCGAGGAAAATTTCCAACTGCAGCAGGATTTCGCCGGCAACTTCAACGCCGGTCCCGTTTCGCTGCAGCCTGTTCTCGGATGGTCGCTGTTTATCGATCCGAGAAATTCGAGCACGTGGACCGGCACGATGCCCAACGTCAATCTTTACGCCCAGGACGTGTCCACCGTCCCCGAGCCGACATGGAAGCAGAGCCCCACGACCTATGCATTTCTGCGCAAGGAGCAGATTTATGCCTATCTCCGCGCCGGCTTCTTCCACGATCGCTTGTTCGTTTCGAGCGGCGCCGCCCGCATCTGGCTCACGAGCATCAGCAAGAATCTCTCGACTGGCGTACGCTCGGAACTCACGGGTTTCCACGATACGTATCTCGAAGGCGCGCTCTTCAAGGTCACCTCGAACGTCTCGGTCTATTACAGTTATTCGTCCAACGCGAACGCCGTTCTCTTCAATAACGTTCCGCTCTGGCAGACCGGTTATCAGCACGAGTACGGCGTGAAGACCGAGTTCTTCAATCAGCGCCTGTCGATCTCGGCGTCGCACTTCCAGATCGCGCAGACGAACCTCGTTACGCCGAATCCGGTTTACCTGAGCATCCCCGGCGCGCCGCAGTTCTTTCTCTCGAATCAAACCAACCACGGTGTTGAATTCGAAGTCGTCGGCGGTCTCACGAAGGATCTCACCGTCATGGCCAGCTACACGGCGATGCAGCTGCGTGACCCGTTCGGCCGGCGCGTCCGCAACATTCCCGATCATACGGCGAACGCACTGCTCAATTATCGTTTCCGTGAAGGCTCGTTAAAAGGCGCGACCGCGTTCATCGGCGTCACGCACGTTGGCGACCAGGCCGGCGAGACAGCGCCGAATCTCGTCCTCGCGACGGGCGTCGTGGCGCAGGTTGGCTTTTACGTTCCGCCGCGCACGATCGCGAATCTTGGCGCCAGCTACACGTGGGGCCGCTATTCGTTCAACCTGAACATCGATAACGCGCTCGATAAACACATCGTGTGGCAGGCCTCCGGCCGCAATTCGATGAGCGCCTACCCGACGACCAACATTCGTTTCGCGACGACGCTTAAATTCTAAGCGTCTCGTCAGTATCAAGCGGCTCGGGAGCGCAGAAGCTCCCGAGCCTTTTCGAAATTTCGGTGGTACTCGTAGCCCGCCGCGGGAGCGGCGGGATACTGCGCTCACTCGCAGGGCCACGTTGAAAAAAGAGAGTCATTTGTTGGCTCCAGTTTCATTAGAGTCGCGGGGCAATCCTCAGCCGTCATTCTCTCATCCGATCTGAATCAACCGCCTTCGTGTTGCCTGCTCCCATGAGGAAAATAGTTCTCACTTCGTTGCTTTTCCTCGCGCCGATGTTCGCGATCGCGGCGGCAACCGTTCAATCAGACCCAGCGGAATTACGCTCACGCGAACTTCTGTCCGCCTCGATGCGTTTCTCCGACACTTATTGGGACGATGCGGCGGATTTACTCCGCTCGCCTGCGCCGGGCGAGACGGGCCGCCACCGTACGCGTGAGAGTTCGTGGTATGCGCTTGGCTTGTTCATGCGCCATCAACCCGGCGACGACGCGCGTGCCGTGCGTATCCTCCGCCAAATCATCGCGAGTCAGTACACCGCGCCCGGCCAACCCTGGGACGGCACGTTTCGCCGCGCTCCCGAAGAACCGACGCCGTCAGCCGGCGCGCAACTCTGGCGCGACTATGATCCGAACTGGCGCGAATTTATTGGCATCACGTTTGCGCTGATCCTCACTGAGTACGAATCGCGGTTGCCCGCGGACTTGCCTCCGCTGCTGCTCGATTCGGTGCGTCGCGCGGTCGAGGGCGAACTCACGCAAGGTCGCGCTGAGCCTTATCACACGAACATTGCACTGCTCCACGGATTTCTCCTCGGCTGGGCCGGCCAGCGCCTCGGGAAAACGGAATGGGTTGCGCAAAGCGTAACGTGGGCGGAAAAAATTCGGGCTGAATTCGCGGTCAACGAAACCTTCGACGAGTACAACTCGCCGACCTACTACGGCGTCGATCTCTACGGCCTGGCGCTCTGGCGCCGCTATGGCATCACTGAAAAAATTCGCCGCTGGGGTGCCGAGATGGAAGCCGGGCTCTGGCGCGACATCGGTCGGTTCTATAACGCCGATCTAAAAAATCTCTGCGGTCCGTTCGACCGTGGTTACGGTTTGGATATGCGCCACTACGTTTCGCTCACGGGCGTGTGGATGGGGCTCGCGTTGCCGGCGAAGCTGACGCCACTCCCGGACCCGGCCGGGCCAATGGACCACGCACATGACTTCGTCGTTGCACCGGCCTACGTTCTGCTCGGCGCCCAAATTCCCGCCGACGTGCTCGCCGGTTTTCGTGAGTTTCAAGGCGAGCGCGCTCTCCGTCGCGTCATCGCGCCCGAACGCACCGCGACGGCGTGGATTAGTCGCGATCTGATGCTCGGTGGCGAACTCACGCAACACACGCGCGAAGCCGGACCCGAGACACGCTATGGCCAGTTCATTCCCGCGACCGGGCACTGGAGGATTGGAACCAACGACGTCGGTGCGTTCGCACTGCGGGTATGCCCACCCGTGGACGCTCGTGCTGAGGCGAATCATTTGCTGATCGAAACCGATCGTGGGACTTCCAGTTTTCGGATCTCGGCGCCGCAGCTTGACCCTTCGCTGATCTCGCGGGCACGGTGGCTGCTACCGAATCTGGAAGTGACGATCGAAACGGATACGACTGAAATAGAGATTCAACCCGGCGACGGATTTGTTGACGTGACTTATCGGGGCGCGACGCGGTTTGATTTGCGCATCAAACGCCGACCATGACTCGTCTCGCCTGCCTGCTGCTCTTTTTAATCACGTTTGGATTACGTGCTGATGATACGGCCGGGACAGTCGCGGTTGCCACGCCGCGTCTCGCGGTGGTGATTAGCATCGATCAGTGCCGTGCGGATTATCTCGAACGCTTCCGGCCCTATTTCGTCGAAGGCGGTTTTCGCCGGCTGCTCGAGCAGGGTGCGAACTATCGCGACGCGCATCATCGGCATGCGATGACGGCGACGGCACCGGGGCACGCCACGATTCTCAGCGGTGTTTCCGCCAACCAGCACGGAGTCATTGCCAACGAATGGTTCGATTTCACCGCGGGTCGCGAGACGGGCTCCGTCGAAGATCCGAATGCTCCGGTGGTCGGTGCGCGGCGGAAATCTCCGATCATGCCCGGCTCGTCAGACGCGGAAATCACCGGTTCGCCGCAGCGTATGTTGGCGGCGACCGTGGGCGATCAATTGAAACTTCGCTATGGGGCCGCCTCTCGCGTGATCTCGATGGCCAATAAAGATCGCGCCGCGATTTTTCTCGGCGGGCGGCTGGCGGATGCGGCGTACTGGATCGTCGATGGCCAGGTCATCACGTCCCGCTACTATCGTCCGGCACTACCGGAGTGGGTGGAAAAGTTTAACGCCGAGGATCGCATCGATCGCGCGTTCGGCCACACGTGGGATCACCTGCTCGATCCGGCGATTTACGACGCGGTGCAAGGTCCCGATAATGCTCCGGGCGAAGAGTCGCGACTTGGACTCGGCATCACCTTTCCAAGAAAGGTAGATGGCGGCGAAAAAGCGCCGGGCGCGAATTTTTATAGCGCATACCGGCTCGATCCCCACGGCTCGACGGTCATCGCTGAATTTGCCGAATCCGCGATTATCAACGAGCAACTCGGCCGGCACGCCGCGCCCGATTTGCTGTGTATCGGTTTTTCCCAGACAGATTATGCGGGCCACTCCTTCGGTCCGGACAGCCACGAGATTATGGATTCCGTTCTCCGGCTCGATCGCGTGTTGGCGGATTTCTTGAAATTTCTCGATCGGGAAGTGGGCGTGGGCCGTTACGTCGTGGTGTTGACGGCTGATCATGGTGTCGCGCCACTACCGGAGCGCGTGCAGGCATTTGGCCGCGACGTCACAGCGGGGCGGATTGATCATCCGAAGTTGAAACGCGAAGTGGAGGCAGCGTTGACGCTGGCGTTTGGCGCGCCGGAAAAAAACGCTTGGACCATTCGCGATAGTTACGGCTACCGGTTGATCGCCGCCACGCTGGCCGAACGTCGGGTGGCCTCGTCCGATGCGCAACGCGTGATCAAAGCCGCGCTGCTCGCTTCGCCTCAAGTCGCCGTCGTCTGGACGCGCGACGAATTGCTCGGCTCCGTTCCGGCAAATGGTCCGTTTCTCGAGGACTGGCGGCTGTCTTTCAACGCGGAGCGGAGCCAGGATGTTGTGTTTTCGCCGAAGCCGTACGTCGTGGATCGCACGCCTGCAGGCAGCAATCACGGCACGCCGTACGACTACGACAATCACGTGCCACTTGTCTGGTTTGGTGCTGGCGTGACAGTGGGAATCCATAACCAACGCGTGGGTACAGACACGATTGCGCCGACGCTCTCCGCCTTGCTGGGAATTCCAGCGCCGCCTTTGGCTCGCGGTCCACGACTTTTCTAAACGCCGAATTTTTTTTATGGCAGCCGTCGCCGACAAACCTCTTCCGCCCTCATCGTCACCCGCGCCAGCTCCAGCTCAGCGCCTCACGTCGCTCGATGCGTTGCGTGGGTTCGATATGATGTGGATCATCGGAGGCGACGCGATTGGAAGTGCGCTGGCCGGGTTGAAGGGCGGAGTGGTGGTGCATTTTCTGGCGCGCGAAATGGAGCACGCCGAGTGGGAGGGATTTTTTTTCTACGATCTGATTTTCCCGCTGTTTGTCTTCATGGTGGGCATCGCGATTCCTTTGTCGCTCGACCGGATGGTGGCGCGGAACGGCCGGCCCACAGCAGTGCGCCGCGTGGTGATTCGTGGCATGCTGATGTTTCTGCTCGGTATACTTTACTACGGCGGCATCTCAGAAGGCTTTGAACGCATCCGGCTGCTCGGCGTACTGCAGCGATTGGGAATCTGTTATGTCGCGGCGAGCTTGCTTCACCTTTACGTGCGGCCGCGGACGATTGCTGGCGTCGCGGTGGCGCTGCTTGTCGGCTACTGGGCGCTGATGACGTTCGTGCCCGTGCCGGGTTTTGGCGCGGGTGATTTTGCGCGCGGACATAATCTGGCAAACTGGATCGACGCGCATTATCTGCCGCTTCGAGTTTGGTACGGAGATTACGATCCGGAAGGTTTGCTCAGCACGCTACCGGCGATTGCGTCGTGTCTACTCGGACTCTTCGCCGGGCGATTGTTGTGCAACGAGCGATACAGCGCAGAGAACAAAGCGAAAATTCTGGCCCTGAGTGGAGTCGTATTGATCGCGCTCGGATATGCATGGGGCATTCAGTTTCCGGTGAACAAACGTCTCTGGACATCCTCATTCGTGCTGGTTGCCGGCGGCTGGAGCACGCTGTTGCTGGCCGCATTTTATTTCGTGATCGATGTGCGCGGCTGGCGCTCGTGGGCGCAGCCGTTTGTGTGGATCGGCACGAATGCGCTGACGATTTACTTCGTGAGCCGGCTGGTGGATTTCAACAAGCTGTCCGCGTTTTTCTTCGGCGGCGAAATCGCCTCGGGGTTGAACGCAATGTGGCCGGGCGCGGGCGGGCTTTTGCTGGCGATCACGGGCATTGTGCTGTGCACGCTCTTGTGCCGATTCCTCTACCAGCGAAAAATTTTCCTGCGGCTGTGAGCCGGCTTGGCTACCGCATTGTTTCCGACACGAATCAAAAGCAGTTTAACCACAAAGAACGCAGAGAGCACAAAGAATGTGAGGTCTGGTCTTTGTGCTCCTTGCGTTCTTTGCGGTTAATAATTTCGGGTCTGGTTTGGGTGGGAATTCAGTCGCGTCCAAATTTCGGCGAGCCCAGCGGTCCCGCCCTACCATCATGCCGCCCAGCGGAGCAGCAGCACAAACGCCAGGATGATGGCGCCTGACGTGGCGCAGCAGCCGAGAAAACCGACCGTGTCCACGCGGTCCCACTTGGCGAATTCCCACGAGGATTTCACGCCAAATAACTTGGTGTGATCGAAGCGATGCGGATTGAGGCGGGTTTCCACCATCGCGGCGGCTTCCAATTCAGGCGTTTCGCCGATCGGCGTTTTCATTTTCCCGTAGAACTGATCGATCCGTTTCCGCTCCGGTGGCCGCGTCACGAGGCTGGCGAGAATCAGAACGACGAACGGAAAAAAGCCGTCGAAAAGAAACTGCGCCGTTTCCCGACTGGGCGCCGACAATTTCTCGGGATGAAGCCCCACCCACGAGAGCGCGTAACACTCGAAATTGAACCGGCCGCGCCCCTCGAGCATGCTGGTCGGATCGTCGGACTGGGTGCGAACGACTTGTTTGAAATACACGGGCACGAGTTTTCCGTCCGGACTTTCCACTGTCACCACGAGCGGCGTATGGCGCGCAATCGCGGAGATATGCGCGGCGCTGAGTGGCGCGAGAAGAATGGAGAACGCGGAGAGCGCGACCGAGATCCACACCGCGGGCGCGGTGAGTCGCCGCCAGAAAAACATCAGAATCACCGCGGCACCGAAGGGGATGTTCACCGTCAGCACGAGTTTCACCAGGGTCTCGACATCGTTCATCAGCTGCGCCGAAACCACGCCGAGCACCAGCACTGCAACAATCGTCCAACGCGCCGCACGCACGGATTCCGCCTGCGTTGTATTCGGACGCAGGTGACGCCAAAAATTGCGCACGAAGAGCGAGGAAATCGCGAGCGCCTTGGCGGCGAGGGTGGACATCGTCCCCGCCAGCACGCCGGCGAGCATTAAACCGATAAAGCCGGGACCGAGAAGTAGGTTGGTCATCACGCCCCAAACCGCGTCGGGATCGGCGAGTCCGCCTACGCCGAATACGGCGACGGCGATGAGTCCGGCAAATGCCCAGAGGACAATCATCACGCGCTTCATATACGCGCCCGAAACGCCACCGAGCCGGGCGGCGAACTCGTTTTTAGCGGACCCGTAGATTCCCATGTTGTGGCTCAAGCCATGGATTTGAACGAGGCTCGCGAAGAGCACGGCAAAGATGAAAAGCGGCGAACCGCCGTCACCGCCGAACAGGTCGAACATTTCATGAGGCACGCGTTTGCTCAGCTGCGACCAGCCGCCGATGGCGTTGAGCCCGGTCGGAATCAACATCGCGGAAAACACGACGATCAAAATTCCCTGCAACGCCTCGTTGAGCGCAGCGGCCGCCATTCCGCCGAGCGTCATGTACGCCCCGACGACCATGGCAAACACGATGTAGAACGGCAGTGACGGCAGCACCGTGATGTAGCTGTGCAATTCGCCGCGAGCATGGCGGTCACGCAGCGTGGCGAGTCGTGGCCTGAGTTCGTCGGGAAAAGTTCCGGCGACGATTTGTTGATCGAGTTGCTTCATTTCGCGGTAGTCCGCGACGGAACGTCGATCGGTCTCGCTCCACTGCGCTTCGGGTTTGGTCGCGATGGAGGAGGCGATCTTGTACGCGACGAAATTTCCGAAACCGAGGAGCGCGCAAACCACGAAAACTTGGAACAACGCGTAGAACCGGCTGAGTCCGCGGCTGCCGAGCCGATCCTCGAACATGTCGGCGAGCGTCACGAGTCGCACGCGGCGAAACCACGTGTTCATGAACCAGAAATAGGGATTCATGAATACGGTCTGGAAAGCGAACCACACGCCGGTGACACCGCGTTGAAAGACGAGACTCGCGGTGCTGACGGCGCCCTGAGGTTCCGTCGCGTTGCCGAAGCTGAGGAAGAATTGGTAGAGCTTGCCGAGTTTGCGGCCGGCCAGGAAAAACCCCTCTTCGTTGGCCGCCCCGTGCGAGCTGCGCCAGCCGAAGTAAATGACGGCGCTTAGATAGGCGACGATCACGGCCACATCGATGACGTGGAAATTGCCGAAGATCATGCGGGGTGGGGTAGGTTAAAAAGCAAAAACGTAAGCACGGCGTCGGGAGTAATAACGCTGGCGAGACAGCAGAGCGTTTGCCAAGCCGGAGATGAATCGTCGCGTGGTCTATTCGTTAGACTGCACTCCGGGCGGGGACTCACTCACCGCGCAATTCCGGCTCCCGATTGCGCGACGAGCCGCCACTCATAACGCAGGGCAGCGGCGAATCTAACCGTTATATGAAGCGGGCATTGTTTCCGCGAAATTATCCGGCGTTCTAGAGCGACTGAAATGCCCCCTCATGTGACAAATTTCGCGTCGCCTATTCCGGAGAATCTCCGCGACCGGTCTGATCCGACAGGTAGCTACGAGCGTGAGCGAGTGGATGAAATGTCCGGAGCACACACCCCGTCGCTACGCGCCACCCCTCTCGCTAGAGGGGACCTCAATCTCCGGCAGCTGAAGTCCCCTCTAGCAAGAGGGGTGCCCGACGTGTCCGCCGTAGGCTCGGCGAAGGCGGAAGGGCGGGGTGTGTTGGCTTGGTCGACTCAAGCGCAGTTCACGCGTGTTTTCACACCGCATATTGAGCGAGTGGATGCCTCTCGATTCGCTCATTCTGCTGGCCCGCAGAACAGCATCGGCGAAATCAAACTTCGGCGCACCGTGCGCCGCGCCGTATGAGTTCTCCTCGTGTATGCCTCGTTGGTGTCGGCGGCTATGGCCGCGTGCATCTGCAGCACTTGCTCGATTTCCATCGACGCGGTGAATTGGCTTTGGTGGGCGCCGTGATTTTTCCCCCGAACTCAGAGCCCGAAGTTTTGCCGACGTTGACCGCGATAGGCTGCGAAATTTTCAGCACCTTTGACGAGCTCTGCGCCGCATTGCAGCGTCTCCGAGTGGATCTCGGAGTCGTTCCGACGCCTATTCATTTACACGCGAGGATGACGATCGCGCTCTTGCAAGCGGGAGTGCACGTGCTCGTCGAGAAACCAATCGCCGCCACGCTGGCTGAAACAGGCGCGATCGCCCATGCCTCGCGGGATTTTCAGCGCATCGTCGCGGTGGGTTTTCAATACCTTCATGCGCCCGAAATTCTCGCGCTGAAGAGCCGACTGCTCGCGGGAGCGATTGGACCGCTACAACGCCTGGTCGTGCATGCGGCCTGGCCGCGCAGCCATTCCTATTACACGCGCAACAATTGGGCCGGCCGTCTGCACGTAGGCGATGCCAGCGTCCTCGATTCACCGGTTAACAACGCCATCTCGCATTTTTTCATGCTGATGCTTTTTCTCGCCGGTCGGCGCAGCGATGACGCAGCGGTTCCGATTCAGCTCACGGGCGAGCTTTACCGCGCGCAAGAGATTGAATCGTTCGATACCAGCGTGATTCGCTTGATGGCGGACGACGGCTGTCGGCTCGATTTTTATGGCACGCACAGTTCGCGTGAAATCAGTCGCCCCTCGCTCACCATTGAAGGTCGGGACGGCCGCGCGGAATGGGTGCAGGACAGCCACGCGCGCATCGAAGGACCGACGGAGCGTTGGGAGCAAGCCGCAGGCCCCGAGTCCGCAACGAGAGAGAAAATGTTGCGCGATGTACTGGCGCGCCTGCGCGGCGAGAGTAGCTTCGTGTGTACCCCCGAACTCGC
Organism: uncultured bacterium; assembly: GCA_967755055.1. Classification (GTDB taxonomy): domain Bacteria; phylum Verrucomicrobiota; class Verrucomicrobiia; order Opitutales; family Opitutaceae; genus Opitutus. The sequence continues at coordinate 17,391 of CBRAFL010000025.1, forward strand.
CGCGATTCATGTGCGTTGTGTTTCCATGTTACATGCGCAGGTGCCGATTGTGCCGGTGCCAGAGACATATCTCGAAGAACGCACCGCCGACGGACATTCGTTCACCTACGTCGCCGGTCTCGATCGTCTCCTCGCCAACGCGGCTAATCATGGAATCAGTCTCGCCGCATCCGGAGCGCCTTGGGGCGTAGCTCCGACGGTGGTGTCACTCGAGTGAAAATTATGAACGGCACGTCGTCATTACGAGAGAGCAAACCGGGCTCGAGCGCTTGCATCGAGCGCCACCATGGTAGGGCGAGGTCTCCGACCCGCCCTCGGGCAGGTCAAAGACCTTGCCCTACTCAATACCGTTTCTCCAATGACAAACCAACTGCGCGAAATTGCGGCCTGATACCGTTCCTCCACCTCCGATTTTATTTTTCTTATGCACACTCCCCTGAATATCGGCGTCGTCGGACTTGGCCGTCTCGGCAGTCTTTACGCGCGTCATTTTGCCACGCGACTCCCGGGCGCGCGGCTTCATTCCGTGACGGACGTTCGCTCCGACGTCACCGCTGCCATCGCTCGCGAGACGGGCGCCAAAGCCTGCTCTGATCACAACGAGATGGTCGCTGATCCCGCGCTCGATGCGGTGGTCGTGATGACCCCGACAAAACTCCACTGCGAGGTCGTGCTCGCCGCCGCCGCTGCGAAGAAGGCGATTTTTTGCGAGAAACCGCTGTCGCTCAGTTTGGATGAAGGGCAGGCGATGAACGCCGCGATCGCGAAGCATGGTATCTTTTTCCAACTCGGTTTCATGCGCCGATTCGATCGCGCCTACGCCGCCGCCAAGGCGAAGATCGCCGCCGGCGCCATCGGTCGCCCCATCGTATTCAAATCCAGCTCACGCGACCAATCTCCCCCGCCGCTCGAGTACCTCCGTCCGGAGAGCAGCGGCGGTTTGTTCATCGACATGGGCATTCACGATTTCGATCTCTGCCGCTGGTTCATGGGCGAGGTCAAAGAGGTTCACAGCACGGGCGCTGCTGTCGCTGATCCACGCATCGCGGAGGTCGGCGATGTGGACAACGCGTTCACGACGCTGCGATTCACCTCGGGTGCCATCGGCCTCGTCAGTCTCAGCCGCAACGGCGTTTATGGTTACGCGATCGATACGGAAATCGTCGGAACGGAAGGCACGTTGCAGATCGGCTACGATCGGGAAACGGCTCTCACCGTGATGACGAAAAACCAAATTGCTCACGACACGGTGCCCGGCTTTCTCGAACGCTTCGATCAGGCTTACCTCACGCAGCTGCAGGATTTCGTGGACAACCTGCGCCACGGCCGGCCCGCTCCGATCACTTGCGCCGACGGCATTGCTGCTCAACAAATCGCTCTCGGCGCGACGCGCTCACTCCACGAGCACCAGACTGTCGCAATCGCGTAGATTGAACCGACGATCAACGAGTAAAACTCCGTGGTCACAGAGCTGCACAGAGCTCCGACACAGAGTTCACCGAGAAATATTTCGAGCCAAACTTAGATCCGCTCGCTTGATCGGCATCGGTTCGCATGAAAACGCATCCAACATCTTGTGGCCTCCCGCTTCCTCTGTGTGCCTCTGTGCCCTCAGTGAACCGTGCCTTGATCGAGTTCGAGATGAAGTGCTCCGCCTACAACGCTGCCAGCCAGCCTCCGTCGACATACAGCACATGACCGTTGACGAAATCAGACGCACGGGAGGCCAAAAACACGGCCGCTCCCACGAGATCGTCGGGCACGCCCCAACGACCGGCCGGCGTGCGCGATTTTACCCACGCATCAAACTCGGGCTTCGCGGCGAGGTGTCGCGTCATGTCGCTCAAAATATATCCAGGCCCGATGCCGTTCGCCTGGATGTTGTGCCGGCCCCATTCGACAGCCATGGACTTGGTCAAAAGTTTCAGCCCGCCCTTCGCCGCCGTGTAATTGCCGGTTGTGGGTCGCGTCGCCTCACTCATCAACGAGCAGAGATTAATGATTTTTCCACGACCGCGCGCGATCATGGCGTGAACGACGGCCTGGCTGACGAGAAACGCTCCCGTGAGGTTCACGTCGATCACTTCCTGCCACTGGGCCAATTCCATTTCCGCCAGCGACGCATAACGGTGGATACCGGCGTTGTTCACGAGAATGTCGATGGCGCCGTGATCGCGTTCGAACTCCGCAATCGCAGGGCGAACTTCATCGGGTTTCGCCACGTTGAAAACAAGTCCGTGCGCCTGAATTCCCTCCGCTTTCAATTCGGCGACTGCGCCCTCCAGTCGGGCGCGATCAATATCATTCAGTACAATTGCGGCACCCGCGTCAGCCAGCCCGCGTGCAAAACGCAGACCCAGGCCTTGGCCGGATCCGGTGATCAACGCGCGTTGGCCGTGCAACGAAAACAGTTCGGAAGTATTCATGGGGCGCCGGTGTCATCGCGCCATCTCGTCCGCGGGGCAATTTCCATATGAGCGCAAAAAATCGAAAGGTTAAGTCGGCCGCTTCGGTCGCTGGCGTGAAACACGGGGTCATTCGCGCAGTCGCGAAGAAGAATCCAATCGGATTCAGTCCAGTGGTGCGCGCGATGGAGCTGGAGTTCGATCTGCTGCGACTGAAAAAAGGAAGCTCGAAACGCGAAAGAACCACCCAGGAAACTGTCCTCGTGCTGCTGAGCGGCTCAGTCGACGTCACCATGGGCGATGCGAAGTTCACCGCCTCCCGCACGTCGTTGTTCGATGACGGCCCTGCGACGTTTCACTGCGGCGCAGGCACGGCATTGCTGATTCGCGCGACAACCGCCGACGCGGAACTCGCCGTGATTCGCGCGGAAAATTCTCGTGCATTGGCCGTCCGTTTTTATGGACCTGCCGAAGTGATGACGGAAGATCGCGGCGCCGGGTTGGCGCAAGGCGCGTGTCGCCGACTCGTCCGCACAATCTTCGACTACACGACTCGGCCCGATTCGAATCTCGTGGTGGGCGAGGTCGTGAATTTTCCCGGGCGTTGGTCGAGCTATCCTGGTCATCACCACCCGCAGCCCGAGATCTATCACTATCGTTTCACGCTGCCGCAGGGCTACGGACACGCCGAACTCGGCGATGACGTGTTCAAAATCCGCGATCGTGACACCGTTTTAATTCCGGGCGGATTGGATCACGCTCAAGTTTCTGCGCCGGGTTACGGCATGTATTATCTTTGGATCGTACGCCACCTGCCGCGCCGCCCGTACAAGGGCTTCAACTACTCTCGCGAGCACACGTGGCTGCTCGATCCGGCACAGCAAGGCTGGCAACCCGCTCTGAAAAATCCCACCCCATGAAAACCATTCGCACCACGCCGGCAGCGGCGATCGTCCGCTTTCTTCAGGCGCAATTTATGAAACGCGACGGAGTCGAACATCGTTTGATCAACGGCATCTGCGGCATTTTTGGTCATGGCAACGTCACCGGTTTGGGCCAGGCGATCGAGGAACACGGCGGTCGCGGATTACCTTACTACCAGCCGAAAAACGAACAGGCCATGGTGCATACGGCCATCGCTTACGCGAAAACGAAGCGGCGCCTCGGTACGCTGGCCTGCACGAGCTCCATCGGCCCCGGTGCGACTAACATGATCACCGGTGCCGCAACAGCGACCGTCAACCGCCTCCCGGTCCTGCTGCTGCCCGGCGATATTTTCGCGAGCCGCCGTCCGAGTCCGGTGCTTCAACAGCTCGAGCATCCGGGCGGACCGGATGTGAGCGTCAATGATTGCTTTCGGCCGGTGTCGCGCTTTTGGGATCGGATCAACCGGCCTGAGCAAGTCCTCACTTCGCTGCCGGAGGCGATGCGCGTGCTCGCAGATCCGGCGGAGACCGGCGCGGTCACGATCGCGTTGCCGGAGGACGTGCAGGCGGAGGCGTTTGATTGTCCGCTGAGCTTTTTTGAAAAACGTGTGTACGTCGTTTCTCGGACCCTTCCGTCGTCGGAGCTATTGCGTGAAGCGGTGAGTCTTTTGCGCTCGGCGCGACGGCCGCTGATCATCGCTGGCGGTGGCGTGCACTACTCCGACGCGACCGGCGCGCTCGAAAAATTCGCGGCCGCAACCGGTATTCCCGTGGCGGTTACGCAGGCAGGCAAGGGCAGTCTGCTCGAGTCGCACGCGCAGGGGCTCGGATCACTCGGCGTGACGGGGACACTCGCGGCCAACCGCATTGCTCTCGATGCAGATGTGGTCATCGCGATTGGAACGCGGCTGGCGGATTTCACGACGGCGTCGAAAACGTTGTTTCAAGATCCGGGCGTGCGTTTCATCAGCATCAACGTCAACGCGGCCGATGCAGTGAAGCACGGCGCGCTTCCATTGGTGAGCGATGCTCGCGCAGCGCTCGCCGCGCTCGAGCGGGCGATGCGCGGCTGGCGGGTTCCGACCGCTCACACGCGGGCGATCGCGAAAGCGCGCTCCGATTGGGAAAAGCCCTGGCAGGCGATGGTGTCGCCGCGAGAGCGCAGCTCGGACGGACTGCTTTATCAGAGCGAAGTGATTCGCGTGTTGAACGAATTTTGTGACGAGCAAAGTACGGTAGTCCACGCCGCAGGCGGAATTCCGGGCGATATTCACAAGCTCTGGCGCGGGAACTCCTCGACGGACTATCATTCTGAATACGGCTACTCATGCATGGGCTACGAGATCGCCGGCGCACTCGGCGTGAAGCTCGCGGATCCGAGGCGGGAGGTCATCGCGTTTTTGGGTGATGGCAGCTATTTGATGCTCAATCACGAGATCGTGACGGCGGTGCAGGAAAATCAAAAGCTCATCATCCTGCTTAACGACAACCACGCTTTTGGTTGCATTCACCATCTGCAAAAAAGCTCCGGCGGGCGGAGTTTCGGTAACGAGTTTCGCCACCGTGATGCGCGCAGCGGACGTCTTGAGGGCGCGTCGGTGTCGGTCGATTTTGTCGCCAACGCTGCGAGTCTCGGCGCCGTGGTGTTCACGGCGAACGATGCGAAGTCGTTGCGTGAAGCGCTCGATTCGGCACGCGCGGAGAAGGGGACCAGTCTGGTGTACGTGCCGATCTCCTCTGAGTCGGTAATGAAGGGATTCGCGTGGTGGGACGTACCACCGAATGCCGTCTCACAACGGCCCAACGTGCAGACGGCGCGCGCCGCGTACGAGAAAGCCAAAACCAAACAGCGGTTTTATTACTGAAGCCGAAAGAAACCGGAAGCGATGAACCACAAAGACGCAGAGACACAGAGGAAAACGGAATTATTTAACCACTAATCCACACTAATGCTCACTAATCCGAATCAGTAACCATTAGCGCCCATTAGTGTTCATTAGTGGTTCACGTCAGCGGTTTTTAGCCTGAACAGCCCCCATTATGTCACCCATTTCATCTCCCTCACCAGTACGGCTTCGCGACTGTCTCGTCGGCGCGAATCCCATCATTTGGAGCAACGACGATTTCGCCGAACTAGCCGGCGATGTGCCGCTCGACACAATCCTGAGCGAGATGCGCGCCGCCGGATTTTCGGGCAGCGAACTCGGTCATGCTTACCCGCGCACGCCGGGTGCGCTCGCGGATGCGCTTGGGCGTCACCAACTGCGTCTCGTGAGTGGCTGGCACAGCACGTACCTCGCGTCGCGCAGTTTGGCGGAGGAGGAGATTACGTTTCGCGCGCATCTGAATTTGCTCAAAACGCTCGGCGCTCGCGTGGCGATCATGGCAGAGTGCACGCGTTGCATTCACGGCACGCGCGATGCCGCACTGTCCTTTGGAAAGGCCGTTTCTCCGCGTCTCACTGAGGCGGAGTGGCCGCAACTGATCGGCGGGTTGAAACAATTCGCTGCGATCGCCGCGGCCGAGGACATCACGCTCGTTTATCATCATCACATGGGGACGGTCATTCAGAACGAGGATGACCTCGAACGATTGCTCGGAGCGGTTGCGGAGATGAAATTGCTGCTCGATCCCGGTCATCTTGCGTTTGCCGGAATCGATCCGGTGGCGGTGGCTCGTCGTCATGCGTCGCGTATCGGACACGTGCACCTCAAGAGCGTCAGGCCGGCGATCGCGGAACGCGTGCGGCAGGAAGGCTGGTCGTTCTGTCGCGCGGTGAGCGAAGGCGTTTTCACGATTCCGGGAGACGGCTGTGTGGATTTCCCGGCGATCTTTCAAATCCTGGCCGCTGCGGATTATCGCGGCTGGCTGGTGGTCGAAGCCGAGGAAGATCCGTCTAAAGTCCCTGCGCTGCCGAAGGCGCGAATCGCACGCGAGTTCGTTCGCGGCCACGCCGGCGTCTAACAAAAATTTACGATATAGGAGTCCCATGAATATGAATACTTCACGCATGTCGCAGATGACCGCGCTCGGTGCGGATTGGTGGAATGACTCTGGTGTTCCCGCCGAACTCGGCGAAGCCGTGGCTCTGGGTGCCGTCGGTGGGACCTCGAATCCCGTGATCGTCGCTCAGACGGCGAAGAACAATCCGGATCTTTGTCTGCCGATCCTTGAGCAACTTATCACCGACTTTCCGCAGGCCACCGAGGACGATCTCGCCTGGAAACTGATTCACGCTCTCGGAATTCAATCGGCGAAACAGCTTCAACCTGTCTACGAGGCGAGCAAAGGAGCTAAGGGTTTCCTTTCGATGCAGGTGAATCCGAAGTACTATGTGAACGCGGAGCTGATGGTCGCCCAGGCGCTCGAGCTGGCCGCGCTCGCGCCGAACATCGCGATCAAAGCGCCCGCAACCGCGGTCGGCATCGCGGCCATGGAGGAAATGACCGCTCACGGAATTCGCGTGAACGCGACAGTGAGTTTTACGGTGGCGCAAGCGTTGGCCGTGTCGGAAGCACTCGAGCGCGGACTGAAGCAGGCGCGCGCCGCCGGTCATCCGACTGAGTCGTTGCGACCTTACATTACTCTCATGGTCGGCCGGGTGGACGACCATTTGAAGCGAGTGGCTGAGGCGCAAAAAATCTCGTCAACTCCTGGCGCGGTCGACTGGGCGGGCATCGCAGTGTTCAAGCATGCGAATCAAATTTTTGAGAGCGGCGGCCGTCCAGGAACGTTGCTCGCGGCGGCTTATCGTCACGAAAATCATTGGTCGCAAATCATCGGCCGTGGCGTGTTGCAGACGATTCCGTACAGCTGGTGGACGAAGTTCAATCATGCTGCGGCGGAACCGCGGATCACGATCGACGATCCGGTCGACGATAAAATTTTGGCAGAACTACGGACGAAGTTTCCTGATTTCAACCGCGCGTATGATGCCGACGGCATGAAGCCGTATGATTTTGTCCACTACGGCGCGACGGTCCACACGCTCCATCAATTCATCGGGGGCTACACCGAGCTCCTCGGCTTCGTGCGCAACGCGATGCTGGGGTGAAGGGGATCGATCGGCTGAGAGCTGAGAGTCTAGCGCTGAAAGCTGATCACTTAAGAATTCACGAAAAAATCTTCGTCGTAGCTGCGAGCGTGAGCGAGTGGACGATCGATCACTCCACTTGCTCACGCTCGAAGCTACCCGAACCAATCAAAAATCAAAATGAACCAGATCACATCTCCTCTTCCTGTCGGCCGCTCCTATGTGGGCGGCGAATGGACCGTTTTTTCCGGCGTTACGCGCGCACCGGTTTATAATCCGTCGCTGGGCGAAGTCATCGCTGAACTCCCGCTGGGCGGAGCGGCCGAAGTCGATTCCGCGGTCAAGGCCGCGCACGCGGCGTTTCCGGCGTGGGCCGACACGCCGGCGAGCGACCGCGCGCGGATTCTTTTCCGCTATCGCGCACTGCTCGAACAGCACTTCGATGAAATCGCTCGGCTCATCTCCCGTGAAAATGGGAAGACGCTTGCGGAATCGCGCGGCGATTTATTCCGCGGTTGCGAAGTCGTGGAGCTCGCGTGCGGCGCACCGACGTTGTTGATGGGCGAGTTGCTGCCGAATATCGCTCGTGGCATTGATGGAGAACTCGCCCGGCATCCGCTCGGCGTGTGTGTCGGAATCACGCCCTTCAATTTTCCGGCGATGATTCCGCTGTGGATGTTTCCCCTCGCACTGGCGTGTGGGAATACATTCATCTTGAAGCCAAGCGAACGCGTGCCGTTGACGGCGATTCGGCTGACGGAATTGCTGGCCGAGGCGGGGTTGCCGAAGGGCGTGTTCAACCTGCTGCACGGCGGTAGGGAAAGTGTGGATGCGCTGCTCAGTCATCCGCTCGTCAAGGCAGTGTCGTTCGTCGGCTCCACGCCGATCGCGCGTTACGTTTACACCACGGGCACGGCGAACGGAAAGCGCGTGCAGGCGAATGGTGGCGCAAAAAATTATGTGGTCGTGATGCCCGACGCCGATGTGCCAAAGACAGTGGAAGGCGTGATGAACGCGGCGTTTGGCTGTGCGGGCGAACGCTGCATGGCGGGCTCGAGTGTGCTGACAGTGGGCGATGGCGGTAAGAAATTCCTACCCGAATTGGTGAAGGCGGCGCGGTCACTCACGGTGGGCCGCACGGATGTTGAGCGTCAGCCCGGCATGGGCGCGGTGATCACAGCGGCGCATCGCGATCGCGTGCGCGCGCTCCTCGATGCCGGTGAACAAGCCGGCGCGAAATTGATCGCCGACGGTCGCGACGCGAAAGTGGAAGGCGCGCCGAACGGGTTTTATTTGGGCGCGACGATTGTTGAAGATGTTCGCGCGGAGATGAAGCTGGCCCAGGAAGAAGTTTTCGGGCCGGTGCTGAACGTTCTCCACATGTCGGATCTTGCATCGGCGATCGCGATGGCGAACACGTCGAGCTTTGGAAACGGTGCGGCGATTTTCACGCGATCGGGTGGGGCGGCGCGTGAGTTCAAGCAGCGTGTGAAAGCGGGCATGATTGGAATCAACGTCGGCGTGCCCGCGCCGATGGCGATGTTCCCGTTCAGCGGCTGGAACGAATCGTTCTTCGGCGATCTGCACATGCAAGGACGCGCCGGCGTCATGTTCTATACGCAGCCGAAAGTCACGACCACGCGCTGGCTGGCGGACGACGAAGGCGACATTTGGAAGAAGTAGTTTGGATCTAGCGCGCGGCGTGAACACCTCCGGCGTAGATCCATCCCGCGTAGCGGCAGGCCTCCGTGCCTGCCGTGGCTCGTCAGCAATGCAACTCGCTCGCGAGCGCCGCATAGGTTCGCGATCGCGAACGCGTCCGTAAGAGGGCTGTGTGACAAAACTCCAATCGCATGGGCCATCATATGATCAGTCAGAAAAATTAGGGGCAGAAAAATACTGACGTGAACCTACCGGAAACGCCAAGCCGGAGTGCGGTGTCAGGATTCAGTTCTATATTTCTGACCCCATTTTTCTGACTCCACCACCTTCCGACTTCTTCCACGGTTCGATCCGTCTTCGTGTCTTCGTGTCTCTGTGGTGAACATCCGCCTTTTTTTCCGACTTCCCGTCAGCTCCAATTTCCGCCCGCCTCCGCCGTAGCCGCACCGGTTACGGCGCGGTCCTCCGTCCATTCCGAGCCCTCAGCTCTCAGCCTTCACTTTTCAATGCCGGCCAGGATCGTTCCGGCAGTAGCCCATCGCCTCCGGCCTCGTCGGAATCAAGGAAGCAGGTGCCAAGGATAGTCCCAGGAGGGTCCCAGGATGTACGAAGGCACCACGAAGGAACGAGCCGCGCAGAATCAATCGCGCGGCGCAACGCTCCTCCTCGCTCCTCCGCCCGTAGCCCGTAGCCGCACCGGTTACGGTGCGGTATTCCGTTCCGTTCCGATTCCGA
>CBRAFL010000026.1:0-27045 GCA_967755055.1 uncultured bacterium
CTGTGCCTTTCCTCTTTCTATTCTCGATGTTGGTTTATTGTAATTCGTCGTTTCCCCGGGCTGGCGGGGTGGCCCCCCGCTACGCTGAGTCGGGCACGGACACGGAGGTCGAAAACGGCAGGCAGGGACGCCTACCGCTACTCGGGCGCTCGCTCAGATCATCGGGATGTGCGGCTCGACTTCTTCCTCGTAGTTTACGCCTTCGAGTCCGAAGCCGAAGAGTTTTAGAAATTCGCTCCGGTAGCCAGCGATGTCCGTCTTTTCCACGAGATTTGCCGTGGTCACCGTTGGCCAGATTTCGCGGACCGCACTCTGAACTTCGGGTACCATTTCCAAATCGTCGACGCGGACGCGGCCGGCGTCGTCGAATTGCGGTGTGCAGCCGTTGTACATCTGCGTGGCGAAGAGGCGCTGGATTTGTTCGATGCAACGCTCGTGCGTGCCGCGCTCCTTCATGATTTTGTAGAGGATCGAAATGTAGAGTGGCACGACGGGAATCGCGGAACTCGCCTGCGTCACCAGCGCTTTATTGACGGACACGAAAGCGCGTCCGCCGCCATTCGTTTTCAGTTTTGCGTCGAGCGACTTGGCGGCGCGTTCGAGATCGTTTTTCGCGTAACCAATGGTCCCGTTTTTGTAGATCGGCCATGTCACTTCCGGCCCGATGTAGGAGTAGGCGACCGTCTGCGCACCGGGGGCGAGCAGGTTGGCCTCGGCGAGTGCGTTGATCCACATCTCCCAGTCTTCGCCGCCCATGACGGTGATCGTATCCGCAATCTCCTGATCGTTGGCGGGCTCGATCGTGATGTCGCTGACGATGCCTTTGTCGGTGTCGACGGTCTTGTTAGAGTAAGGAGCGCCGACGGGTTTGAGGACGGATTTGTGAACGGCGCCGGTTTTCGGATGCGTGCGGCGGGGTGAGGCGAGTGAGTAGATCACCAGATCAACCTGTCCGAGATCGGCGCGGATGAGGTCGAGAGCCTGGCGTTTGATGTCGTCGGAAAAAGCGTCGCCGTTGATGTTTTTCGCGTAGAGACCGGCGGCTCGCGCGGCTCGGGTGAAGCCGATCGTGTTGTACCAACCGGGCGTGGCGGGGCGTCCGTCTTCGGAAGGGCGTTCGAAGAAAACACCCAGCGTGGCGGCGCCGCTACCAAAAGCAGCAGTCACGCGGGAGGCCAGGCCGTAGCCAGTGGACGAACCGAGCACTAACACTTTTTTTGGTCCGCCTGCGATGGGGCCCTTGGCCTTCACCGTATTAATCCAGTCCTGCACATGTGCGGCACAGCCGACAGGATGGGAAGTGACACAGACGAAACCGCGAACGCGGGGTTTGATAATCATGCGAGGTAAAGGGTGGGGATGGGTGGGACAGCGTCCAGAATGTTTTCGCGGTGGTGTTTGGAGCGAAAGAAGAACGCCTCGGTCGCGAGATGAAGCATTTGTAGTGGTTTTCCTGAGTCTTTCCTCGTTGAGCGAGCGGACGGCTGCGGGGAATGTAAGAGCGCATCAACCGCGATTATGGCGCACCTCATCCTTCCGCAGCCGATGGAACCAGCGATCTCTCGTTCGGAAGAGCAGTCACCGACCCGGCGGCGTGTGGCGATGGCGGTGTGGGGCGGGTGGGCGATCATGACGTTGGCCGCGCTGGCGTATGTGGTGATTTACGGGCGCAATGTGCCGTCATGGGATGACTGGGACATGGTCCCGACCATGACGGGTCGGCAGCCGGTGACGCTGGACTGGTTGTGGTCGCAGCATAACGAACACCGCATCCCGGTACCGCGGCTCGTCATGTTGGCGGTGTATCGAAGCTCGATGGATTTTCGGGCAGGAATGATTTTCAACGTTTTGCTCACGGCGGGAATGATCGCATGGCTGCTGCAAATCGTGGCGAAGCTACGCGGGCGATTGAACTGGGCGGATCTGTTTTTGCCGCTCGTGGCGCTGAACCTGGGGCAAGGGATAAATTTCATGTGGGGATGGCAGATCGAGTTTTTCGTTTCGACCGTGCTTCTGCTCGTGATGCTCGCAGTGGTTGTGCGTGCCGAGACGATCGGACGCGGCGCGATGTTAATCATTGGCGGGTTGATCGTGTTGCTCGCCGGATCGGGAGCGCATGGGCTGGTGCCGATTCCGGCGCTGGTGGTGTGGGCGATCGGTGCGACGTGGTTGTCGCGGCGACAAACGCATTCGGATGCGGTGGCTCGGCGTATCGGCTGGGGTCTTACGGCGATAATTGCGCTGGTGGGAATCGCACTCGTCGCGGCGTATTTGATCGGTTACCAAAAAGTGCCGCACCATCCGACGAGCGCGGGACTGCGAGCGGGTGTGCAAACGGCGATCAAAGCGGTGACGATGAGCTTTGGAGCGGGCGTGCGCGAAGTGTGGCCGCTCTCCGGAGGACTGATGATGGCGGTGCTCGCGGCGACGGTGGGAAAACTCGTTTTTATATTTTGGAAACGGCCGGCGGAGCGCGTGCGGGCGTGGGGGCTGTTCTGTTTCATTGGCGCGGTGGGTGGACTGGCGGCGGCGCTGGGTTTGGGACGCAACGGATTCGAACCGCGTTATGTGACGCTGCTGTTTCCCCTGCTGTGCGCCGTCTATTTTACGTGGAGCTTGGACGGGAAGAGCTGGGCGGCGGGTTTGATGCGAGCGGCGCTGGCCGTGGCGGCGCTGTTGTTGGTGTGGCCAAATTCTCAATACGGCGTCGACTACGCGCGGGATGTGTCGGGGCACCTGAGACAGTTTGAGCAGCAGATGGCGGACGGTGTGCCGACGTCGCAGTTGATCGCACGTCACTCTCGTTATCTGCACCCAATCCAAGGTTTGCTGGCGGACTACATGCCGATGCTGCGGGACGCACACGTGGGGGCGTTCGCGAAATTACGAGACGATCCGCCGGTGCAGCGTGTGACCATTTCGCCGGAGCAATGGAATCTTCACGAAGGCACGCGAGACGGTCGCGTGATCCGGCATCAAGGTAAGGCGTGGATCAACATCAAGCTGCCGGAGCCGACGCTCGTGGCGGGGGTGACGCTCGTCTACGATTATGCGAACCCGATCAAACGGCAGCCGTTTATCGCGCTCGAGTGGCGCGGGACGGGGCAGGAATTTAGCGAGGTGGAACGGCGGTATTATTGGAGCCCGACGGGTGACCGCGCGAATTGGGAGCGGGGCAGTTTTGTGCGGCTAAACGATCCGTATCCGACATCGCGATGCTGGATCTGGGAGACCGTGACCGAGCTGAGAATTTCGCCGGACTACACTCCGGGGACGTTTGAGCTGAAGGAACTGGTGCTGACGACGGCGGCGGGGAAGTGATGGCGTGCCGGAACCGAAAAGGGACCGCTAATGGCTAATGTGACCGCCTCCGCCGCCGTGAGGTGATTGGAGCCCACTCATCGCAGTCTGCGATCAGCGGACCCACCACATATTCCGGAGGCGATCAGCCGCAGGGGTGATATAAGGATCTGCCTATTGGCAGATCCCCATTAGCGGTTTCCTCCCTTCGAGCATTTCGAAGACAGACCCTAAACTAATCTCCGAGCAGGAGGATCGCGCCTTCGGGCTTTGGAACGCCGCCTTTGCGCTCGAGGCTAACCGCGAATTTGGCAGCGTTGTTCACGCGTTGGGTCGGCTTGAATTTGATCTGGGCGTGACCTGTCGCGGCGTCGACGGTGAACACGCCTCCGTCCACGGGCGACGGATACGCAGGGTCGATCAACCAGAGTTGATAATCTTTGTCGCTCGCGAGTGCGGGCAATTTTTCGACGCGGAGTACGCCTTGTTGCGTCGTTGGATTCCAGACTGCAACCGCGAGTGCTTGCGGTGAATTGCCGGCGAGAGAGGCAAGGGTGGCGATTTTGAATTGGGCGAGATCACCCTCGGCGCGGAGCCGCTCGCGCAGGTCGGAAATTTGCGTGGTGGCAACGGCGAGTTTCTCGTTCACCTGGGCAAGCTTGCTCTGGCGGGCGAGCAGTTCGGCTTTGGCGTCATCGAGTTGATGATACGTTTCGCCGAGCACGCGGCCGGCTTCGGCGAGCTTCTCGGTCGATTTCGTGACTTGCTGATTCAGCTGCGTGAGCTGCTCGGTCGCGTCCGCGATCTGGCGGTTGGTCAGAATGCGCTCGGCTTCGAGCTGATGGCGTCCGCTGGTCATCTCGATCTCGGCGAGCTGAAGCTGGTCCTGCAGAACAGAATTTTCGGCGCGGTTTTGAAGGTAAATTTGTCCCAACCAGGCGCAGCCGATCGCGAATCCCGCGGCGATCGCCCATGGAATGAAGACCGCGGGGCGGAAGAGGAGCGGCTTGTCCGGCGCGGTCGCAGGTTGCGGCGACGTTGCGTTGATTTTGGCCAGCACGCGCGCTTTGAGTTCGGGCGAAGGAGCGACTTGCGGTGCGGTCAACGCGAACGTGGCGGAGGAATCGCGGAGTTCACGGACGAGTTTTTGCAGCTCCCTATTGCCCTGCAATTCGGTTTCGAACGCGGCGTGCTCCGCGCCTTCGAGCAGGTCGAGGGCGTAGAGCGCGGCGAGTTCTTGTTGGCGTTCGTCAATCATGACTGCGGGTGAGCGTATCGCGAAGTTTGAGCAGTCCGCGGCGAATGCGGGCTTTCACCGTGCCGAGCGGTGCGCTCAGACGCCCGGCGATTTCTTGTTGGGTGAGGCCGCTGAAGAAGGCGAGTTCGAGCGCGCGAAATTGATCTGGAGGGAGTGTCGAAAGCGCGGCGCGGACCGCCACGGACTTTTCCTTAAAAATCAGGTCCGCAGACGTATCGGGCTCGGGGGAAGATTGGCCGCCGGGAAGGTCGTCGGCGAACGATTCGTTGATCAATGTACTACGGCGGCGGCGCGTGCGCAGACGGTCGATCGCGCGATTGCGAGTGAGCGTAATGGCCCATCCAAAGGCGGAGCCGCGGCTGGTGTCGAAGCTTCCGGCTTTTTCCCAGAGGGCGAGAAAGACGTCTTGGACAATGTCCTCCGCTTCGGACGGGTCGTTTAAAATACGCAGCGCGACCGAGTAGAGCGGCCGCGAAAAACGATCGTAGAGTTCCGCACACGCGAGTTTGTCACCTTGCGCCATGCGGCGAATGAGTGCGCCATCCTCCGTCTGGCGATCGCCAGGGGGCTGCATGGAACTGTCGGGCGTCATGCCGTTGCCGGAATCAAACCGCGTCCCGTCCGCGATGGCCATCGGGAAGGCGAGCTCATCAGCCATGCGGGAAATGACGAATGACATTTACCCTTCATACGCGTACACCCGGGCAAAAGATGCGATGCGTCCGATGTTGGCGATGGAAAACCATTCATAGCACGCTCATGCCGACGAGACCGAGAACGATCATCAACGCGAGTACGGCGATGATCTTTTTTTCCAGGTGGGTGAGCGTGAGCGGCATGCGCAGAAGGTGGAGTGGCTGACAAAAATGGCTCTGACAGATTTGGCCAAGAGAATTGTGCGGTGCGGATGGAGTCGAAAATTGAAACCGGTCGCACACTTTTCGCGTCCAAGAAAATCGCTGCCAATCGCTGGCAGCTTCGTTTTTTTTCGTCAAACTGACGCGTTTCAACCGACAGCCCTTCCCTATGAAAATGATCAAATTCCTCCTTGGTTGCGCGGTGGCTTTAGCTACCGCTTTCGCGGTCCCAGCTCAAGCGGCGGTGACGATTGGCCAGCCCGCGCCTGATTTCGGGCTGACGGATATCGATGGAAAACCGCACAAGCTGTCGGACTATAAAGGCAAGACAGTCGTGCTCGAATGGGTGAATCCCGAATGCCCGTTTGTGATGAAGCATTATGGCAGCGGCAATATTCCAAAACTGCAAAAATCGGCTACCGCTGACGGCGTCGTCTGGCTTTCAATCAACACCGGACAACCCGGCGTGCAGGGCGTCTACGACGCGACGCGCCACGCGGCTTGGTCCCAGTCGGTGAATGCAGCGCCCTCCGCCTATTTGCGCGATCCAGCCGGTGCGGTGGGGCGGCTTTATGGCGCGAAGACCACGCCGCATGTTTTTGTGATCACGGGTGACGGCACGCTCGTTTACAACGGAGGAATCGACAGTATCCGTTCGGCGGATGTGAGTGATATTGCGCGGGCGGAGAACTATGTGGCATCCGCGCTTGCGGCGGTGAAAGCCGGCAAGCCGGTGGCCAAAGCCACGAGTCAACCGTATGGCTGTTCGGTGAAGTACTAATGCGATAACGGCGCACGCGTTGACGGGAATGACGGCGAGTTTCATCAAATTGACTCGTCGATGAATGTTTTCACGCGCGTCATTCCGGGCTGGCTGCGAAGTGGATTGATGGTCGCTGCCATCGTGGTTGCGGCTTCACGCGCTGAGGCGCAGGGCTCGTACTTGACTCGCTTCTTTCAGCATGACGCCGAGGTCATTACCGTCACCGACATGACTGAGGCGGGCCGAAAATTGCGGGAGCCGTCGAAAGCTAAACCGGTTTATTACGAAGTGCTCGTGTTGGGCTATGTAGATTACGGCCGGAGCATGGCAGGGCTCCAACCGCCGGATAAAACTGCGATGTTGAAACTCATCGTGAAGCTGCTTGCCGACCGCGGCTACTATCCAGCGACGGCGAAACATGCGCCGGAAATGCTGCTGGCGGTCGGGTGGGGAACGATGAACGGAAAACTCGGGACCGCGTTGCCGTTCATGGGCGGAGACAAATTGGATCTGCTCTGGGAGGTGGACTCGTTTCACGCCCCGCTGCGTGAGCTGACGCGATTTATGCGCACGCCGACGGCAGACTTGGTGATGGAGGCGGCCTCGGGCAGTCTGTACGTGATCTCGATTCAATGTTTCGACGAAGCCGAGGCCATCGCGGGGCGGACGAAACTGCTGTGGCATACGAAGGTGAGTTGTCCGGCTCCGGGGCTCGACATGACTCTGACGCTGAAACAAATGGCGCGGGAAGCGTCGGCTTATTTCGGTCGCGAGACCAAAACACCCGTGTGGACCACGACGACGGCGCGCGAAGGACACGTCGACATGGGCGAGTTGAAAATTTTGGAAGCCATCGATCCGGCGAAGCTTCCGGTGACGGAATGGACCGGGGGAGCGCGGACGAGGGCGGAGTTAAAGGCGAAGAAACGGGAAGAGCAGACGGCTCCAGCTGACGGCGGGAAGTAACGGAGAGGAGCCGCGCACGTCTCTGATTCCGGCGTAGCCCAGCGCGTGAGCGCAGGGATCCCGCCGCTCCCGCGGCGGGCTACAATGTTTTCAGCAAATTAAGAATGATGTCGCGGACTCGGATGTGGCCCACGTTCCGAGCAGATCAGACTTTTACTTTGAAGAGATCAGCGTGCATCGAACCCTCGGCGACTTTGTTGACCGTGCCGGTCATGCTGATCGAAAAATCCGGGCCGATCTCGATGCCGATCTGGCCGCCGGGCATGTTGACGGTGACGTTGCGATCGACCAGCCCGAGCTTGTGAGCGACAGCGGCTGACGCGCTCGAACTGCTGCCGGACGCAAGCGTGTAGCCGGCGCCGCGTTCCCAGATTTCGATTTGAATGTTGGAGCGATCGATCACACGGAGAAATTGCACGTTGGTCTTTCGCGGAAAAAAGGAATGCGTTTCGAGATGCGGGCCGTACTTGTGCGCGAGGGCGGGCGAGATCTCAGAGAGCGGGATTACGCAGTGCGGATTGCCGATGGTTGCGGCGCAAAACGTGAACTCGCGATCGAGCACGGTGATCTTTTCGTTGATCACTTCGCGCTCGGCTCCGACAACCGGAATTTTCAGGCTGTCAAAAGAGACGCGCCCCATCGCCACCGTGATGAGACGGCCGTTTTCCTTGATCACGGATTGAACATGGCCGCCGGGGGTTTCGATCGTGAACGTGGGGTTTTTGACGAGACCTTGATCCCAGAGATAACGGGAGAAAATGCGCAGACCGTTGCCGGATTTTTCGGCTTCGGAGCCGTCGGGATTAAAAATGCGGAGACCGAATTCGCTCTTCGTTGAAGGAAGCGGGCCCCAGAGAATTCCGTCGGAGCCGACCCCAAAGTTACGGTGACAGACGACTCGGATCTGTTCGATCGTTGGCGCCGGAGACCAGGAGGCGAAGTCTCGTGGATCGAGGACGATGTAGTCGTTACCGAGGGCGTGGTATTTGTGGAAACGCATGAAAGTGAAAATGTGGAAGGACGAAATTGCTCACGGACGGCGCGGAAGACACGGAAATTTTTTCGGCGCGAGGAGCAGTTCCGAAGGTAGGGCGAACCCCTGGTCGCCTTCGGCGCCGCCAAAGGCGGGTAAACCTCCGGGTAAGCCGCGTTCGGTAGCGGACGGCACGGCGGGGAGTACGCCAGAGGCGCACAAGCCTCGCCCTACCAACTGCAGCTTAGACCGCGACGGCGGGTTGCGGCTGATAGCCGAAGAGCCGGCGTTTCTTGATCGCCGCAACGACGGAAGACGGGACCATCTGCTCCCACGACATATCTTTTTCTTTGATGCGCCGGAGGACGTCGCGGGAGAAAATGTGCAGGATGTCGGTGTCGAAGCCGACGATGCACTCGATGTAGTGATTCTCGAGGAGATGATTGTAGAGATTGCGGAGATGATCAACGACCTGGACGTTCTTCGCGTTGATGAGGACCGACGAGGCAAAGGAGTTGGCGTTGGTCGCACTCGGCGCGGCGGAGGCCTGGCCGGAATTCAAGTAATGGCCGTAAGCCTCCTGACGCATCGGGTAGACGTAGAGTTTGACCGAGTGCCGGAACAGCCGGCCAAACGATTCGAGAATGCCGCCTTCAAGGTTCTCGTAGTATTTCTCGTTGAAGATCTCGAGGAGGTTGTTGATTCCCATCGCGACGCCGATCATCTCCTTGGTGTATCGGCGGAAGTAGGACGTGAGGCGAAAGTACTCGGAATAGTTCGAGATCAACACGGTGAAGCCGATGTCGCTGAGCAAATCGACGCGCGAGAGAAAGTCCTGGGCGTCGAGTTCGCCGGCCGCGAGGAGGTTGTTCATGGTGATTTCCATGAGCACGATGACGTCCTTGCCCTTGACCAGCGGCTCTTGAACAAACTGCGCGGTGGCACAATTCAACATGTCGACGTTGACGTGGGTGACGGGGCGGAAGCTGCCGCGTTCAACGAGGATCGCCTTCTTGTGGAGCACTTCGGACGGCTGAAGAACCTCGCCATCGGCGCCGTACATGACGGCGTTGGTCAGACCGAATTGGACGAGATAGAGGGACATCAGGCGGTTGTCCACGTGACTAAACGCGGGTCCGCTGAATTTGAGCATATCGACCTCGATGCGATCGGAGCTCAGATGATCAAGTAACGATTGGGCGAATTTCTTGGGGTCATCGCGGTAGTAGAATGCGCCGTAGATGAGATTGGTGCCGACGATGCCGAGCGCGTCCTGCTGAAGAACGTTTTCTTTGTCCCACATGCGGACGTGCAAAACGATCTCGCTTGGGGGGCCGCCGGGCTCGAGCTGGAAGCGAATGCCCATCCAACCGTGCGCTTCGTTGGTGCCCTTGAAATTTCGTGCGGCGACGGTGTCGGCGAAGACGAAGAAGGTCGTGCGATCTCCGCGTGAGCCCGAGAGACGCTCGATGAGCAATTTGTATTCGTGATCCAGCATCAGGGCGAGGCGCTCGCGCGAGACATAGCGCGGAGCCTTGCCGTAGATCGCGTCGCTAAACGTCATGTCATAGGCCGAGATCGTTTTCGCGATTGTGCCGGACGCGCCTCCTGCCTGGAAAAATACACGCGCCACCTCCTGGCCGGCGCCAATTTCGGCGAACGTACCGTACTTCGGCTCATCGAGATTAATCGTGAGCGCCTTGCGATTGGTAGTGAGGAGATCCTTTTGGTCGCCCATGGAAATAAATTAGTAGGGAGACTGTGGCCCGACGCAATCTGATCATGAGGCTGGTCGCCGTGGTTCGGTTCATACCCGCCACTCAACGACGCGTTGACGACTCCACGGTTACGGCCCGAGTTGACCGACCCCGAGTCCGATGAACGGCGAGAGCGACCGGACAGCAGGGTTTGCGACCGCCTGTCCTGATTTCGACTGGAGGAACGAGTGAAAGGCGGTAGGGTGCGCATCCTCCCATATGAAAAATTTTTTCACGTCGATGCTCGGAGCGCTGGTGGCGCTGATCATCTTTACGCTCGGCGGCGCGTTATTGTTTGTCGGCTTTATCGGCGCGATCGCCGCGATGAGTGGCGACAAAACTGTCCGGGTTGAACAGGGCTCCTATCTGGTGCTGGATCTCTCCTCGGCGATTACTGATGCGCCCCCCGTGATTGATTTTCGCGCGTTGGGGTCGGATCACACGCCAACACTGCAACTCAGGACAGTCATCCGCACATTGAAGGCAGCGGCGCACGATAACCGCATCGCAGGCGTCTTCATCAAGGGAGATGCGGCGGCCGCAGGGTTTGGTCCGGGCTACGCGATTTTGAAAGAGGTTCGCTCGGCGCTTGATCAATTCAAGGCGTCGGGAAAACCGGTGCGGGCTTATCTCACGTATGCGACGACGAAGAATTATTATCTGGCCTCAGCCGCGGACGATCTGGCGATCGATCCGTACGGGTTGATCATCATGCCAGGGCTTTCGAGCCAGCCGGTATTTTTTACCGGGGCTTTTGAGAAATATGGGATTGGCGTGCAGGTGACGCGGGTGGGGAAGTACAAATCCTTCGTCGAGCCCTTCACGCGAAAGGACATGAGTCCGGAAAATCGCGAACAGATGCAGAAGTTACTCGGTGATTTGTGGGGCACGATGCTCGGCGATATCGCGACGACCCGCCAGCTTAAGCCGGCTCAGATTCAGGCGGCGGTGGACGCGGAAGGATTGATCCGGCCGGAAGCGGCAAAGGACGCGAAGCTGGTTGATCGCATCGCTTATCGCGATGAAATCATCGACGAGTTGAAACGTGAAACGGGACGCACGGGCGCGACTGAGTCGTTCAAGCAAATCACGATCGCGGATTATTCGCGTGTGGCGAAAGACACGGCGGAATCTCCGAAGAAAAAAGGTGGCACGGAAAAATTGCCCGGACACGCGGGCCGGATCGCGGTGGTGTACGCGGAAGGTGATATCGTCGATGGGGAAGGGGATGAGGCGGGTGAAATCGGCGGCACGCGGTTCGCGCGCGAGCTGCGACGGCTGCGGTTGGACGATAACGTGAAGGCGATCGTGTTGCGCGTAAACAGCCCGGGCGGGACTGCGTCCGCGTCCGAAATGATTCAACGCGAAGTGCGGCTCACGAAAAAAGTTAAGCCCGTGATTGTCTCGATGGGGACGTATGCGGCCTCGGGTGGTTACTGGATCTCAGCTTATGGCGATCGAATTTTTGCGGAGCCGAGTACGGTCACGGGATCGATCGGCGTATTTGGAATTCAATTCGACGTGAAGAAACTCGCGAACGATTTTGGCTTCACCTTCGACAGTGTGAAGACTGGAAAATTTGCGGACGCGATTACGATCACCCGGCCGAAAACGCCGGAGGAGATGGCGGTGTTTCAGCGGATGGTGGACTGGGCGTATGACCAATTTATTTCGAAGGTCGTGGACGGCCGGAAACTCAAGCGGGAGTTCGTCGAGGAAATCGCACAGGGGCGAGTTTGGTCCGGGGCCGAAGCGAAAAAATTGGGACTGGTGGACGAACTCGGCGGTCTCGATGCCGCGATCAAGTTTGCTGCGACTCAGGCCGGCCTGGGTGCAAATTATCGGCTGGTGGAATATCCGCGGAAGAAAGAATTCGCGGAAGCGTTGCAGGAACTCTTTGAGAAAATGGCGCCGAACAATGCGCACGCTCAGGGGCTTGCGGGCCAGATCGCGACACGCCTCGAGACCGAGATGCAAACGCTCCGAATCTACAACGACCCACACGGATTGTACGCGCGGCTGCCGGTGAACTTGATGATTCAATAATAATTTTGCCGCCGCCGTTGCGTTTGTGACAATACGGTTCGCACTCTGCGATTACGCTTGGCGTTCCTTATGTCGACTCACCTTCTTTCTCACAACACACCCGCAACGGCGATTCCAGCGGGCGACGCTGTTACCCTTCCAGCTGGATCAGAGGTTTTCATTACGCAGACGCTGGGCGGAAATGTAACGGTGCGGACCGATCAGGGATTATTCCGTATCGCGCGCGAGAATATCGGCTCGATTGAAGGCTATACGCCGGCAAGTGAGTCGCCAGCTCCAGCGGAAACGACGGACGCGAAGTTTAGCGAACAAGCGGTTTGGGAGACCTTGAAGACGTGTTTCGATCCGGAGATTCCGGTGAACATCGTGGACCTCGGACTCGTGTACGATCTCGCGGCCGAGCAGACTGCTGCGGGTGGTTACACGGTCGACGTGAAGATGACGCTGACTGCGCCCGGCTGCGGAATGGGCCCGATCATTGCGGAAGACGCGCGCCAGAAAATCGCGAGCCTGCCGCAGGTGGAATCGGCGAAGGTTCACATCGTGTGGGATCCAGTCTGGACGCCACAAATGATTTCGGCTGAAGGCCGGTTGAAATTGGGGTTGGAGTAACCGTCTTCCCGATACGAGACTTGGGAATAGCGATGGTCTTCGGTGCGTTACGTCTTCACTGCGGTCAATGAAAGCGCCGAATCCAGTGAATGAGGCCGAGCGTCTCAAGGCGCTGCGGGAATACGGAGTCCTCGATACGGAGCGCGAGCAGGACTATGACGATTTGGTCGATCTCGCTTCGAACATCGCGAGCTGTCCGATGGCCGTGATCTCGCTGGTCGATGCCGATCGGCAGTGGTTCAAAGCTTGCGTGGGCATGAAAGAGCGGGAGACGTCGCGGGAAATATCTTTTTGCGGCCACGCGATTCTGACGCCGGATCAGCCGTTCATCGTGCCTGACACGTTGAAAGATTCGCGCTTCGCGGAGAATGCGAACGTGACGGGCGGACCGGGCATTCGATTTTATGCGGGCATCCCGCTTGTAACCGACGCCGGTATTCCGTTGGGGACATTATGCGTGATGGACCGGCAGTCCCGTGAACTTACGCCGTTGCAGATGAAGCTGCTGTCAGCGCTGACGCGGCAGGTCACGCAACTGATGGAGCTTCGGCGCATCAGTAACACGCTCGCGCGGGCACTGGAACAAGTGAAGACGTTGGAAGGATTGCTGCCGATTTGTTGCCACTGCAAAGCGATCAAAAACGAGCAGGGCGAGTGGACGCGCTTGGAGGCTTATGTGATGAAGCGCACGGCTGCGAATTTCACACATGGGTTTGGTCCGGACTGCGCGAAGAAACTTTATCCCGAGTGGGATTTAACGACAGGGGAGTAGTCGGGAGAACTGGATCGGCGTAGGTGGCGCGTTCGCCGCGCCACGGATTGAATTGCGTACCGGACATTTTCGAACGGCGCGACAAGCGCGCAAGCTACGCGGTGATGCTTTCGAGTGAGCATCCGTCGGTGACGGCGTTCGGTGTTTCGCAATTGGGCCGCGCGATCACACCCGGATACGGTTCAGCGGAAAATTCTCGCGAGGGTTCCGCGAGCAGATGGCGGTCGCAGATCGAGAAAAGTTCGAGTTCTGTTTCCGCGCGCCGCATGTCGTGCAAAAATGCGCCAGCGGGATCCACGCTTTGTCCGACGAAGTTCAGATACTTCTTCATCTTGTTCACGTGATAACGCTCGAGGAGGCCCGGGAAATCGGTGGCGCGGTAAAGACGCTCCACATACTCGCGAACATCCTGGAGCGTCAGCCGCGTGACGGGTAATCCGGCGAATTGTTCACGGCACTGGCGGAAAATCCACGGATTCCGAATCGCATGACGGCCGATCATCACACCTGCGGCACGCGTTTCGGCGAGGACGGTGGCGGCGCGGCTGGACGAAGTAATGTTGCCATTGGCGAGCACGGGGCAGCGTACGCGTGCGGCGGCGCGCCCGATGAAATCGTAATGAACGTCGCTGCGATACATTTCCTTCACCGTCCGACCGTGAACGCTAAGGAGATCGACACGATGGGTGTTGATCAGGTCCAACATACGCTCGAACGGAGCCGTATCATCAAAACCGATGCGCATTTTTACCGTGAACAATCCAGGGCACGCGGCGCGCAGCGTCCCGAGGATTTCATCGACGCGGTCGAGATCTCGGAGGAGACCGCCGCCGACATTTTTTTTGTAAACCTTTGGCGCCGGGCAGCCGAGATTCAGATCGATGCCTGCAACGGGATGGCGAAGCAATTCGGTGGCGGTCCGAGCGAGATGGCTGAGTTCTTCGCCAATCAGTTGAGCAAAGACGGGACGACCGGTGGTGTTCTCGTCGATCGAGCGGAGAATGTGCTTTTCCGGACGCGATTGCGCATGAACACGAAAGAACTCCGTGAAGAAATAATCGGGAGCGCCGTAGTGGGCGACCACGCCCATGAACGCCAGGTCGGTCACGTCCTGCATCGGGGCAAGAGCGGTGAGCGGCTGGCCCGGGATGAGGCGGGGCGGGAGAGCGGAAGGCGCTGACATTCTCAGGCTGTCATTCTGAGCCGGGCGGATAATGACAACCTTTTTTACGGCTGCTCTTCCTCGCTGGATTCCTCGGCTTGTTGCTGCCGAACGCGTTCGAGAATTTCAGTCATGTCCTCGGCTCCATCGATCACGGAGCGAGCGACGAAAAGCGGGCGTTTCTGTTGCAAGGCGAGGACGATTGAATCGCTTGGCCGAGCGTCGATCTCGACGATCTTTTTCCCTAATTCGTTTTCCATTCGGATCAGAATGCGGGCGAAGAAAGTACCCTCACGGGCGTCGTTTACGATGATGTGGTCGAGCTGCGCGCCGAGACCGAGAAGTATGCTGCCGATCAAATCGTGCGTGAGCGGACGGTCTTTTTTGACCCCGTTCAAAGTCATCTGAATGGCGTTGCCGACCGAGTGATCGACGTAGATCACGAACGTTTTTTCGTCGTTGCCCAGAAAGACGGCGCACCCATTCGCGGTGGGCATTACGCCTTTTACGGTCACGGTGACGGCATCGTTCTGCATAACAAAAGAAATGGCCCGATGGTCCGAAAGCGCAAGCTGAGGAACAGCGCGAGGGGCGGATCGAACGTAGCGGCAGGCCTCCGTGCCTGTCCGTCCGGAGGTGGAAGGACGCAGTTCGTGTCGCGTGGTTCGTCCGCGATTCTCGATCACCGATCTCCGGAACGGACAGGCACGGAGGCCTGCCGCTACGCACGGGAAGACCATGTCGCTGAAATTACCGCTCCGCCCGCAGTTGCCGGCCGAGTTTCGCGAGGTCTTCACCTCCACGCAGCACGTGCAATTGATAGCTGTAACTCGTGGGCCAGAGTGAAAGGCGGAATGGCTCATGCGGCAGGGCGCCCCACGACGTGTCTCCGCCCAAACCGCGCTGTTTGAGATCGAGATTGAGCGTCACGGTTTTTCGCTCCGGTAACTGATACGGGTAAAAGTTCTCCTTCGTGGTGGCGGCGAAAAGATCGTCGGTCGTCGCATGGAGCGCGTTCGCACTGAGCAGCGGATCTCCGACTGCCAGCAATCCGCGGCCTTGCGCATCTCGCAACGCGATCCAGCGAACGCCTTCCTTGTTGCCCGTTTCCTGGGGCTTGATGTAGGGGAAGAACTGCTCTTTCACCGTGCCGTGATAGAGTCCGACGTGCGCGTCCTGGCGGTCCCAATACGTTTCCTGCGGTCCCTTTCCGAGCCACGTGAGCTGATCGAAACCGGCGCGCAAGGTCGTTTGCATTCCGAATCGCGGAAGCTCGGGAGTGGGTTTGTCGCTCGGATACCACGTCGTGGACACCAGCACGTCACCGCTCCCTTTGATCGTCCAGGCGATCCGCTGCCGCGTCGCGAATCTTTCCACCACGCCTTCAACGACGATTGTCACCGTGCGCTCACCCTGCTCCTGCACGTTCAATGAAATGATTTTCCAGGTTTCATGCGCCGTTCGCCACAAACCCATCGGGGCGCCTTTCGCTCCCTCCTGACCCGGCTCCGTACTGGCCATGTGGCTGCCGCGATCGTTGTCGACGGGTGCGCGCCAGAATTGAGGCCCGAGCGGCGCTTCCAGCATTTCAATTTCTCCACTGCGGAGTGAAATGAGAAAGCCGGTCGTCGCTGAAATCGCTGCGCTGAAACCAGCGCCGTTCACGGTGACGCGATCCGAGCTGCGGTCGATTTTCAAGGGCTCAACGAGTGCCGCACTCGCGGTCACGGCCGGCGCTGACCAAGGCAGCTGGAATTGCTCCCACGCGACCTCGTGGCCCGCCTCGGCCCAGGGCGTTTTGTTTTTCAACTTGAAGCTCACCTCGAGGAAATATTCGGCGCCCGCCGTTGGCTTCACTGATTTCACGGGTAACGCGATTCGTCGTTTCTCGCGCGGAGCCAGTTTCAAATTGGCGATCGAGCCGCGCTGGAGCGTTTCACCGTCGGACACAACGCGCCACTCGGCGGTCAGCCACGCTTCAGCGGGGAGAAAGTCGAACCAGTTTTGAAACTCCACTTCCGTGTTCCCGAGATCGCGGGCAATCATCTGGATCGGCTGATAAATTTTCTTCACTTCCGCGAGGCCTGGGTGCGGTGTGCGATCCGCGCTCACCAAACCGTTCGCGCAAAAATTTCCGTCCGATGCGATATCTGATGGTCCGAAGGTGCCGCCGTAGGCAAAAAAAGTTCCGAGCGCTGGATCGAGCGGAATGGATTTCGGATTATCGAGGCGTTCGATTTTTCGTGATGCCGGAACCGGCGTCCGCAGACCCTGATCCACCCAGTCCCAAATATAGCCGCCCTGCAGCTGTCGCGCGCCCGCGTAGATCGGCCGCCAGTAGGCCCACATGTCGCCCGTGCTGTTGCCCATCGCGTGAGCGTACTCGACCATGATGAACGGTTTTTCACGGGGCATGGCGGCAAAGTTCCGCACCGACTCCGGGGTGGGATACATCGGGCAGACCACGTCGCTGGCGCTCGTGCTGCGATCGCCTTCGTATTGGACCGGCCGTGACGTGTCGTGGGATTTCAACCACGCGTAGTCGCGCGTGAAATTTTCACCGAAGCCGGCTTCATTGCCGAGTGACCATATGATGACGCACGTATGATTCTTGTCGCGTTCGAACATCCGGATCGTGCGGTCCAGATGAGCCGGCCCCCAATCTGCAACCCGAGCCAGGGATTTTTCGCCGAATCCCATGCCGTGTGATTCGATGTTTGCTTCGTCGATCACGTAGAGTCCGTACTCGTCGCAGAGCGCGTACCACTCCGACACGTTGGGATAATGGCACGTTCGAACCGCGTTGATGTTGTTCTGCTTCATCAAACGGATGTCTTGCAGCATGCGCTCGTGCGTCACGACTTGGCCGAGGTCGGGATCCCATTCGTGACGGTTCACTCCGCGAAATAGCGTCGGCATTCCATTCACCAGCAGCTGACCACCTCGCATCTCCACAGAGCGAAAACCGACGCGCCAGGGGATCGACTCGAGCACGTTACCACGCTCATCCTTCGCGGTGAGCAGGAGGGTGTAGAGCTGCGGAATTTCTGCCGACCACTTGAGCGGATTCGCGACGGCGGCGCTCATTCGCAGATCGACGGATTCGCCGCCGCCGACTGCCGTGGGGCTGAGCGTTTGTTCGAGCACGGTGTGACCCGAAGGATCGTGCAGCGCGACGGTGAGGCTGACAGTAGAAGCCGTCGTCGTATAATTTTTTATCGAGGCGGTCACCGCCAGTTTCGCGTCGCGATAGTCGGAATCCAAATCCGTGTGCACGGTGAAATCACGGACGTGCGTGGACGGCGTGGACCACAATGTGACGTCGCGGAAAATCCCGCTCAACCGCCAGAAGTCTTGATCTTCCAGGTAGGAACCGTCGCACCAGCGAAACACCTCGACTGCGATTTGGTTTTTGCCGGCGAGCAGGTGAGGCGTGAGGCGGAAGGTCGCGGGCGTGCGGGAGTCTTTGCTGAAGCCCAATTTTTCTCCGTTCAGCCACAGATAAAAAAATGAGTTAACGCCATCGAAGGTGAGAAAGATTTCCCGACCCTTCCACGCATCCGGCACGGTGAAGGTCCGGCGATAGGAGGAAACGTGATTGTACGGATCCGGGACGTGGGGTGGATTGGCTTCTTTCCACGGGTAGGTAATATTTGTGTAGATCGGAATTCCGTAGCCCTCGACCTCGGGGTTCGACGGCACACGGATGGTTTTCCACGTGGTGTCATCGAACTCGGTTTTCCAAAAATCCGGCACGCGTGAAGCTGGCGTGTCCGACCAATGGTATTTCCAATCGCCGTTGAGCGATTGTAGAAAAGGCGAGCGCACGCGATCAAAGGAGAGGGCGGACGCCGTATCCTGATATACGACCATCGTGGCCGATGGCGTCTCGACACCGGCGTGCAACGCACGGGGATTTTGCCAGTCCGGCGGCGCGGTCTCGGCCTGGCTCTCCGCACCCAGGGCCACCAGGCAGGTGAGCGAAAGCAGGCCGGATATTGTGGTGCGGGTAGAATTCAGAGTAGGCATGGGAGCAGGGGGCGACCGGAAAATGGAAATCAAATTGGGCTTGTTCGATACGGTCGAGAATCACGAACCGAGGCAAACCGACTTTAATAAGAATGGTGTTTTCCGGCGAGAAGGAGAGCTCACGGTCGCAGAGTCGCGATGGCTGACCCCCGGCTATGAAATGATGTATTCCGGGCAGAAGACCCGTTGACTCGGCTGCTCGAGAAAAACTATATAGTTAGCACGCATCCTGCACGTAGGGTGCCCTGGTGGTCCACCTTCCCCTACACCTGATCGAAAGGGTCAACCGATTCCTTCTCGAACTTCATGGCACCGTCGAACTCGGCGTGCTGCGAGAAGTTATTCCCCGAGGTTTGTCGCGACTGATTGCGTGTGATCGCGCGAGTTTCAACGAAGCCGAGCTCAATCAAAAACATCGAACGATCGTGCCTTCTCCGTTGCCGGCGTGGTGGCCGAAATTGGGCGACGTCTACATCGCTCACATCATGGATCATCCGCTCTTTAGTTCGACCGGCACCGTGCGGTTGGACCATGTCGTCGCGTGGAACGATCCTGGTCACGCCGCCGCGTGGAAAAAATCGACCTTGAATCACGAGTATTTCCTTCCGCTCGGCGTAAAGCACCAGCTCAGCACGACGCATTCGCGGGAGGGCACGGCTTTTGTCGGTAGCGCCGTCCAACGCGCTCGCGTTCGCCGCGCTGCAACAAAACGCCACGGAAACCACCGGACAGGCTTTGATCGCGGTCGATGCGGCGAGCGGCACGATGCGCGCGCTCTCACCGCGGGCTGCGGCCGTTCTGCGTAAACATTTCTCCACGGATTCGGGTGGAAACGGAAAACTACCGGAAGATCTCCGCCCTTGGTTGTGTCATCAGCGGGCGGTCAGAGGCGACGCGACGGCTGAGCCAGCTCCTCCTCTGGTTATGCGCCGCGATGGTCGTCGTTTCACTGCCCGGCTCGCCCAATTCACGCCCAACGAATCGCTGTTGTTAGTGACCGACGAGCCCGAGTCACCGGCTGGCTTTCCGTATATTTGTGCGGCGCTGACGCCGCGCGAAAGTCATATCCTGGATTGGATCGTCGAGGGAAAACGCAACGCGGAGATCGCAGTTATTCTCGGTGTCAGTACGCGGACCGTGGAAAAGCATGTTGAACACGTTCTCGCCAAGTTGAAGGTCGAGACGCGTGCGGGAGCAATCCGGCACGCGCTCGATCGCCGGCGCAAATCCGATGCCTGATTTCATCACTGATGACGGCGTGAGCTTGCACTATATTGTAAGCGGAGCCGGTCCGGTTGAGATGATATGCCTGCATTGGATGGGAGGCGAAGGGGCGACGTGGGATGTGTTGTGCGCCGGTCTCGATCCGACGAAATTTTGCTGCGTCGCCTTGGATTTCCGCGGACACGGTCAGTCGCAACAGGCCGCGAGCCTCTTCACGATCGAACGGCTCGCTCGCGACGTGCTCAATCTCGCGGACTTGCTCGGGTTCGATCGATTCGCAGTCGCAGGCCATAGTTTCGGCGGAAAAGTGGCGTTGCGGGTGGCTGCGCTCGCTCCGCAACGGGTGATAGGTCTGACGCTCATTGGCGGAGTAGGTCCCGGTCTCGTGGCGCTCGAGCGGCCGATGATCGATGGAATCCTCCAGCGCGCCGCCGAGGTGAATTTCGTGCGAGAGGTGTTCCGCGGATGGTTTCACGTCTGGCCGCGAGTCGAGATTGATGATGCGCTTGAGCGCTTCGCCCGCACGCCGGCCTGGGTTCTCCGCGCTGTCTGCGAGAGCGCACTGTGGAGTGATATCGCGGCTGAGGTGGGCGAAGTCACGGCTCCTGCGCTCGTGATCGCTGGAGACGGAGATCCAGTTTACGGTCCCGCCTATCAGGAACAGGCCGTGCGGCCTTTTTTGCCGAACGCCACGCTCGTTACGATTGCCGAGTGCGGTCACGGATTAATTCTCGAACGCCCGGAGGAAATCGCAGGACATGTTGAGCGTTTCCTAGGACAGCTGCGATAGGCGGATCATGATCTGATGACGAAGTGATCTGTGTCATCTACGTAGTCCTACGTATTTCGATAAGGCACCGACTTGGATAGTGTCCGGTGTGGGCTGTCTGCGTGCGTAAGTTTGCGGGCGCCCCATTCGACCGTTCCTCCAGTGCGGTAGAATCCTTCTCCAGCTCAACTCACATCGTCCCGCCGCGTCCATGAACTTCCGCACAGTCCGCCACCTCCCGCTCCTGCTCAGCTTGCTGACCGCCTCCACGACAAAAGCCCAGACCGTTGAAACCGTACTTATAACCAAAGGATCTGGCTGGGTGCAGACGTCTCCGGCCGATCCGGTCATCAACCCCCGTAACCCGGGGCCTGGCTATGGCGGCCCGTTCAACTTTCTCGTCAATGTCGAGGGCACGAATATCAGCGGGATTGTACCTCCGGTCATCACGCTTGCGCCGGGTTCCCTCTATCCCACTCAAAGTCCCGCGCGTCACAATGGGGGCGTCCTGACCTACAATTTGAATCAGGAGAGTTGGAATTACGGATCGGATGGAAACAACTGGGGCGGGCAGACTGAAGCTGAGCGTGACGCGTCTTTTGCCTTCGGTACCTATGGAATGAATGTGCTGGGCGAGTCGTTCAATCTGGACTTCTCCGCGACGGCGTTTCCGGCAAATACGCCCAAGGTCACACTCAGCGGCGGCGCATGGTCGGGCGGGAAATATCTGATCGATGTCACCCAGCCGCTCACGATCACCACCAATGCGTTCACGAATTTCGGCCAGAACGCCGACGGTGCGATGTATATGTTTTTTGGAGACGATCCGGATGACTTGATCGATCAACTTGTTTTTCACTCCGATAATGTGGCCGGCCCCAATTTTCTGACGACGACGATTCCGGCCAACACGCTGGTGGCTGGGCGGGACTACGAAACGAACGCATCGTTTTATGCGATCATGGGCAAACGCGGCTCGATCTCGACCCGGCTCGACGCCGCGACCTACGAGCGCTTCACCTCGTTCAAGATCTCTGCGATCAACCCAATCCAGCCCGGCGCGCAGGCGACATTTTACGGCGTGGGCGATCTCGATGGCGGCGGGAGTTTCAGTGAGGTACGCGACGCGATAAAATCCGGCGGCGTCTTGTACGCGGTGGGTGACTCGGCCAGCACTCTTTTCACAGGGGGTGGCGATACAGGGTTCGTCTGGTCTTCGACTAATGGTCTGGTTCCGCTGCCGGATATCACGACTAATTTTAGCACCGCACTCACGATTCAACCGAAGGCCATCACACCCGATGGTGCCTACATTGCGAGTCAGGCCCGTACCGGTTCGGGTGGCTCGCAACGTCACGCGGTGCGTGTCACGCGCAGCGGGTTGACCAACCTTGATCTCGGCACGTTCGCCGGCTTCCCAAATCTTAGTCAGGCGAACACGATTTCCAACGACGCTTCGGTGCTCTATGGCAGTGCGAATTACGCCGCCGGTAAACCTGCCCGGGCGGTTCGTTTCACCGCCGCCGGTCCAACCATCACCGCGATTCCTTTCCTCAACGTGGGTGATGACAACAGCGCGCCGGCGGATCGCGGCGCATCGGCTGACGGCTCCGTCATGGTGGGTCGTAGTGTTAATTCGGTCATCGATGCAGGTCCGACGTCGCCGGGTGTGACAGGCCTCGGCCTTGGCAGTCAGGCCTTCCGTTATGTTCACGGGAGCGGTGTCTCGGGCATTCCGTTTATCGGCGGCGGTACCTGGAGCAGCGCGGTGGCCGTTTCGCTAGACGGCAATTTGACGCTCGTGCGTGGCAACAGCACCTCGGCGCCTCAGGGCGAGATGTACGTCCACAATGCCACGACCGGATCACTCACTTCATACGGGACGCCCAACGGCAGCCGACTGCCCGGTGGCATCGTTGGTCTGACTGCAGATGGCTCAATCGTCGCCACGTCATTCAATGTCGCGGATAATCCGACGAACGCGACGGTCATCCGCAACGCGCATGGCTGGCATGATTTTCAAACGCTCGTGGAGCGCGCGGGCGTCGACCTAAGCGGTTGGAATATTCGCAACGATACGCTCTTTGGCGTTTCTCCGGATGGAACGCTGGTATGGGGACGGGGGGCGCATAACGGCAACCGCGAAGGTTTTGTCGTCGAGTTTGCTCCGGGCTATCTCGCCGCGGCCACGGAGCCCGATGTATATAGCGCTCCCGCCCCCGCCATCGTGGGCGCGTGGACCGTGGGTGACACGACGCTTCCCAATGCTTGGGCCGTTCTGATCTTTTTCAGCAACGGTTACTATATGCACATTCAAATGAATGATGTGGGCGACTCCACTGGCGCCGACGGCTTCGAACGCGGTCAATACACCTGGGATGCCGCAACGGGTGCGGTCACCTTCACCACCTTGCTCGACACCAACGGGGACATCGGGCTCTCCGGTGCTGATGGGGCAACAGGCGTGACGCTCACCGTCGCTGGCGACACCGCTACGTTGACCTTCCCTGGCGAAGACCCTCACGTGCTGACGCGCGTCGTCGGTTCAAATCCCCTCGTGGGCGCATGGGGCGACGCTGCTGCTGCCGACAATTCAGTAGCGCTCGTGTTTCTTCCCAACGGTTACTACGTGATGGCTCAAGACGGAGATTCCACGCCGGCGGGTGATCCAAGCGGCCATGACGGAATGGAGTGGGGTACCTATTCGTGGGATTCAGTCACAGGCGCGGTCACGGCGACTACCTTGGTCGATACCAACGGTCAATGGGGCCTCTCGCATCCGCAGGGCCCGCAGACATTCACGGTGTCCAACGATCTTCGAACGCTCTCGATTGCCGATAATGCAGGTGCGTTTTTGGCGCCGCGCGTGGGCGTTGCTTCCGCAACGGTGTCGCTCGGAAATCTTACGGCCACCTACGACGGCACACCCAAATTGGCGAGCGTCACAACTGCACCCGCAGGTCTCACAGTCGATGTCACCTATGACGGCGGTTCCACTCTGCCCGTAACCGCCGGCAACTACGCGGTGGTGGCGAGGATCACGGACTCAAATTATACGGGCTCGGCTTCCGGCACGCTGGCGATCGGCAAAGCGACCGCTGGCGTGGCACTCGCCAATCTCACTCAAAGCTACGATGGCCTGCCCAAGGTTGCGACGGTTATCACCACACCCGGCGGTCTGACTACGACTGTCACCTACAACGGCGATCCGGTCGCTCCCTCCGCAGCCGGATTGTATAGCGTCGTCGCCACCGTGACTGACCCGAATTATGTAGGATCGGCGTCAGGCACGCTGGCGATTTTGCTTCCCGTGCAGATCACGGGACAGCCGGTCACGAGCATCGTCAACGTCGGAGAGACCGCAACATTCACGGTGTTGGCCACGGGAACGGATCTTCACTACCAGTGGCGCAAAGGAGGGATCAACGTTGGCACGGACAGCCCAACGCTTTCGATTTCCAATGCTCAAAGTACGGACGCAGGTAATTACCGCGTGACCGTCTCGAACGCGGTCAGCTCCGTCGTCAGCAATCCCGTCGCGCTGACGGTGATCACGCCCCTCGCGATCACCGCGCAGCCGCAAGCTCTCACCGTGGTCGCAGGCCAGAAAGCCAGTTTTAGCATTACGGTTACCGGATCGAGCCCACTTTACCAATGGCAGAAAGATGGGGTCGATATTGTCGGAGCCACCGCCGCGACCTTCATTATCGGCAAGGCCAGTGCTGCTGACGCCGGTGGTTATCGCGTGGTCGTGACGAATGCCGCAGGATTTGTAATCAGCAATTCTGCCGCGCTCACCGTGAACGTGCCGCCCGAAATCACTACGCAGCCAGTCGACGTTAAAATCAGCATTGGCGGCACGGCGACGTTCAAAGTTATCGCCACAGGTACCGCCCCATTCAGTTACCAATGGCGCAAAGGAAACACGGATATTTTGGGCGCCACCACCGACACGCTTTCGTTCAGCAACGCGCAGTCCGCCCTGGCGGGAAATTATTCAGTGGTCGTGTCCAACGTAGCTGGATCCACCAAGAGCTCTGCCGCGAAGCTAACCGTAAAATGAGCACCCCGTTCTCCTTTGAGAAAGCCTCATCCTCGACTGCAGTTCGCGTTGAAGGTCGCATCAAAAAACGGAGCGCGACTTTCTTTGGGGAGAACTACGTATATTCAAAAATCACACCGCTTGTTAGGATGGACGAGTGAGCGATATTCTTTCCAACCCTCTCCCGAATTTGAGTTATAGGTGCACTTTATTTGCGGGTTTTCCGTCGGTCCGGCAAAAGCTTGGAGGCATTATGATTCACGTCTCGCGAGCGTGGAACGACTCACGTTGGCCGCAGACTAACAGGCCGGCATTTTCCAGCCTCTCGTGAATCCGGCGCCTCCTGACGACAATCCAATTTACGCAGCGCTCAGTGCTTTGGCCCCCGCCAAAGATTGGGCCAGTGTTTCTCCGCAAGCGCGATCGCGACCGAACCGCGTTCGGATACAGCTGAGGCTGCATCACGCGAAAGCTCCTCTCTCGATTGAACTGAAACTCGGGAGCGAGCGCGAGGGGGACGACGCCTGGGCCGAGTTCAACGAGTGGTTTGTGGCCTTCAGCACGTTCGACTCTTCCGCAGAACCGGCGGTCTGAAATTTTCGCTCGGGTAGGTTGCGTGCTCGCCGCGCAACAAGACCGCGATATCCACGGCAAAAACGATGCGGACAAGATGTACCGCGTTAGGCGACCCACCACGGAAGGATTGCCGGGTGACAAGCGACCGGGTATGCGATCTGCTAACGCTCGAATCGCGAATGCCATCTTCACTCACCCTCGTCCTCGGCGCCGTGCCGTGGGAAATTAAACCGGTTATTGCTGAACTGAAAAACGGACGTTCCGGCTCTTTGGAACGATTTCCGTATCACGCAGGACGCATCGGAAGCCAGCGTGTGATCACGGCGATCACGGGGGTTGGAAAAACCAACGCGGCGCTGATCGCCACGCTGTTCATCACGCACTTCAAACCCGCCCGACTCATCTATACGGGCAGTGCGGCGCGATTAAATCCCGCGTTGCGCACCGGTGATGTTATCCTCGGCCGTCGCACGTTTCATCACGATGCGGGAAGCGCTCAGGATGACGGGATGAAGTATCGAAAGATCATCGGTCCACGTGCGGGCGAGCCGACGCATTTTCGTTTCGACGCGGACCGAGGTCTCTTGAACGCTGCCATCATGGCGGCGAAAAATTATTCACCGCGGGTCGTGACCGCAAACGGCAGCACGTACACTCCACAAGTTCGGCCCGGCTTCATTTGCTCCGGCGATGTTTTCGGGATGACCGCGGACAAAATCAGAGACATCCGTTCCAAGCTCGGCTGTGATCTGGTGGAAATGGAGGGTGCAGCCATTGCTCAGGTTTGCCAGGCGCTTGGCGTTCCGCACCTCGTCATTCGCGGTGGCAGTAATCTCGCGCAGCCGAATCCCGGCGGTGACTACAAAGCGCTTGGCCAGATCGCGGCGCGTCAGGCCGCGTTCTTCGCACTCCACCTTGTTCGTCAGCTGGCATGAAGGCATTCGTCAAAGGCGATATCGACGGCTTTCTCGGTCTCGCGCTCGATAACGTCGTTCAGATTCTGATCATCATCGGGCTTTGTCAGGGCGTGCTCGGTTTCGATAACGCTCTAGTCTATCGCACGATTTTGCCGGGAGTGGCGGTGTCGTTTCTCGTGGGAAATTTGCTCTACGCGCGCGCTGCACTGCGGCTCGCGCGCGCGACGGGACGCACCGATGTGTGCGCGCTGCCTTACGGGATCAACACGCCCATCATGATCGCGTACGTGTTCCTGATCATGCGGCCCGCGAAAGAACTCGCGATCGCCGCAGGTGCGGACGACCCCAATCGGATTGCGTGGCAGGCGGGCCTCGTGGCGTGTTTCGCGTGCGGCATGATCGAACTCGCCGGCTCGCTCGTGGCGGAGCGTATCCGGAAAGTAACGCCGCGCGTCGCGATGATCGCGACATTGGGCGGAATCGGGCTTTCGTTTCTCGGGCTGGGATTTTTGCTGGAATCGTTTTCGCGGCCGATCGTCGGCATTGTCACGCTTGGTGTGATGTTCGTTTTGTATTTTGGGCGCGTGCGGTTTGGACGGGGCATTCCGGGAATCGCGCTAGCGGTTGCGATCGGCACCGGCATTTCGTGGCTGATCGGACTCGCGCCGGTTGGCGTCAATCCCGGCGCGCACATCGGCCTCGCGTTGCCGCATCCGGTTCTCGGTGATCTTTGGCACGGTCTGACTGGACCGCATTTGCTCGGAAGCCTTTCGATTATTTTGCCGATGGGTTTGCTCGGTGGGCTGGCGTCGCTGCAAAATATCGAGTCGGCGGAAGCGGCGGGGGATGCGTATCCGATTCGACCAGCGATGACGATTAACGGACTCGGTACGATTGCGGCGGCGTGTTTCGGCTCTGCGTTTCCCATGTCGATTTACATTGGGCATCCGGGTTGGAAAGCGATCGGCGCGCGAGCGGGCTACAGCACGCTCAATGGATTATTTGTCACGGTACTCTGTCTC
>CBRAFL010000027.1:0-26662 GCA_967755055.1 uncultured bacterium
GAACGAGCGGTGAAATCCGTGTTTTCCCAGTCGCCTCGATTTCGGGTGAGCTCCCGTGAGCCGCGTATTTCTGGGTGATGCGTATGAGGCGGCAGCCCGACCGGCGTCGAATGACGAAAAAGAGGACTCAGAGGTCCTCCAAATAGCCGAAAATGCTCACCATGGCATGCCCTTCACCGGGCAATGGATATCGAGAAATCCTCGCGACGAGCTCACTCCTGCTCGAATCGATTCGTAACGTGATTGGGTGCGTGGCAGCGAAAACCGCTTTGCCGGTTGGGGATGTCCCTTGTAGGGACGTACTCAGCGTGGCGGTACCAGTTTCGCCCCCGATCACGACGCCGACTATCAGAAGTTGAGCCTGTATAGTTTGACCGACGGGAGCAGTTGCTTCGAGGGTGATCGTTTCGGTCACCAAACGTTTTCCGGTTGGAATCGCGAACCTGAGAACCACGGCCTCTTGGTATTCGCTGATGGGAATGCTCATTTCTTTGATATAAGGTAGCTTGGCGGGTCCTTTCAGCACGTCCACGACACCTTCGACCTGCACAGTTCCCTGCACTTGGACTGGATTGACGACTTGAACTTGCGCGGGCTGAGCGGCCGTGTTGACGACCTGGACTTGCACGGGCTGGGTTACCGTGACCGGCGGCGGCGCGGCGGACATGTCAGGGGCAATCAGGCTTGCGGCGCCGACGACGAGTGCGGCGAGGCTGACGGTGGTAACGAAACGCCGACGGACGACGTTGAGGATGCAGGTGGTCGAGCTGACAGAGTTGGCTGGCGTACGTAATGAAGACGGAGTCATGACTGCGATGGGTTGATGTGTGTTGAAGCGGCTTGGAATTAAGCCGACGGATACTGGTCCCCACCTGTGTCTAAAGAAAGAAGCGCCATCGATTACAGAAATTCTGAAATAACTTTTGCTGCCGTGACGCAGTTGCTCGTCGCCGCTGTGACCGGGTAACTGCGGCAGACGGAAGATCTCAGGGTGTCACCTTGATGTGGCGGCGAAAATTTCCGTGACGAAGATCGCGCCGGTATTCGCGTCGCGGACCATACTGGTCGGCGTGTGTAACGCGCCGCTGACGATAACTGGCGGTGCGTTCGGGGTGGCGAACCACTTGAGCCGGCCGGGAAGCGGACCTGCGAGCATATCGGCGCTGAACTCGAGCGTCAGAAATCCACCGGTGCTCACCAGCAACACATCAATGGCCGAGGTAAAACCGGTGATGAAACCGGCACGGATCGTCGCCCAAGCTTATTCCTTGATGCCGACGTATTCGAGGAACGGCTTCATTGAGCGCGGACGGCCGAGGAATTTTTCGACCGATACAGCCACGTCTCGCGTGTCGCCGGCGGCGTACACTTCATCGCGCAGCCGGCGTCCAACTGTGGCGTCGAGAAAGCCGTCGGGTGCTTTCTTGAATTCACTGGCCATGTCGATCGCCATGACCTTCGACCAAAGATATCCGTAGTAACCGCCGTCGTAGCCGGCGAGATGGCCGAAATACGTGACGAACGCGGTGTCAGGCGCCGGTGCGATCGTCACGCGCGCGAGCACCGCGTTTGTTTCCGCGACGACATCGAGTTTCTCCGCCTCGGCCATGGAGTGCGTGTGCAAGGTGAGGTCAACGAGTCCCACGGAAAGCTGACGGCGGTTAAGATAACCATCGGTCGCCTCACGCGCACGCGTCAGCGCCAGGATCGTTTCGGCGGGGATTTTCTTCGATGGATCGCGGTAGTCGGCGGCGAACGTGTCGAGCACCGCTTTGTCCCAGACCCAGTTTTCAAGCATCTGCGAGGGCGCCTCGACAAAATCGAGTGGGACGCCATTCGACGTCTGCCCCGCGAAACGCGCGCGGCTCAGCATCGCATGCATTACATGGCCGAATTCGTGAAACAATGTTTCGACGTCGCCGTGCGAGAGCAGCGATGGCTTGTCCGCGGAGGGCGGTGGAAAATTACAGACAAGCGTCGCCACCGGCAGCTCGTAACGACCCTCAGGAAGCATGCGGCCCGGCATCTGTGGGAAGCAGGCGAAGTGATTGAACTTTCCTTCGCGCGGAAACATATCGAGATAAAAACTGCCCATCGGAACGCCTGTTACCGCGTCCGCGACGACGAAAAGTTGCACGCCGGGCGTCCAGACGTAAGGCGGTTCAACCTGTGTGAATTTCAGTCCGAAAATCCGCTGGTAGATGTTAAACATTCCCGTGAGCGTTGCCTGATACGGGAAGAACACGCGCAATTGCTCCGCATCGACCGCGTACCGCTGCTTCTTCAGCTGATTCATGTAATAGCTCGTGTCCCAAGGATCGAGCTTCGCTGCGGGTTTGTGGGTCTCGGCCGCTTTCATCTGACGCAGCGTTTCGAGTTCCGCGGCAAATTTTGGCTGTAGTCCGGTGACGAGATCCTCCTCGAATTTCACCGCGGCCGCGCCGTTTTTCGCCATCCGCGTTTCCGTGCGAAAATCCGCCCAATTCGCGTAACCCAATCGATGAGCTAGCTCAGCGCGCAGTGAGACGAGCTTGCTGAGGACGGCGACATTCGTGTCCTTCGCGAGAGTGTTTCGCGCAAGGTATAAACGGTGGCGCGTCTCGCTCTTCGTGGCGTTGTCCATCACTGCGATGGCGTGCCACGTGATATTCCCCATCACGCGATAACGCCCATCGGGCTGAAGCACGTCCGGACTTTTGAGCAGGCTATCCGGCACTCCGGCCAGCTCCTCGGCGGTGAAATCCAGCGGCGCGCGGGCTTGATTGATGTTGATGGCGAACTGCTGCTCGGTCTCCGACAGCTCTTTCCGCAATTTCTCCACGGTTTTGCGCTCGTCCGGGGAAAGCGTCAGGCCGGCGCGGCGATAACTGCGCAGCGTAAAATCGAGCAGGCGTTGCTCCTGCGCGTCCAATTTCGGTTTCGCCTCGGCGAAGATTTTCAGGACGCGGTAAATGTCCTCGCGATAATCGAGCGCAATGCCCCACGCCTCGATCTTGACCGCCATTTCGCGCGCCGTGTCGCGCATCGCTTTGTCGGGACTCGTTTCCGCCACCGTTCCGATTTGGCCGGCGAACGTACTGACTTCTCCCGTGATCGCGTCGTACGTGGCAAACGTGCTCGCGAAAGTGAGCTTGCTGACGTTCTGACCGGCAAGACCTGCCAGAGCTGTGTCAGCATCGTGCAAGCTTGCCTCGGTCATCGAGCGAACTTCGTCCGCCGTTTTCGGATACGTGGGAAGAACCAACGCGACATGCTGTCGCGTGGCCTCGGCTTGAAACGTTTCGATCTTAGCAGGTGCCGCTCGAAGGGAAGAAATCAACGTAAGCGTCAACAGTGCAACCGTCGGCAGGTGGGAGAATTTCATGGAGAGAAAGACGATAGGAATAAAAAACATTCTCAATCCCACTCTTGGGGGCTGGAGCCGTACATTTTGAAACCACGGATTACGCCGATCGGTTTGAAAGTAGCGCAGGCATCCTTGCCTGCCTTCCCCACGGATGCAGGCTGGAAGCCTGCGCTACAAAGAGCCCTGTTTCTTCCGGTCACCGGCGAAACGCCTTTTTGCGGCCGGGGCTGAACTGATACAGCTGAGGCTAATCATTGAACAATCACGGCCGGCCGAGCAGTCGGTCCGTGAGCTGGTTCTCGAAGGTTTCTCGACTCTTCCAACGCAACGCGACCCGCACGGGGGTTCCAGCGGGATCGCGCACCGTGAAGCCGTCGTCGGTGATTTTGCACCGGAGTGTTTCCGTTTCGACCAGCGCTTCGGAGTACGCGAGGTAAACCGCGACGCAGTCGAACAACGTCGTTGAGCGAGTCGCGAAGAAATCGCAGTCCATCCACGTGACGCGTGGAGCAAAAATGCAGTAGCCCTCGATGACAGCGCGCAGCAGCGGATCGCTGGTGGCACTCCAGATCGCGTGATAATTCGCGCCCTGCACACTGATGTTGCCACAGGTATCGAGAGGGGTGAGCAGCACATCCTGCCATGGGGCCGCGAGCACGACGCGCAGGGCCGCCGGATCGATTTTCACGTTGGACTCCGCGGACGGTGGCCCGCCGCCGTAGCCGACCTCGAAGCTGCCGTGCATGCCGACAAAACGCGCCTTGCTGGCGATTTCGGGCGCACGCTCCAGCGCGAGCGCGAGCCCCGGCACGGCTCCGACGGAGATGATCGTGGTGGGCTGGGGCGATTGCCTGATGGCTGCGATCAGCGCGCCGACCCCGTCTTCAATTATCTGGCCCGGATATTTCGCGAGGTCGTAATTTTTCACCCATGGGGCCTGGTTCTGCTCTTGAGGCGGCATCGGTCCTGAGCTGCCCAGGCCGATTGCGACGTCGGTTCTTCCGGCGATCTCGAGAATTTTTGCGGCAACTTTCGCGCGATAGTGTGTATCGCCGGTGTCCACCAACACCAGTTTCAGATCCAACTCGGGAGACCGGAGCAATTGAGCCAGTGCCCACGTATCATCAATATCGGTACCGATGTCGGTGTGGAAAACGACCGGAATCGGACTTCGTGTGCCACCGGCGAGGAGATGAGAAGCGTCTGCCGGATCCGCGGCGTTGAGAATCGGGCCGGGATAGGCGACAG
This sequence comes from uncultured bacterium, assembly GCA_967755055.1. GTDB lineage: Bacteria > Verrucomicrobiota > Verrucomicrobiia > Opitutales > Opitutaceae > Opitutus. The sequence goes on from CBRAFL010000027.1 coordinate 4,595, forward strand.
CGACAACGATGGAAAGCGACAGGACCTGAAAAAAACGGAGGCGAGTGATCGGCATTTTTGACGGGTAATTCGAATTGACGGTGATCGCATTCGGACCGGTCGGCGAGAGCGATTGCTCACGGCTTGAACGGGTCGAGCTTTACGAGGTTCGCCGGTCCGTCGTTCCATCACTCCGGATTTCCGGCACTTCCACGATTCGCACGCCCTTCGCCGGCTCTTCGATGGCCCGCGTGAGTGCGCGCACCATCTGTGCGAGCGTCACCAGTCCGAGCCGATTCGCCGCGGAGCGAGTTGCCGGCAGCGCGCGCAAGAGCGCATACATTGGCAATAGTGCGCAGGGCCACCAGTGGCCGGGGCCGAGTACGTACCACGGTCGCAGACAGGTCGCGTCAAGTCCACGCGCGCGAATCAACGCTTCGCCTTCCGACCGAACCGCCACGTACGCCTGCATCACAGGGGCTGGTTGGGCAACGCTAAGATAAACGAGATGTGGTCGGGAAGAAAGGTGTTCCAAGGCCGCCACTGATGCGTGGATCGAGACGAGATCGATCTCCCGAAATTGGAGCGCCTTCGCCGGGCTCGGCTTGGGCACGCCAACCAAATGAACGAGCGTGTCGATACCAGAAAGAGCCGCTTGTAGGCTCATCCTGTCCAATGGATTCCCGGTCACCACCTCGGCTCCGGGCGGCGCCTTTGATTCTGCGCCTGGCCGCACCAACAACCTCACGCGATGGCCGCGCGCGAGGAGCACGGGAACCAACGCACGCCCCATATAGCCAGTGCCGCCGGTGATAAGTACACCGTGCACGCGGCTGGGTCGGACAGGCGAAGGATCAAATTGCATTGGCGGATATCGATCCTACGTCCGCGAAGCTGTGGCGGACGCACGGTCTTGGCGGCCCCATCAACACGTCGCGCACACCGGGCGTGACGTGCGCGGAGTGATAGCGGGCATTTTTGAACCAAGGAAAAACCTGACTGACTAACGACGTATCGAGATGACGGTTATGCGCCGGAGTGACGTTCCAAGGAGCATGAGCCACCCGGAAGAACCGTTCGCGTCCGCGACGATGAGTATAGGCGGTGTATCGTTCGAGGAGGAATTCATTCACGGTGAATGGCGTGCACGGCTCCGATGGTACGTCCCTTGCCGCGAACTCCATTCGTAGATTCGCGTGTTCCGCCGAGCCCCGCACTTCGGTCGTGATCGCTTCGCGGTCACGACCGTGCCGACGCACGTCGAACGTGGCCCGTCGATAAGGCAGTCCGTAGGTGAGGGGGCCGAGGTGGAGCGCGAGTGGATTTGGAATCCACTCGCAGAGGAATTGAATCCCGGGACCCGCAGGACCTTGAACATAAGTGCGAACGTTCAAAAACCAGTGGTCTGACACCGGCCGAAAGAGCAGGCGACCAAGCTCGCCCAAGCGGGCGGGCCGCATCCGCTGAAGTTTAAAAAGGACGAGGCTGACGAAGGCCTCGCCCTCGAACAGATCGAGGGTAAAAGGCACGTGGGGCGCGAGCTCTCGGGCGGGTAGCGAAAAATGGACGAAGAGCATGTCCGTCCAATCTCCAACGAACCACGCCCCGGCTCGGAGCAGTGTCGGGGTCTTCGGCGCTGCCGCGGAGTCGGACAATGATGGTAACAGGGCGGGGAAGGCTGCATGTTTCATCGGTAATTTCTGAATAAACAGAAATAGGCTGCCAAAAAATTATCCGGCTCCGAGGCCGAGGAGTTTCAGAACTTTGTCGCCGAGTTTGAGCAAGCGGACCACGACGGTCTGGGGCCATTTGCTGACCTGTTCATACCACGTGGAGGTGACCTCGAAAAAATCATTCATGGCCTGCAGGCGTTCGCGTGTGTAAGCGTCCAGCTCACGTGGTTTGTCGAGGCATTCACGGAGCAGCGCGCGGGTGGGATCGATTTCGTGCCGTTTGCGCTCATCTGCGATGATGCGAAACATTTCCCAAGTGTCCTTCAGTGCCTCAAAATGGTCCCGCTTGTCGCCCATGATGTGGACGAGACGAACGATACCCCAGCTCTGCAATTCCTTCAGACTGGTGCTGACGTTGGAGCGCGCCACGTCGAGGGACTCCATGATTTCGTCAGCGGGCAGTGGCCGCGGGGACAAATAGAGCAACGCGTGAATCTGGGCGACCGTCCGATTGATGCCCCAGCGCACGCCCATTTCCCCCCAATGAAGAATGAATTTTTGCCGGGCGGGCGATTGAGTTGTCATTGCAGTCATTTCTGTACGAACAGAAATGTAGTGTCAATGACGAGCTGAAAAACCAGCACGCGCAAACAAGGTCGTTGTTTCCCGTGACGCCGTTCGCTTACGAGGGATTCCCTTGAACGGTTTCGCTTGGGTTCGGGCTCGCGCTGCGTTTAGCGGCGAACGACGCGACCACGCCTTCGAATCTCTGTTTATTTTCGTCCGATACTTCCATGAGTGATTCGTGAGCAGAGAGAATCATTTCGGCGTAGGCGGCCTGGTTCGCTTCCAACGTGACGGTGATCGGTGTGTCGATTTCAGGAGCGGCGGCCTCGCTGAATTGGAAGTAGCCGTAAATTCCCATTTCGCGAAGTTGTGCGACCACACGCTCAGAGGCGCGGTGAAGCGCGAGTTTGCTGGCGAACTGATAAAGCAGTCCGAGCATCGTGGAATCGAGCGCCTGGCAATTGGCCATTTCGACATGCACAAGGCCAGTGGCCTGCGAATCGGCTTGGGCGAGGATGTCGCGCATCGCCGGCGCGGCGCGCCACGTGGTTAGTCCGGTGAGATGAATCACGGCGGTCGCGGCGCTCCAACCACCGTGAATGGAGCTGCCGGAGTTCGATTCGCCCGTGTGAGCGATCCTCGGCGGAAGTACCACCCGCACGGAGCCGGCCATCAGTGGCGAGGCGCTTTGCGTGCTGAACCCGGGTCCGGTTTCTTGAACGGCGCTACGACTGATCACGATAAATGTCATGTCGTCCGCCGGCGCGTGTCCGTTGAGATGACTCTGCAGCGCTTCCTCCAGGGCGAAGGCGATCGGCGCCGCGCGTCGTGTGTGCTGACTCGCGAGAATCCCGCAGAGTTGCTCAGGCGTGAAATCGTTTCCGGTGGAGTGACGGGCTTCCGTGACGCCGTCGGAATAGAGCAGGAGCGAATCGCCCGGATGAAGCGTGATTTCAGTGGTGGCGAATTCGCCGGCGTCGGGCAGCCCCAGCACCGGTCCGGCTACAGGCAGCAATCGGGCGTGGTTCGGTCCATCAATTACGATGGGCGGCGGATGCCCGGCCGCAGCGAGGGTGACCCGGCCGGTCGGCACGTTGATCATGGCGTAGACCATGGTGACCAGGATCGGAGGATCGAACGCTTCATCCACCAAGGCTTGATTCAAAAAAGCGAGGGCGCGTCCAGGTTCCGCGAATACATCGGGCCGCGTATTGTGTGAGCGGCGGGGTTGCATTAATTCGCGCAAAATAATCGTGATCATCGCCGCGCTCACCCCGTGGCCCGCAACGTCCACGAGATAGACGGCCAGTCGGTCGTCGCCGAGAGGCACGGTGCCAAAAAAATCGCCGCCGAGCCGTTCGCACGGTCCGAAGTAGCCAAACAAATCGACGCCGGGCAGACGCGGAAATCCCGAAGGCAGCAGCTTGCGTTGGACGCGTTGCGCCTGCCGAAGATCGGATTCCAGGGTCTCCTCCTGTTGCCGCAGTTGACCGTACGCGGCGTGCAGACGGGCGAGGCTCTTTTCCAAGCGCGCGTTTTGCCGTTGGAGATCCGTGAACAACGCATCGCGTTCCCGGACGAGGCGCCGGCTGGCTGCGGCGCGTTCGATCACCATGTCGAGGACGCCGATGTCGCTAAACGGCTTGTCGAGAAAATCGAATATCCCGATTTTCATCGCAGCGATGAGGTCGACCAGCGTGCCCATGCCCGACATGAGAATGCAGACAGTCTGCGGACGAAGATTTTTTACGCGGCGCGTCAGCTCGAGTCCGTCCATTTCCCCCATCGAGATGTCGGTGAGCATGATGTCGAAATCGTGTGCGCTCATGAGCAGGAGGGCATCCGCGCCGTTGCTCGCGATTTCGCAATGATCACCACGTCGCGACAAAAAACTCGTGATCGCTTGCAAGACCGCGCGATCGTCGTCCACGACCAGAATGTGAAGATCGCTCATGGCCAAATTTGCTTACGCGATCTGACTGATCGACAGGGCATCTCTCAGCGTAGGGAGGCAGCGCGGGTTGGCAAATGCGGGACGAAAAACGTGCGACGAGTGTCAGCGCGCGGGAAAGCCCTGGAGGGCTGCGCTCCGTCGCAGCTGGCGTAACGCAAACAGCGCTGACGGAGCAGCGCCCTCCAGCAGCGCCTCATCGAGAACGGCGATACGTTCTTTCAACTCGCCAACACGGCATGCTCCATGTCGCTCGAGTACAGACCGGATCGCGCGGCAGAGTTGCAACGTGCCCGATGCACCAGCGCTTTTTGCGCCGCGGAAACGTTGGACTTTTTTCCTGCCCACAAGCTGAGAGCGGGGGCTTGCAGGGCGCGCCCATATGAAAAACTCAACTGCCACGGCGCGCGATCAAACACGTTGACCGCGTTCAGATGTTCAGTCGCGCGCACGTCACTTTGTCCTCCTGAAAGAAAGACGATGCCTGGCACCGCGGCGGGCACGTTTTGTCGCAAGCATCGCAACGTCGTCTCCGCGACTTGGGCGACGTCGGCAGGTTGCGGACACGTCGTGCCGGAGAGAACCATATTGGGCTTCAGGAGCATCGCTTCGAGCCGGACGTGGTGTTCCATCAAAGCAGGGAAGACGCTCTGCAATGCCGCCGCGGTTACTTCGTAGTGACGCGCGATCGTGTGCCCGCCGTCCATCAGCACTTCCGGCTCGACGATCGGCACGAGACCGGCCTCCTGGCTGAGCGCGGCGAAGCGGGCGAGCGCGTGCGCGTTGGCGATTAACGCGGTACGGCTCGGCTGATTATTCGCGCCGATGGAGATGACCGCGCGCCATTTGGTGAAACGAGCGCCCAGCGTGGCGTACTCGGCCAGTCGTTCGCGCAGGCCGTCCAATCCCTCGGTGATTTTATCGCCCGGAAATCCGGCGAGTGGCTTGGCTCCCAGATCGACTTTTATTCCTGGAATTATTCCCGCAGCCGTGAGCACCTCGACGAAGCGCCTTCCGTTTGCAGTTTTTTGGCGAAGCGTTTCGTCGTACAAAATGACGCCGCTAATAAATGCGCCGAGCCCCGGAGCAGTGAACAATAACTCGCGATAATCGCGTCGAGTTTCTTCGGTGGAGGTTACATCAATGCTGGCGAAGCGTTTCCCGATCGTGCCCACACTTTCGTCGGCTGCGAGAATTCCTTTGCCCGGCGCGACGAGGGATTGGGCAATGGTTTCTAATTCGGATGAGCTCATGTACGTGGAGATGGGGTGAGAGACGGCTAACTGAAGACGCATAGTCCGCGGGCGTCCGCGCGGGTGCCCTCGAATCCACTTTGCTCATAGTAGCGGCAGTGCCTCCGCGCCTGCTGCACTCCGATCCGCAATTTCCGATCTTCGATTTACGATCTCCGATCACGGCAGGCACGGAGGCCTGCCGCTACTCAGATTCAAAACTCAGCTCACTTCCTTTGAACGTGATCTTTCGGCGGAACGATCACCACCGGACACTTGGCCCGTTTCAAAACGCCATGCGTGGTGCTGCCGACGAGGAGATCGTAAATGGCGGTGTGTCCGTGCGAGCCCATCACAATATAGTCGGCATCATATTTCTCCGCTTGCTCGACGATGTGGACGACCGGCGCGCCGCTGAATTGAACGGTCTCGACGGTGACGCCATCGCGGGCGAGCCGCGCCTGCAGTTTCTCGAGATGTTTCGCGGCGGATTTTTCGCCGAGGGCGGTGATTTCCGCGATGTTGTCCATCAGCGCGGTGTATTCAGCCGTAAATACGGGTGGTTGAACCACGGTCAGGAGAACGAGGCGGGCTTTGACCGCTTTGGCGAGCGCTGCCGCAGCGGAAACCACGGGGTCGCTGACGTCCGAGAAATCGACTGGGGCAAGGATCGTTTTCATGAGCGCAGTGTATTCGCAATCGGCAAATATGCTATGCAGCACTTGCCAAGACCTGCGCGAAATTTGGGGAGTGCGGCGCCTCGATCGCAAGCTGTAGGAGGGGCTTTACGCCCCGATTGAGCACCTGATGGCGCCGCCGCCGCTAACTTTTAATAATGGATCCGATCAAACGATGCAGCTCCGGACCAAGTTGACGAAGCTCCTGTAGATGCACGGCACGGCAGAAAGGCTCGATCAACGCCTCGCCCCGTGCGGTGAGGCGCACTTCCACGCGCCGCCGATCGATGGGTGACGTGGTGCGCTGTATTCGATTTGCCGAGTCAGCCAGCGCGTTAGCGCTTCGAGAGCACCGCCGCCTCGTAACTCGCCACCGCACTCAACCAGGCGGCCCCCGTGGGAACGTTGGCACGCGTGCAGAGCTCGTTCCACACGGCGCCCCATGGCATCGCCTTGGCGTGCTCCATCAACGCGAGTCGCTCGTGACCACGTCCACCGGCATCCGCTTCGCGCAACGCTTTCGACGGATCGAGCAGCCCGAGGAGAATGGCCTGACGGGTCGCACGGGCGCCGACGACGTAAGCGGCGATGCGATTGATGGAGGCATCGAAGAAATCCAGCGCCACGAATACGCGATCGAACGCGTCGCCGCGCGCGATCTCTGCGAACAGCGCGCGCACCGCGTCGTCGAGAATTACCACGTGATCGCTGTCCCAACGTACGGGGCGGCTCGTGTGCAGGAGAAGTTTTGGGTGAAACTGCATCAGCGCAGAAACCTTATCCGCGACGGATTCCGTTGGGTGATAATGTCCGAGATCGAGGCACGGCACAACTTTTCGGCTCTGCGCATAGGAGTAATAGAACTCGTGCGAGCCGACCACGTAGTCTTCGCTGCCGAGGCCGAAGAGTTTTCCCTCCACTGCGTCCACACACTGGCGACGGTCGACCTTCGTGTCTTTCAGAATCGCGTCGAGCGACTCAACGAGGCGCGCTCGCGGATTCCAACGATCGGCTGGCTGGTCCTTGGTGCCGTCGGGTATCCAATGATTGATCACGCAGGGCGAGCCGAGTTTTTTGGCGAAGTGTTGCGCGATGACGCGACAGGCACGGCCGTGATCGATCCAGAATTTTCGCACGCCGCGATCCGCGCTCGAGAGGGTGAATCCGGAGCTGGCGTGGGGATGGGCAAAGTAGGTGGGATTAAAATCGAGACCGATCCTTCGCGTCTTGGCCCAGTTGAGCCAGCCATCGAAATGTGCGGGAGTGATTTCGTCGCGATCAACCGCTTCGGTGCCGGTCTCGGCGTAAAACGCGTGCAGATTGAGCCGTTGGGCGCCGGGAAGAAGTTTGAGGACGAGGTCGAGATCGGCGCGCATTTCATCGCCATTGCGCGCGCGACCCGGATAGCCGCCGGTCGCCATGATGCCGCCGGAATCGACGCCGGTTTTGGGCGTCTCGAGTCCACGCACATCATCGGCCTGCCAGCAATGAAGCGAGATCGGCACGGCGGTGGCGCGCGCGATGGCGGCATCGGTGTCGACGCCGAGTTCGGCGTAGGCTTCACGAGCAAGACGATAGGCGGTGGCGTTATTTTTAGCGGAAGGCATGGGGAAAAGGGAGGGAAGGCTTATAGCTTAGGGCTTAGAGCTTAGAGCTGAAAATAGCCGCGCCGGTTACGGCGCGGTCTGCACTCCGCACGCTAAGGCGTGCGGCTACGATTTCAGCGCGGTTTGTATTCGGTCTGTTTGATCTCGGCGGCGAGATGACGACGGAACGTCGCCAGATCTTTCACCGCGCGCAACGCGATGAGCTGACTCGCGATGTTGCCGACAGCCGTACCTTCGAGCGAAAACGAAACCACCGGCACGCCCGCCGCATCCGCAGTCGCCTGACAGAGCAGGCGATTTTTCGATCCTCCACCGACGATGAGAATGCGTTTGAACTTCCGTTGCGCGAGTCGCTCGAAAGTCCGCATCGCTTCCGCGTGACCGCGACCGAGCGATGCGCAAATCAAACGGGTGTAGCCGGCTAGATTCTTTGGCGGGCTAACTTTTTTCTTCTTCAACTGCGCATCGATGGCGGCGCGCATTGACGCGGGATTGCTGAAGGCCGGATCCGTGACATCGAGGAGCACGGCGGGCTCGGGGAGTTTTTCAGCCGCCTGGATCAGCTTCGTCCATTCTGCATCGTTGCGCGGGCGGGCGGCTGACTCTTTGAGCGTTTGCTCGAGCAGCCAGAGACCGATGACATTCGTGAGCGGACGATAGCGGCCATCCCCTGTGCGCTCATTCGAAATTCGCGCGGCCAGTGCCTCGGCGCCGAGGACGGGTTGATCGCTTTCGAAACCAACGAGCGACCAGGTGCCGGAGCTGATGTAGAGATCGCCGCCCGCCGGATCCGCTGGCATCGCATCGTAAGCGGCCGCGGTGTCGTGGCCGGGAACGGCGATGACCTGCGTGTGCTTGAGCGCGGGAAAATTTTTTACCCGACCGAGCTTCGTGCCGGACAGCACCGGCTTCGTGAACCACTGCGCGGGAATGCGAAAATAATCGAGGGTAGGGCGCGACCAGTCGGTCGAGTGTACGTCGATCAATTGCGTTGTGCTCGCCATCGTGAACTCGTTTTCCATCCGGCCAGAGAGGAGAAAACTAAAATAGTCCGGAAGAAACAGGCAGCGCGTTGCGAGATCTTCGATTGCGGGGCAGTTCGCGACAGTCTCTGCAAGTTGGAGACTCGAGTTATAAAATACATTCGCGATGCCGGTCGCCGCGTAGGTGCGTTCGAGCGCCGCACGTGTATTCGCGAGGCGCTTCAAACCAGGTTGGGTGCGGGCGTCGCGGTAGGCGTGCGCCGGGAAAACGAGCCGGCCTTCGTCGTTGACGAGCACGTAATCGACGCCCCATGTGTCGACGCCGACGGACGCGAGATTTGGAAACTGCTCTGCGGCTTTGCGCAGGCCCGTTTGCACCTCTGACCACAAGCCTGGCAAATTCCAATAATCGTGAACTCCGAGTGAGTGGAACGAGTTGGGAAAACGATGAATTTCGGTGAGCGTGAGACGGTTTTTGGCCCACGTTCCGACGATTACGCGTCCGCTCGTAGCGCCGAGGTCGATGGCGGCACAGTGCAAAGATTTCATTTTGGAGGAGCAGCTAGACCCGTCAAAAACGCGGCGGCAAGCCATGAGGTTTGACGGGTAGGGCGAACCGTCCTCGGTGAGCCGTCTTCCTGCCGGCCAACAAAACTCGGCCATCGCCTCTTGATAAAGCTTCGACCGCACGGCACGGCGGGACGCCTCGCCCTACCACTATTCCCGATTGCGTTACGCTCGAACTTAGCTGCGAACGATCAACAATCCGCAGCATACGGGAAACCCTGATTTAGGAAATCTTTCGAAAAAGCGCTTGCTATAGACAACTAGTCAACTATCCATCTTGCCCATGGGAAGAACATCTGATGCCGACGATCGTCTGAAGGACGCCGCTCTCGCCCTCTTGTGGGAAGAGAGCTACGGTGCCGTCACGATTGACGACATCTGCAACAAGGCCGGCGTCAAGAAGGGTAGTTTCTATTACTTCTTCGATTCGAAAGCCGAGCTGGCCGTCGCCGCGATGGAGAAAATTTGGGAGACGGACTGGAAGCCGACCCTCGATCGGATGTTTTCGCCTTCGGTGGATCCGCTGACTCGGCTTACGACCTATTTCGAATCCATTTACGGCAAACAAGCTGCCGCAAAAGCCCGTACCGGCAAAGTCCTGGGCTGTCCGGTTTGCTCGGTCGGCTCAGAGGTAAGTACCAACGAAATCGACGTTGTCGCGAAGATCCGTGAAGTCATGAGCCGCAAGCGGCGCTACTATGAATCGACGATTCGTGACGCTCTCCGAGAGGGTGTTATCGAACCTTGCGATCCTGCCCAGGCGACCTGCGCGCTCGTGGCCTTGATTGACGGATTGGTCAGCCAGTCCCGTATCATGAACGACCCTGAGCCGTTGCGCGACTTGCCAAAGATGGCGCTCGGTCTCCTTCGCGTGAAAACACCCGCGCCGGTCCCAGCCGCAGCCGCCGGTCACTGATCACCGCTGATTCGCCTCCGAGCGCACGCCTTCGGGCGCATTTTTTCGACCCAGACTCTAACTAACTAGTAAACTACTCAAGCTATCACCTGTCATGTCCAAGAATACTCGACTCGATTTTTCGCCCGTAACTCATTTCCGCAGCCGCCTCGCTCCCGTCAGCGATCGTCGCCTGATGCTCGGCCTCACGGCCCGTCACGTACGTGGCGATCTGCCGACGTTCAGCTCGATCACGGATTCCCCGATCTCAGGACTGCAGAGGAGCTCATCCTTGCTCGATCGTCTGCAGAGCTCGCTCACGCGTTACCACGAATGAGCGCTCACCGGCCTCCATTTTCACACCACTCAATCACACGCACCATGATCACTCCTCCCGCCACTAACCACGTTCGTTCGAATCCCCGGCGACTGCGCCGTGCCTCCGTCGTCCTCGCGAGCCTCGCGCTCGTGGGCGGCCTCGTTGTCTACTCCGTTACCACCAACCATCTCGTCGCCGCTGAAACGGCCGCGCCCGCCGCGCCGCCCGCGCCGAAAGTCACCGTCGCTGCGGTCGAGGAGAAGGTGCTCACCGAATACGAGGAGTTCACCGGTCGCGTTGACGCTACCGAGACCGTCGAACTTCGGGCGCGCGTTTCCGGCCATCTCGATGCGGTCAATTTCCGCTCCGGCCAGTTCGTCAAAAAAGACGACGTGCTCTTCACGATCGATCCGCGCTGGTATCAAGCGCAGTTCGATCTCGCCAACGCGCATGCCGCCGTCGCCGAACGCGAGGCAGCCCGCGCCGAGGACCTGCTCGCCGCGTCCGCGATCTCGAACGAGGAGGCCGAGAGCCGCCGCGCCCGCGCCGCCGAGGCTCGCGCTTCGCTCGCCACGGCCCGCCTCGATCTCGAACACACGCAGGTTCGCGCGCCGATCGCCGGCCGCATCAGTCGCGCTTACGTGACCGCGGGTAATCTCGTCTCCGGCTCGCCGGGCAACGCCACGTTGCTCACGACCATCGTCTCTGTCGGCGACGCGTTCGTTTACGCCGACATCGACGAAACCACCGTGCTCAAGTTCAACCGCCTTCAACGCGACGGCCGTCTCGTGACCGTCGGTGGTCGCGTCCCAGTCGACCTCGCACTCTCCGATGAAACCGGTTTCCCGCGTCACGGGTTCATCGAGTCCGCGGATAACCGCCTCAATCCTTCCACCGGCTCGCTCGTGTTGCGCATGGTTTTCCCGAACGAAGACCAATCGCTCCTGCCCGGCATGTTCGCCCGCGTGCGGGTCCCGGTCGGCAAGCCACAGCCAACGTTGCTGATCAGCGAGCGCGCGATCGGCACGGACCAGAGCCAGAAATTCGTCCTCGCCGTCGCGCCCGACAACAAAGCCGTGTATCGCACCGTCAAACTCGGTGGCACGGTCGGCGACGGCCTGCGCGTTGTCCGCTCCGGGCTGAACTCCGGTGAGCGCGTCATTGTCAACGGCCTCCAACGTGTCCGCCCGGGCATGACGGTCGATGCCGAGGTCGCCGTCGCCGCGGTTCCTGCTCCCAGCCATTCCGGCACCGCCGTCGCCGCCCGCTAAACACACTCCGTCGTAACCGCACTCCATCGTAGCCGCACTTCACCGTAGCCGCACGCGTTAGCGTGCGGTGCGGTCAACAACCGCGCCGTATCCGGCGCGGCTATACGAGTCGCCCTTCGCACTCTCCAGCCACCGCTTTGCCCGCCCACGTCTGCCTCTCGCACTCACCCGCCATGAACTTCTCCGATTTTTTCATCAAGCGCCCGATTTTCGCCGGCGTGCTTTCGATCGTTATCTTCCTCGTCGGCGCGATTTCGCTCTCGCGCCTGCCGATCAGCGAATATCCCGAGGTCGTTCCGCCGACCGTCGTCGTTCGCGCCGTCTATCCGGGCGCCAATCCCAAGACGATTTCCGACACCGTCGCCGCGCCACTCGAGCAGGCGATCAACGGCGTCGAGAACTCGATCTACATGTTCTCACAGGCTACGAGCGACGGCGTGATGACGCTCACCATCACGTTCAAGATCGGCACCAATCTCGATAACGCCCAGGTGCAGGTGCAGAACCGCGTCGCCCAAGCCGAGCCGAAACTCCCCGAGGAAGTCCGCCGTCTCGGCGTCACCACGACGAAGACGTCGCCCGACCTTCTGATGGTCGTGCACCTTTTCTCGCCCGACAAACGCTATGATGACATCTACGTCCGCAATTACGCGACGCTCCAGGTGAAGGACGTCCTCGCGCGTCTCCCCGGCGTCGGTCAGGTGCGGGTCTTCGGTTCCGGCGATTACGCGATGCGCGTCTGGCTTGATCCCGAAAAAATCGCTGCCCGCGGGCTCACCGCGTCCGATGTCGTCGCCGCCATTCGCGAGCAGAACGTACAGGTCGCCGCCGGTGGTGTGGGCCAGCAGCCGACTTCGCGGCCCGTGGACACTGAACTTTTGATCAACACGAAGGGCCGTCTCGCGAGCGAAGAGGAATTCGGCGCCATCGTTGTGAAAACCGGCGACCACGGCGAACGCGTTCTCCTGCGCGACGTCGCCCGCCTCGAACTCGGCGCATCCGAATACGCACTACGTTCGCTCCTCAACAACAAGCCCGCTGTTGCGCTCCCGATCGCGCAGCTTCCCGGCTCCAACGCCATCGCCACCTCCGACGCCGTGCGCTCGACCATGGCGGAGATGAAGAAAAATTTCCCCGACGGTCTTGAGTACGACATCGTCTACGATCCGACGATCTTCGTTCGCCGCTCGATCGAAGCCGTCGTCCATACGTTGCTCGAAGCCATCGTGCTCGTGGTGCTCGTCGTGATCCTCTTCCTGCAGACGTGGCGCGCCTCGATCATTCCGCTCGCCGCGGTGCCGGTGTCGCTCGTCGGCACGTTTGCGGTGATGAACGCCCTCGGGTTTTCCATCAACGCGCTCTCGCTCTTCGGCCTCGTGCTCGCGATCGGCATCGTCGTGGACGACGCGATCGTGGTCGTTGAAAACGTCGAGCGTAACATCGCGCTCGGGAAAACTCCGTTCGAGGCCACGAAGCAGGCGATGCGTGAAGTCACCGGCCCGATCGTCGCCACGGCGCTCGTGCTCTCCGCGGTGTTCATTCCGACCGCGTTCATCAGCGGATTGACCGGCCAGTTCTACAAGCAATTCGCCATCACGATCGCGATCTCGACCGTTATCTCCGCGTTCAACTCGCTCACGCTTTCACCCGCGCTTAGCGCGCTGCTGCTCAAGGGCCACCATGCGCCGAAAGACGCGCTCACCCGCGGCATGGATTTCGCCTTCGGCTGGTTCTTCCGCCCGTTCAACCGGTTCTTCGAGTGGGCGTCGCACAAATATTCCAACGGCGTCGCGCGTCTCCTGCGTCTCTCCGCGATTTCGCTCGTGATCTACGTCGGCCTGCTCGGCGCGACCGCGGTGCTCTTCAAGAAAATCCCAATGGGTTTCGTGCCGACGCAAGATAAGCAATATCTCGTCGCGTTCGCGCAGCTTCCGGCTTCCGCCTCACTCGAGCGCACCGACGCCGTCATCCGCCGCATGAGCGAGATCGCGTTGAAGCATCCCGGCGCGGAAAACGCCATCGCGTTCCCCGGTCTCTCGATCAACGGCTTCACGAACTCGCCCAACAGCGGCATCGTCTTCGTCGCGCTCAAGCCGTTCGAAGATCGCAAAACGAAAGAGCTCTCCGGCCAGGCGATCGCGCAGCAACTCCAGCGCGAGTTCGGTTCGATCCAGGACGCGTTCATCGCGATCTTCCCGCCGCCGCCCGTGCAGGGTCTCGGCACGATCGGCGGTTTCAAAGCCTACGTCGAAGACCGCGGCGATCACGGACTCGATGCGCTCTATAACGCGACGCAGGGCCTGATCGCGAAAGGCTACGAGACGCCCGGTCTCGCGGGCCTCTTCACCAGCTTCACGATCAACACGCCGCAACTCGACGCCGACGTCGATCGCACGAAAGCGAAGCTCATGGGCGTGCCGCTGCAAAATCTCTTCGAGACGATGCAGATCAATCTCGGTTCGCTCTACGTCAACGATTTCAACCGCTTCGGCCGCACCTACCAAGTCGTCGCGCAAGCCGATGCGCAGTTCCGTGCGCGGGCCGAGGATGTGCTTCATCTGAAGACGCGTAACTCGGCCGGCGAACTCGTGCCGCTCGGCGCGCTCGTGAAGGTCAACGAGACCTACGGCCCCGATCGCGTGATGCGCTACAACGGTTATCCCGCTGCCGAGATCAACGGCGCCGCCGCGCCCGGCTTCAGCTCCGGCCAGGCCGAGGCGTTGATGGAAAAACTCGCGAAGGAAAATCTGCCGAAGGGCATGGTGCTCGATTGGACGGAACTCACCTTCCAGAAAATCATCGCGGGCAACACCGGCGTGCTCGTGTTTCCGATCAGCATCCTCCTCGTGTTCCTCGTTCTCGCCGCGCAGTACGAGAGCTTCCGTCTCCCGTTCGCGGTCATCCTGATCGTGCCGATGGCGCTGTTCTCCGCGTTCGTCGGACTCTGGCTCACGAGTGGCGAGAACAACGTCTTCACGCAGATCGGTCTGATCGTGCTCATCGGGCTCGCCGCGAAAAACGCGATCCTGATCGTTGAGTTCGCGCTCAAGCGCCGTGAGGAAGGCGAGAGCATCGTCGACGCCGCACTCGACGCCGCGCGCCTCCGGTTGCGTCCGATTCTGATGACGTCGATCGCGTTCATCGCGGGTGTATTTCCGCTCGTCGTCAGCACCGGCGCCGGCTCCGAAATGCGTCGTGCCATGGGCATCGCGGTCTTCTCCGGCATGATCGGCGTCACGATCTTCGGCCTCTTCCTCACGCCAGTCTTCTACACGGTTCTCGAAAAGCTCGGCGTCCGCAAACCCGCGCCCGTCGCACTGCCAACCGCCACGCCCGAACACGCGTGATGGCACCGGAGCCCTGCGCTCCCGCGCAGGGCTACGCCTCAGTCCGTAGCCCGCTGCGTGAGCAGCGGGACGTTTTTCTCACTCACTCTCTCTCTTCGCCCAAATTTATCACTCATGTCCTCTCATTCTCAAAATCACTCCTTTCGTTTCTCCAACCAAGTCGCGCTCGTCACCGGCGCCACGTCCGGCATTGGTCGCGCCGCTGCCATCGCTTACGCTCGCGAGGGCGCAAAGGTCGTCGTCGCCGGTCGTCGCGCGCCTGAAGGCAACGCTGTTGTCGCCGAAATCAAAGCCGCCGGCGGCGATGCGCTCTTCGTCAAGACCGACATCACGAGTGAAGAACAGATCGTCACGCTCATCGCGCGCACCCTCCATCACTACGGCCGGCTCGACATCGCGTTCAACAACGCCGGGCTGCTCGGCCCGGCCGCGATGATTCCCGATCACACCACGGAAACGTATACGGCGATCTTCGACAGCAATGTGAAGGGAGTCTTTCTCTCGATGAAACACCAGATCCCCGCGATGCTGAAACACGGCGGCGGCGCGATCGTGAACAACGCCTCGATCGGCGGCAGCATCGGTTTCCCGAACGTCGGTCTCTACGTCGCGAGCAAGCATGCCGTCGTCGGCCTAACCAAGTCGGCCGCTCTCGAGTTTGCGCAGGCAGGCGTCCGCGTGAACAGCGTGTCGCCCGCGGGAATCCAGACGCCGATGTTCGACTCGCTGTTCGGCGAAGGTGAGACCGAGGCCAAGAAGGCGATGGCTGATCAGCACCCGGTCGGCCGCGTCGGCACGCCCGAGGAAGTCGCATCGGCGGTCCTTTGGCTCTGCTCGCCCGGCGCTTCGTTTGTCACCGGTCACGATCTCCTCGTCGACGGTGGCTTCACGGCTCGCTGAGGCCGTCCCGCTCTTTTTTCCGTTCAACAACCATCAACCACCACAGTCCCATGTCCTCGAATAACGGTAGTTCTCTCCGCTTCTCCAACCAGGTCGCCCTCGTCACCGGCGGCACTTCCGGCATCGGCCGCGCTGCTGCGATCGCTTACGCCCGCGAAGGCGCAAAGGTCGTTGTCTCCGGCCGCCGCGAAAAAGAAGGCAACGCTGTCGTCGCCGAAATCAA
Organism: uncultured bacterium; assembly: GCA_967755055.1. GTDB lineage: Bacteria > Verrucomicrobiota > Verrucomicrobiia > Opitutales > Opitutaceae > Opitutus. The sequence continues at coordinate 20,786 of CBRAFL010000027.1, forward strand.
AGCCACCGGCGGCGATGCACTCTTCGTCAAGACCGACGTCACGAGCGAGGAGCAAGTCGCCGCGCTGGTCACGCGCACGCTCGAACGTTACGGCCGGCTCGACATCGCGTTCAATAACGCCGGCGTCGAAGGCACGCTCGGTCCGGTAACCGAACAGACTTCCGAAAATTACAAACTTATCTTCGACGCCAACGTCAAAGGAGTGTTCCTCTCCTTGAAGTATCAAATTCCAGCGATGCTGAAACAGGGCGGCGGTTCGATCGTGAACACGTCCTCTGTCGCTGGCAGCATCGGGTTCCCGGGGTTCAGTCTCTACACCGCGAGCAAACACGCGGTGATCGGGCTCACCAAATCGGCCGCGCTCGAATACGCGCCGCACAAGATTCGTGTGAACTCTGTCTCACCCGCGGCGATACAAACCGAAATGCTCGACCGCGCCTTTGGTAGCGGCGAGAGCGATACGAAGCAACAGATCGCGGCGATGCATCCTGCCGGCCGCGTCGGTTCCGTCGAGGAAGTCGCCGACGCCGTCCTCTTCCTGAGCGCGCCGGGAGCCACCTTCATCACCGGTCACGACCTGCTCGTCGACGGCGGATTCACCGCGAGGTGATACCCACACCGGGTAGCCGCGACCGCTGGGCGCGTCGTATCCGGGAGTGACATACAACAATACACTTCTCGCGGCGGGCCCAGCGGTCCCGCCTCCCATTTTCACCCGTACAATGAATTCACTGCCCAAACTTCTCTGTCTTGCGCTTGGCGCCTTCGCGATCGGCACTGAGGGCTACGTGGTCGCGGGCGTGTTGCCGACGATCGCATCCGATCTCGGCGTGACGTTGCCGATCGCCGGCCAGTTGATCACCGCCTTCGCGCTGACCTTTGCCATTGGCTCACCGCTCATCGCGGTGGCGACTGGTGATATGGAGCGTCGCCGGCTGCTGCTTTTTTCGATCGCCGCCTTCGGCGTGTTCAACCTTGTCGCAGCGCTCGCACACTCCTACGCACTTCTGCTCACCGCTCGCATCGGACTCGGGCTCTCTGCGGGGACATTCATGCCGGCGGCGAGTGCCTATGCCGTGGCGGCAACTCACGCCGAGCATCGCGGCCGTGCGCTCTCAATCATCTACGGCGGCCTCACCGTCGCCATGGTGATCGGAGCGCCAATCGGTGTGCTGCTCGGTGAACATTTCGGCTGGCGCTTCATCTTCATCGGCGTCGCCGGGCTCGCCGCGGTCGCGCTGACCGGCCTCGCGTTTACGTTGAAAAAGATCCGTCCATCCAGCGTGGTGACCCTCGCTGAACGCATCGCCATCGCGCGTCAGCCCGAAGTGCTGGCGACCCTCGCCGTCACCGTCGTCACGCTTTCGGGTGTTTACACGATTTACTCGTATCTCGCGCCGTTTCTTCAACGGACCACTCATCTCACCGGTGACGCGGTGGCGCTCGTGTTGTTCCTCTTCGGCCTCGGCAGCACGGTGGGTAACTTTCTCTCGGGACTCGCCACGGATCGGCTCGGGCCGCGCCGGGTCATCGCGCCAGTGCTGGCTGGAATGGTCGGATTGTTTGCGCTGCTCTCGCTGGTGGGCACGCTTTTTTCGCCGGAGGCCGCTCGCTGGCTCGTCGTGCCGCTGATCGCCCTGTGGGGCTTCGTGGGCTTTTCTTTTCCATCTGCGCAACAGGCGCACATCGTCACGCTGGCTCCGAAGCTTGCGCCGATCACGCTTTCGCTCAACTCCTCGGCGATCTATCTCGGCGCTTCGCTCGGCGCGCTGCTCGGCTCGCTCGTCGTCGCGCACGGAGGGTTGAGCGAACTGGGGTGGGTGGGCGCGACCTGCGAAGCGAGCGCGTTTTTGCTCCTGCGATTCACGCGCCGCCGCCATGCCGCGGCACGGGACGCCGCGCCGGCGATCGATACTCTGCGCTCTGAAATCGTAACGGAGGCCGAAGCATGAATTCGACCACCGAAACACCCGTGCAAACAACCACCTCAATGAACACCAAGCCCACGCCAGCTTTGCCCCCGCTGCACGTGATTCTCGGCGCCGGCCAAATCGCGACTTTGCTCGCCGATCGCCTGCTCGACGCCGGCCATCGCGTCCGGCTCGTGCGTCGCAGTGAACCAGGCCCGCGGCGGCCCAACCTCGATTGGGTTCGGGGCGATCTCGGCGACTTGCGTTTCGCCGAGGAAGCGACGCGTGGCGCCGCGGTCGTTTATCAGTGCTCTGCGCCGCCCTACGAAAAATGGCTCAGCGAGCTGGCCCGAGTCTGGCGCGGCGGTTTACACGGCGCGGTGAAAGCCCGCGCACGCTACGTCGTCCTCGACAACATGTATATGTATGGCCGCGTCCCGGCGACCTCCTTCGATGAAGACACGCCCGTGAATCCGGTCAGTCGGAAAGGCGAGCTGCGTGCCCGTCTCGCCGAGGAAATCATGGCCGCGCACCGGGCCGGCGACGTGCGCGTCGCCATCGGCCGCGCTAGCGATTTCGTCGGTCCCGGCACCACCATCGCGGTCATTTTTCACGACGATTTTTACCGGCGCACTTTGTCCGGCGAGCCGGTTCAGGTCATCGGTGATCCCGATTGGCTGCGCTCGTATTCGTATTCGCCCGATGTCGCGGCCGGCCTCGCGACGCTCGGCACACGCGACGAGGCATTGGGAAAAATCTGGCACCTGCCGGTGCTCGATGCGGAGACGACCCGGGTGAAGATCGGCCGGCTCCAGCGTGTGCTTGGAAAAAACACCGCCGTCGAAATCTTGAGCGACGAGACACTGGCCGAACTGGGACAGCAGATTCCGATTCTCCACGAACTCGTGGAGATGACCTACCTCTTCAAGGCGCCGTTCGTCGTCGACGATCGCCGGTTTCGCACCGCGTTCAACCAACGGGCAACGCGCACCGAGACGGCGATGACAGCCACGGCCCAATGGGGCCAACGCACCTTCGCGACCTGAATTGAATTCGCCGCCACCGTTGGGCTCCGATTCCCGTGCTCACGTCCGACAACAATCTATCTCTCCAACCACCGTGTCCTCGAAAAATTCAACCTTTATGAAACACTTCCTGTTCTCTTTCGCCGCGACTGCCGCTGCGCTTGCTGCGCCCACCCTGGGTCTGTCGAGCGAACTTCCGAGCATCGGTCCCGATTATTCCCGTCCATCTCTGTCCGCGCCGACGGCCTATCGCGACGCCGAAAGTCTCGGCACTTGGAAAACCGGCGCGCCGGCCGACGGCCTCGTGCGCGGAGAGTGGTGGAAAATTTACGGCGATGCCACACTCGACGATCTGGAAGCCCGCGCACTCGCCGCGAATCAAGATCTCCGCGCTTCAGCCGCACGGGTTGAACAAGCCCGCGCGTCCGCCGGCCTGGCGCGCAGCGCGTATTTTCCTTCGATCGCGCTCAATCCCTCGGTCACGCGCGAGCGCACCTCGGGCACGACCGACAATACCTTGCCGCATCAGCAAACCACCACTTATCGCGGCGCACTCGATAGCACGTGGGAACTCGATCTTTTCGGCCGCGTGCGTCGCTCGAACGAAAGCGCCCGCGCCGATGCCGCTGCGACTGCGGCCACGTTCGAAGCCGTTCGCCTCGCACTCACTGCTGATGTGGCGACGAACTATTTCTCGTTGCGCGCACTCGACACCGAAATCGGACTCGTGAGAAACGGGGTCGGCCTTCGTCGCCGTGCGCTCGATCTCGTTTTGTCGCGCCAGCGAAATGGCACTGCGACTGATTTCGACGTGGCGCGCTCGGAAACCGAGCTCGCTGCGACCGAAGCCGAGGCCGCTGCGCTTGCGAATCAACGCGCCGCGCTGCAAAACGCGCTCGCTGTTTTGGTCGGCGAACCCGCGAGTAGTTTTGAGTTTTCAACGCTCGCGCTGTCGGGCTCCACGCCGCCAACAATCCCTTCTGGATTGCCGAGTGATCTGCTCGAACGGCGCCCCGACATCGCGGCGGCCGAGCGCACGCTCGCCGCGGCGAACGCACGAATCGGTGTGGCGAAGGCCGCGTTCTTTCCGGCGATTTCGCTCACGGGCAGCGCGGGATATGCGAGCGCCGACGTGGATAATCTTTTCAAAAGCGACAGCCGCATCTGGTCGATCGGGCCGAGTCTTTATCTGCCGATTTTCCAAGGCGGCCGCAATCGCGCGAATCTCGCTCGCAGCCGCGCGGCGTTCGAGGAGTCCGTCGCCCATTACCGTCAGCAGGTGCTGATCGCTTTCCGTGAAGTGCAGGACGCGTTGACTGCGTCGCGACTGCTCGCCGACGAAGCGAACGCGCAAGCGCGAGCGGTGGCGAGCGCACGGCGTGGCGCGAGTCTTTCACAGAAACGCTATGATGCCGGGTTCGTGGGTTACCTTGAAGTGATCGACGCGCAACGCACCGCGTTGGACGTCGAACGCGCCGACGCGCGTCTCGCCGGCCAGCGCTGGGTCACGCACGTCGCGCTGATCAAAGCGCTCGGCGGCGGCTGGCATCAATCCACCGCCGACGTCGCTCTCACCGCTTCGCTCTCGCAACCGAAAACGTAGGCAGCCCGCTCGCGGGCGCTTTGCTCACCATTCAACCGCACAAATTCCATGATCACTCTCACCTTTGTTCTCGTCGCGCTCGTGATCGTCACCGCGTGGGACACCTCGGACACGCGGTCCTGATCCGTTTGATTCCGGGTAGGGCGATCCCGGGTAGGGCGAACCGTCCCGGTGAGCCGCGGGGCGATTCGCCCCGAACAGCGGCGGAGGGACCGGCTCCGTCCGGTCCGTTCCGATAATCAGATGGTTCCGCTTCGCGGAATCCGGACGACGTGGACGTCGTCCCTCCGCCTGAGTAGGTGGTGCGCTCGTCGCACAACGGTTCGAAATCCGTGGCGCGGCGAGCGCGCAACCTACCCGGATTCGATTCAAGGCCGACACAGAAGTGACCATGGTAGCGGTAGGGTCGAACGTCGCACAGAAAAGAGCGTGTAAACGCCGGACCTCGTTTCGTAGCGTGCGGCGTGGTCCTGACTTTCACCTTACTGACGCTCGCTATTCTTTCGCTCTGGTTCGGCGGCGTTGAGCACACGTCGTTTTTTCGTCGGAATCTCTGGTCGCTGTTCGGCGCCGCTTCACTCGTGGCGGCGCTCATCTCGGGCGTCGTCGAACCGATCGCGTTGGTGGGAATCGCTGCGTTCGCAGCGGCGGCGTATGCGTTTTCACGGCCGCAGGCCAGCCGGGCTCAGTTCGTGGCATCCGTGGTTGTGATCTTGATACTCGCGGTGGGCCTGATGCTTCACCGCTTTCCTGGATTCAATAATGTGCGTGTGATCGACGGCGTTCGCTTAAGCGCGGACGCCCTCCCGTTTACGCTCTACCTCAACTACGATAAAACTCTAGTCGGCCTCTTGCTCGTGGGTTGGTGTCACGCGCGAATCGCCCGGGCAAGCGAGTGGCGTGCGATGCTGATCACCGCTACGCCGTGGGCCGCAGGATTGATCGCGCTGATGATGCTGCTGTCAGTCGCGGCGGGTTACGTACGCTTCGATCCGAAATTTCCGGCCGAGACCTGGCTGTGGCTCGGGGTGAACCTTGTCTTTACGTGCGTGGCGGAAGAGGCCTTCTTCCGCGGCCTCGTCCAGGCGCAGCTTCAGCGCTTGTGCGCAAACATCCCGCGCGGGCAGCTGCTCGCACTCGGAGCGGCGGCCGTGCTCTTCGGTCTGGCGCACGCGGCCGGTGGCGCGATGTACGTCGCGCTCGCGACGATTGCGGGACTCGGCTACGGCTGGATTTATCAACGCACGGGGCGAATCGAAGCGAGTATTCTCACGCACTTCGCATTGAACGCGGTGCACTTTTTCGCCTTCAGCTATCCGGCGCTGCAGCGCACGGGGTG
>CBRAFL010000028.1:0-26645 GCA_967755055.1 uncultured bacterium
CGCCCGTTGCGCGATGACATCTTCCAGTACGCTCCATCGCTCGTTCTCAAGCGCCAACAGCACGTCATTCGCCTCCTCCGCCGCGGTCACAGGGATCTCGATCTTCATTTCTGACAAGCTCGCGTTCGATTTAACCGCCATAATCAAGTCCCCTGGCGTGGTTATTCGCTCAATTGCGCGATCACTGCCGGCAATAACACATGCTCGGCTGCGTGGATCTTCGCGGTTAACGTTTCCAACGTGTCCGTCGCCTCAATACGCACGGCCGCCTGATCGATGATCGGGCCGCCGTCCACCTCGAGCGTCACGTAGTGCACCGTACAGCCTGTGATCTTAACGCCGCGCCGCCACGCCTGGCCGATGCCGTCCAGCCCCGGGAAGCTCGGCAGCAAACTCGGATGAAGATTGATCACCCGCCCCGCGAATGCGGTCAGAAACGCCGGCTTCAGCACTCTCATGAATCCCGCCAGCACCACCAAATCCGCCGCGCTCTCATTGATTGCGGCAATCATGCGCTCCTCGCCCGCGCCTTCCAACTTCGTCTTGAACGGCGCTGGATCGACAAAGGTAGCCGGAACTCCAAAACGCGGCCCGAGCGCCAATATTCCTGCGTCCGGCCGATCGGAAAAAATCTGAACCACTTCCGCACGACCGAGCCGCCCTGATTGTTGAGCGACGAGAATTGCCTCAGCATTCGAGCCGCGGCCTGAACCAAGGAGAACAACACGCATGAGCTCGTAATTTTTCGCGTCGATTCCGCGTTGGCGATGAGATTCGTGCGAATCACGACTTCGGCTATTCCATTTGATCCATCGATTCGCTCGAGCCGCTCATTTCCAACGATGAACCGCGGCTTCTTTCTGCCGGCCGAAATTAAAGAATTGTCTGCTGCACGCCCATCGAAACGATTTCACCTCTTACTCACGGTTGTAAAACCATTGATCCGTGCTCTCCTTGAAACCCCGCATGAATACCCGCACTCCCCGCCTCCTCATTGTCCTGATCGCGGCGGTCTCCGCCAGTTTTGCTTTTAAGCCGGCGGTGTTCGCCTCGCCGACGCAGCCCCTGATCGGCCTCTCTCTCGACACGCTAAAAGAGGAACGCTGGCAGCACGATCGCGACACCTTCACGGCTGCCGCGCAAAAACTCGGCGCAAAAGTCATCGTTCAATCCGCCAATAGCGATGACACCCGTCAGGTGCGCGATGTCGAATCACTTATCAGTCGGGGCGTCGACGTGCTCGTGATCGTTCCTCATAACGGCGCAGCGATGACGCGTGCCGTCAAATCCGCCAATGAGGCGAAAATTCCGGTCATCTCCTACGATCGACTGATTCTTAACGCCGACGTCGATTACTACCTCTCGTTCGACAACGTCAAAGTTGGCGAAGCGCAGGCAACCTATCTCGTCGCTCATCTACCAACTGATCGTCCTGCGCGCATCGTGCGCATCTATGGCGCGCCTACTGACAACAACGCCAAACTTTTTAAACAGGGTCAGGACAACGTACTCGATCCATTGATCAAATCCGGGAAAATTGCCGTTGTTCACGAGGACTGGGCGCTCGACTGGAAACCCGAGGTCGCGAAGAAAATTATGAACGCCGCGATCACCAAGGCCGGCCGCGAAATCGATGGTGTTCTCGTCTCGAATGATGGCACGGCCGGCGGCGCGATTCAGTCGCTCGTCGAAGAAGGGCTCGCCGGCAAAGTCCTCGTCACCGGACAAGACGCTGACCTCGCCGCTTGCCAGCGCATCTTGCGCGGCACGCAGGCGATGACCGTTTACAAACCATTGAAAGAGCTCGCCACCAACGCAGCTCACATTGCCGTGGGCATCGCCCGGGGTGAGAAACCGAAAGCCACCAGCTCGGTCGATAACGGCGCGAAACAAGTGCCGTCCATTTTTGAAAAGGTCATCGCTGTTGATAAAGAAAACCTTCAATCCACCGTCGTGGCCGATGGCTTTCATTCAGCGGAGTCATTGAAGTAAGGATACGGCGGTCGTGCCGGACCGCGATCACGCCACGGCGCCCCAACGACGCCGCTAACATGCCTTCACCTCTCCTCGAAGCTCACAACCTCACGAAAAAATTCCCCGGCGTTGTCGCGCTGAAAGAGGTCGCATTCGATCTGCGCGCGGGCGAGATCCACGCTCTCTGTGGCGAAAACGGCGCAGGTAAATCGACGCTGATAAAACTTCTCTCCGGCATCCATCCGCATGGCTCGTACGAGGGTGAATTACGGGTGGAGGGCCGGTTGGCCGAATTCAAAAACATCCGCGACGCCGAGGCTGCCGGCATCGCAGTGATCACGCAGGAGTTCGCGCTCGTCGATGAACTCAGTGTCGCGGAAAATATTTTTCTCGGGCGAGCCCCGCGACACGGAGTCCGGATCGACTGGTTGGAGATGAACCGGCGCGCGGCCGAATTGCTCGCTGATTTTGGACTGGCGATCGCGCCGGAAGCGCCGGTCCGATCACTCGGTATCGGCCACAAGCAGCTACTCGAAATCGTGCGTGCGATGGACAAGAAAACTCGCGTCCTCGTCCTCGACGAACCGACCGCCGCGCTCACCGAACAAGAAGTTGAAGTGTTGCTCACTCACCTGCGGCGACTGCGCGAACAAGGCACGGCGTGCATCTACATTTCCCACAAACTCGACGAGGTCTTCGCGATCGCCGACCGCATCACGGTCCTGCGCGATGGCGCCAGCATCATCACCGTACAAACTGCTGAAGCCTCCGTGCCGTTGGTGATTCGACACATGGTCGGCCGCGAGATCTCAGATCTGTTTCCGCGCAAGAGCTCGCCAGCTCCTGGAGCGGTGCAACTTGCCGTCAAGAACCTCAACGTTGCACGCGACAGAAGCGACCTTCCCTTTCTTCGAGAAATTAATTTCGAGTTGCGCGCGGGCGAGGTGTTGGGTTTTGGCGGACTGATGGGCGCAGGTCGCACGGAATTACTGATGCATCTTTTCGGCGCGTGGGGTCATCGCACGTCGGGCGAAGTCTCGCTCTGCGGCACGCGGTACGAAGATCCCGATCCGCGCACCTCCATTCGCCGTGGTCTTGTGCTCGTCAGCGAAGATCGCCGGCGCTACGGCCTCGTGCTCGAACAAGAGATCGCATTCAACCTCTCGCTCTCCTGCCTCCGTCAATTCGTCGGACGCGCCCAAAAGATCAATTTGCCCGCCGAGCATCGTCGCAACCAAACGTTTTTCGATTCGCTCCGCATCAAGGCCCCCGGACAACACGCCCGCGTCGGCGGTCTCTCCGGCGGTAATCAGCAAAAGGTCGTGCTCGGCAAAGCGCTCATGACGGAGCCTACGGTCGTGATGCTCGACGAGCCGACGCGCGGCATCGACGTGGGCGCGAAGCTCGAGGTTTACGAGCTGATCAATCGCCTCACTGCCGAAGGGAAAGCGGTCATCCTTGTTTCCAGCGAACTGCCTGAACTCATGGGCATGAGCGATCGTATCATCATGCTGCATGAAGGGGAAATCGGCGGCGAATTCACCCGCGCCGAATTTTCACAAGAGCGTCTGCTCGCCGCGGCGATGGGCCACGCGCCTACTCACACCTAAATTTTCATGAAGCCCAGCTCCTTTTTCAAAAATCTCGCGATGCCGCTCGCGCTTGTCGCCATCGCGGCATTCTTCGCGGTGAAAGAGCCGGCCTTTCTCGGATCGCGCAATCTCACGCAGCTACTCATCGAGTTCTCCATCGTCGCCACGCTCGCGCTCGGGATGTTCATGATCATCCTCACGGGCAACATCGACCTCTCCGTAGGCAGCGGCGTCGGTTTGATTGGCGGTCTCGCGGCTGTGCTCGTGTTTCAGCACAACTGGTCTGCCCCACTCGCGATGTTCGCCGGCTTCGTCGCCGCCGTTCTTCTCTGGTCATTGATGGGAACGCTGATCGTTAAGCAGCGCATTCCATCTTTTATCATCACCCTCGGAGGCCTGCTGATTTTCAAAGGCTTGTTCTGGCTCGTGATTCAGAACTCCACGATTCCGGTTTCCCGCGGCGACGAGGACAACCTCTACTCCCTGCTCACGACGTATTATCTTCCGGCGAACATCGGTCTGGTCGTTGCTGCCGGTCTTTCGCTCGTGCTCGGCTGGTTGCAATGGAGCGCCCGTTCCGCGCGTCGCCAACACGAACTCCCCGTCGCCTCTCTTCCCGTCGCGCTGGCAAAATGGCTCGCCACGGCTGCGGCTCTTATCGGTGTGGCGATCATCTGTAATCATTTTCGCGGCGTGCCGCTCTCGTTGCTCATTCTCGGAGCAACCGCGTTCACCGTTTATTTTCTGACCCGCCACACGCCGTTCGGACGATACCTATATGCCATCGGCGGAAACGAAGAGGCCGCGTTGCTCAGCGGCATCGCGGTCGATCGCGTGATCATTGGCGCATTTGTTCTCATGGGCGTAACCGTCGCGCTGACTGGACTCATGATGACCGCCTACTCCGGATCTTCCACCACGACCGTGGGCGATCTGATGGAACTCGACGCGATTGCCGCGTGCGTGATCGGCGGCACCGCGCTCAAAGGCGGGCGCGGCACGGTTTGGGGCGTCCTCTTCGGCGCGCTCATCATGACCTCGCTGCTCAATGGCATGACGCTGCTCGCCGTTTCGCCCGAGCTAAAATTCATCGCACGCGGCCTGGTCCTCGCCCTCGCCGTGTGGATGGATGTGAAGCTGAGCAGCAGTAAGCACTAAGCTGTAAGCGATAAGCTCGGCGGGATTTACCTGCCTCAAATCAAGCTTACCGCTTAGCGCTTTCCACCTTACAGCGGGACCTCTGCGCTTTCTGTCTACAACATCGCAACCAATTCTTCGATCGAAAGAGTGCCGTTCAGGATAATTTGCGGCTTCGCACGAAAATCTTCCGCGAGCAGTTTCAGCACCGCCGGCCGCAGACTCGCGTCAAAGTAGTCAATCACCTCCCACTGCTTCTTGGCCACGGCAGCGTAGCGACAGCCATCCGCGATGAAACGATTCGGCGTAATACTATCCTCGCTCATCCGGCGTTTCGCTCGTTCAACACACAGCTCTCGCGGCGTATCCAGAAAAACAATCATCTCCGCTGCCGCGAAACGCCTGAGCAGGGCATCCCAGTGCCCGACGCCCTCGATGAGCCAAGCCGATTCGGTTACCCAGGCATCATGCCGTGGGGCAAAGCGCTCCGCGTCACAATACTCCCAGTTGGCATGCCATAAAATCCGGTCGAGATGCCGGACAGGCAGGGAAAATTTCTCGCCCAGCCGTTCCGCTAAAGTGGATTTGCCGCTGCCGGAATTACCCACCAGCGTGATTCGCCGATGATTTTGATCGATCACGGCGAACGGAATAAAGCCTCTACCTCCTCAGAAAAACTTTTTCGCCTTTTCGAAAAACGTTTTCGACGTCGGCTCGTTCGCGTCGCCGCTGATTCGAGCAAAGTCTTCCAAGATTTTTCTCTGTTCCGGTGTCAACGATTGCGGCACTTCGACGTGCACGCGTACGAGCTGATCCCCTTGTCGTCCACCACGGAGCGACGGCATTCCTTTGTCGCGCAACCGGAAGGTCGTACCACTCTGCGTTCCCACTGGAATTTTGAGCGAGGCTTTGCCGAACAGCGTCGGTACTTCGATGCTTCCACCGAGTGACGCGAGCGTGAATTTGATCGGGATCTCGCAAAAGAGATCGTCGCCTTGCCGCTCAAAGAGCTCGTGCTCCTTGACCGATATAACAATGTAGAGATCGCCCGTCTGACCGCCCGCCACACCCGCTTCTCCGTTACCGGAAGAACGCAGTCGGGAACCATTGTCCACGCCTGGCGGAATCCGAACGTTGAGCTTCGTCGTCTTCAGTGTCCGGCCGTCGCCGCGACACGTCGTGCATGGTTTTTCGATTCTTGTCCCGGTGCCCGCGCACGTCGGACAGGTCTGCGTGAACGTGATAATTCCACCCGAGCGGCGCACCTGCCCGGCACCTCGGCAGGTAGGACATGTGACGCGTTTCGAGCCCGGCTCCGCGCCAGTTCCGTTGCAGTGTTCGCACGCGACGTGTTTACGGAAAGAGATTTCCCGCTCCGCTCCCCGTGCAGCGTCTTCCAACGTGATCTCCAGATCGTAGCGCAGATCGGAGCCGTCCTGGCCGCCGCCGCCACGACCTCCGCCACCGCCAAACATCTCTTCGAAAATACCACCGCCACCGCCGGCTCCGCCTTGTTGACCGAAGACCTCACGGAAAATATCGAACGGATCGTGGAAGCCGCCACCACCACCGGGCCCACGCGGCACACCAGCGCCCGCGCCTTCAAACGCTGCATGGCCGTAGCGATCGTAGGCCGCGCGTTTTTCCGGATCCTTCAACACCTCGTACGCGTGTGAGATCTTCTTGAACATCTCCTCCGCTTGTTTGTTACCCGGGTTTTTGTCCGGGTGGTGTTGTACCGCTTTTTTGCGATAAGCTTTTTTCAGCTCTTCCTCGGTTGCGCCTTTTTGCACGCCGAGTAGCTCGTAGTAATCTTCCTTCGCCATGGTTTTGAGAGTGGTCGCTGGATGGAGGCGGCGCGTTGATCACGCCGTTCTGCTCGATAGCAGAACCCGACGGTTGCGCAACCTACGGGACGATTCAGGGCGTCTTTTCTTCCTTGGCCGCGCCGCTCGAGACGACGACTGAAGCCGGACGAAGCAGTCGTCCGTTGAGTGAAAAACCCGGACGAACAACGCTAGCCACATTGCCTTCGGGAACATCCGCGCTCGGCTGCGCCGAAATTGACTCGTGAAGATTCGCGTCAAACGCCTGCCCGCTTGGATTAATTTCCTTCAGCCCATGACCGGAGAGCGCCGACTTCAGTTGGGTCAGCACCATCTCAACGCCACCGGTGAGATTTTTCAGATCAGCGTTCGGCTGTTTGGCTGCGCCCAGTGCGAGCGTGAGATTATCGACCACTGGCAACAGATCTTCGAGCACTCCGGAGATGGCGAACTGACGCAATTCGTCCTTCTCGCGGACCATGCGGCGGCGGAAATTCTCCAAGTCCGCCACGGCACGGAGGTAGCGATTGTAATTTTCAGCGGCCTCGTTCTTCGCCGCCGTCAGCGCTTCCGCCGTCACCGCAGGTTCGGCCGTAGGTGGAACAGCACCCGCCGTTTCCGGAGCGTTGGACTGACTGGAATTAAGAGTGTCGGTGGATTCAGAAGACATAGAAAAAACCATTTAACTATGGCTTTTTGCTTTCTTCAAGCGCATCGAAAAATCCTTTCACCCGCGTCTCTGTCTTCCGTTTCGCTTCCTGCAAGAGATCAGCACCGGATTTACCGGCCTCTCCGAACGCTTTTCCAACGTCTCCCGGGATCAGCCCGCCAATCGCCGTCGCCACCGGCGCGAGCGTCTTCAACACCGCTGGCGCGAAAAGCTGATCGAGCTCAGTCACATCCGCATAAGTCTGCTTCAGATTCAGCGTAAACTCGCGCCGGCTTGGACGGCGCAACGTATAATCGGCCACGACGAGTCGATCGATGCGCAGATCGAGTTGGTGGATGAGCACCCGCCTCGCCGGCTTGGTCTTGGGCATCAGCACCTTGCTATCGCGGACAGTGAGATTGGCATCCAACGCTTCCGCATTAGTTGTACCGTCGGCACGCTTTACCAACATAACGTTCGCGACATTCACCACCATGCGGTCAAAAATCAGCCTATCTGAGAACAGCGATGCGATCTGCGCGTTCGCGCTAAACTCTCTTAGCTCGATAAAATCAGGCTCAGGAAACGTGGGCGGATTGGTGAGGACAAATCCGCGTAACTCGATCGTACCGCTCACCGGATTCACCGCCAAACGTTGGATCGTCGCGTCAAATCCCGACCTCTTCCGAAGTTGGTTCGTCAGAATCATCGGCAGAAAAAGCATCCACGCCAGCGCGGCAAAGGCGAAGACCACCACGAGAAAAACCAGCAGCTTGAAGAAAACACCTCCGCGCGTTCCCGTCCCAACGCGCGGCCCAGGCTCCTTTTCAGTCACTTCCACGTTCTTCTCGTCAACGAGGTCGAACTTTTCTGCGGAATTCTCCGGAGCCACGCGACGTCAGACAAAATTTTCCGTAACGAGCAAAATCGACGTCGTCGTTGCCGCAAAAGTAAAGGCGCCCGCATAGGGGAGCAGCACATTCCCTCCCACCGGAAGCATCTGCCCGAACGGAGCGCGGCTCGCTCCGTTGGTTTCCGTGCCGACGCGAACCGATCCGCTCACCACACTAAGAATCCGGGGCTGCCCCCCAGTCGCTACGGTATAGCGCTCGCCAGCGCCCAGAACCACGCGACGGATGGAAAACTCCGCACAGTCCGCAATCGTACCGGAGGTGGGCGCGCCTCTCACGGGCGCGGGCTCAAAATCATCCCACTGAATCGAGCGCAACGATTGCGCGATGTGAAGTTGACGCGGTTTACCATCCAAGCCCACGCGGCCCCAGTCGTACACGCGATACGTGGTGTCGGAGTTTTGCTGGATCTCCAAAATCAGATTACCCGCGTCAATCGCGTGGACTTGTCCACTGCGCACCAAAATCGAATCACCGGCCGCCACGTGAAAGTGGTGAATACATTTTTCCAACGTGTTGTCGGTGATCGCCCGCTCGAATTGCTCCCGCGTCACTCCGCGACGAAGCCCGACCAGCAGATGTGCATCGGCCGTCGAATGAGCGATGTACCAGTTTTCCGTTTTCGGCTCGCCCTTGAGCTCTTTCGCAACGGATGCGGGCGGATGCACCTGCAAACTCAGTCGTTCACGGCAATCCAGCCATTTCACCAAAATCGGAAACGGTTTATCCACCGGCCAGCTCGGTCCCATGACTTCGGCGCCGTGCTGTTCGATCAACGTGCGCAGTGACGTGCCTTTAAATTTTCCGGCGCGCACGACGGACTGCGCCTCTGGTCGATCAACGATGTCCCAACTCTCTCCGATCGGCCGCTCGGGTGGCAATGTTCGCCGGAATTCGCTCTCCAATGCTCTTCCGCCCCAGACGCGATCTTGGTAGATCGGGTCGAAAAATAAAATGTCGCGCATAAAAGATTCGGTAAGTTGACTGAAGCGACCGCCGGGAGATTTACATTTGACGGGGCCAAGCCTTAGCGTGGACTCCGTCCTGATTTAGGTCGGTTCACACAAATGTCCAAGTCCGAGACTTCAAACTCAAACGGCGGCCCGTCTTTCAAAGGCCCCCGCTACCAGTCAAACTGGATCGCCGCAGTTCTCTGCTTCGTGCTCGGACCTTCCTTGACCGTGGCATTGATCGACTACGCGCCGAATCAGGTGACGCGCAACAGCACGCACGCGACCGCCACCAACATCGTCGGCACGCTCGGCGCGAATGCCGTGTGGTGCATGCTCTATACGGTGGGCGTGAGCACGGTCCTGATTCTGGCCTTCCTCTTCTGGACGTTGTACGTCTCGATCCGAAATGCCCGGCGTATCACTGCCCTGCGGCTGCTGATGATGGTGGTTTGCCTGATCGCTCTGTCCGGTCTGGCCGCAATGATCAGTTTCAAAAATAACGAGTGGTTTCCCAACGGACTCGGCGGCCTGGTCGGCAATTTAATTTATCACCGCTGCCTCAGCGACACGATCGGCGTGTTCGGCTCGGGACTTCTCCTCGTTACGGTCTACCTCTGCGGGCTCGTGTTTATTTTCATGAAGGACATCGGCGGAGAGCTGGACCGCCATCTCGCTTCGTTCCACGCATGGCGTGATTCGCATTCGAAAAAGAAGGTTCTCGCCGCAGCCCCTGAAATACCGGCCAAAGCGCGCCCCGAACCAACCAAGGCAAAGACGCCCAATTTCCCCAATCCGACTCTCCCTCCTCCACCGATCGGTCCGTCCGGCAAAAAAATCGTGATCCCGAAAGGACCCGAGGAGTCGGGCAGTCGTCAGCCATTCAATCCGGCGGTTCCAGCAGCCGCAATCGACGTAACGCCCACCAAGCCCGAGTCGAAAGCGCCACTGAAGCTCGCGCCCAAAGCCGCGGAACCGGCGACAGATTCTCGCGCGCTCACCGCAGCGGTGGGCAAGCTCGAGCTTAACATCGTCAAGCCTGAGGAAACGAAGAAATCGAAAACCACTGTCCTGCCTGCGCGCAGCGACGATAGCACCTACGAATTTCCTCCGCTCACGTTGTTGAAGGAGCAGATCAAACCCACCGCCGCCAACAGCGAAGAAGAACACCGCAGAAACGCCGAAAATCTCCTGCGCATCCTCAGCGAATTCGGCGTCGAAGTTACTCTCGGAGAAATCCATGTCGGCCCGGTAATCACGCGCTACGAACTCGTACCCGCCGCAGGCGTACGCGTCGAAAAAATCGCAGGCCTCGACAAAAATATCGCACTCGGAATGCGCGCCCAGTCCGTTCGCATTCTCGCGCCAATCCCCGGCAAGGCCGCGGTTGGCGTCGAAGTACCGAACCAGCACCCGACTCCTGTTGGCATGCGCGAGATTCTGGAAAGCGACGACTGGACCGGCGCGCGGGCCGAGCTGCCGATCGCGTTGGGCAAAGACGTTTCTGGCAAACCGCTGATTTCTGATCTCACGAAAATGCCACACTTGCTGATCGCAGGTGCGACCGGCTCCGGAAAATCCGTCTGCATTAATTCCATCGTCGCTTCGATCCTTTACAGCGCTTCACCGAAAGACGTTCGCCTCATCATGGTGGACCCAAAAGTGGTCGAGTTGAAGATCTTCAACACGCTTCCACACATGCTGATTCCAGTCGTGACGGAACCAAAGAAAGTTCCGGGCGCGCTGAAGTGGCTGCTGAGCGAAATGGAACAGCGCTACCAGATTTTTGCGAAGTGCAATGTGCGCAATATCGTTGGCTTTAACACGCGTAAGAAAAACGCCGCGCCTGATTTCCCGCCTGCCGAAGTGCAACCGAGCCTCACCGGCATCACGCCGCCGGTGGATGATTTCGAGATTCCCGAGCGCCTCCCCTACATCGTCGCGATCATCGACGAGCTCGCCGACCTCATGATGGTCGCGCCCGCGGAAATCGAGACCAGCATCGCTCGTCTCGCCCAGCTCGCGCGCGCCGCCGGCATCCATCTGATCATCGCAACGCAACGCCCGTCGGTGAACGTGATAACTGGCGTGATCAAAGCGAACCTGCCGTCGCGTATCGCCTTCCAAGTCGCATCTCAGGTGGACTCGCGAACGATCCTCGACGTCAAAGGAGCCGATACGCTCATCGGTCGCGGCGACATGCTCTTCTCGCCGCCAGGCACCTCACGCCTCGTGCGCGCCCAAGGCGCATTTGTTTCCGACGAAGAAGTGATCGCGCTTGTCGACTTCTTGAAGCGCAACGGTCCTCCCCAATATGCGCAGTCCGTGCAGCAACAGATCGATCGTGCCGCCAGCGATGAAGACGAAGAGGGCGGCGAAGAAGATGCTGATCTCGGCGACGACGAAGCGCTCTACAACCAGGCGCTCGACGTGCTGAGATCTTCAAAACGCGCGTCCACGTCGATGCTGCAGCGCCGGCTGCGCATCGGCTACAACCGCGCCGCTCGCATCATGGAAATCATGGAAGAAAAAGGCATCGTTGGCCCGGAGAACGGCTCCAGCCCGCGCGAGATCCTGGTCGATCTCGACAATCTCTGAGCTGGCTCAAGGGATCACGCGAATCGACGGGACAAATTCCCAACTGCGGATCATTGGCGTCGATTTGCATTCAACAATTCCTCTTTCACTTCTCGGTTAACCCCCCTAATCCACCTGTATGCAGACCATCGGCGAACGCCTTGAGGAAGCGCGGAAGAAAAAAGGCATCTCCATTCGTGAAGCCGCCGAGGCGACAAAAATCCGCGGCGATTACCTCAGCAAGTTCGAGAATAACCAGTTCGATATTAATCTGACTGAGCTCTACGTGCGTGGTTTTTTGCGCACGTATTCGCAATTCCTCCGACTGCCAGCCGATCGCATCCTCAACGACTATGCTGCTCTCGGGCGCGGTGAAGCCCGCCCTCGTCAGCCGAGCCGCGAAATCTACGGACGCATGGATGTATCCATCGCCTCAGCTGATGAACGTAGCGAAGGAAAGCCCGCCGCCGCGGAAGAAGCCGCACCCACGCCGCAACCCGTGCGCCGTTCCACTGGCGCCGGCCGCCGCGTCGGCGCTTCGCCCGGACCGGGTATCGATCCCGCTCTCGTTTTCAGATTCGGCAAATGGGCGGCCCTCGGACTTCTCGGCGTACTCGTTATTTGGGGACTGTTCTCACTCCTGGGCAGTGCATCCAAAGATCGGATCACCAAAACTCCCACTGCAACGACGCCCAGTGCGTTGGCTCCTGTGCAGGCTGCCGAACCGACGATCACTTTGGTCGCGCTTGATACCGTGCGTGTTTCCGTCGTCACCTCGCTTGATGGCCGCGTGATATTGCCCGAAACAACTCTCCTGCGCGGGCAAACCCAAGTCGTACCAAAACCCGGCCCAATTTATATTCGGTACAGCCTCGGCAAAAATCTCGAAGTGGAGATTGACGGAAAGCGTTATGGAATGCCGCCAGGCAATGGTCCCGACCGCGCACAGATCAAATAACGGCTGATCGAGCGGGTCGGAGAAGAAAACGTCTTCCAGCCAAGTCATCGCTCGTAGCTACAAGCGTGAGCGAGTGGGGTCGAAGGTAGGTAGTGTGCTCGCCGCACTACTTCCGCGATCGTTGCCTACAACAAACTTCTAGCTCTAGCGTAAGCCCACCGGCGGCCCAAGCACCTCGCGCAAGATCACTGCGCGCCGGATTTCCCGCGGATCACGCAACACCGCTCGCACGTCACCAAACACGGCAGGCACCGGGCGTGTTTCCACGCGTTTCTTTTTCACCAGAGTAATTTCCGCTGCGCGGCGCTCATGCGCTGCACGTGCCGCTTCCAACTCGCGCAACTGTTCCGCCAGTTTGGCCTGACGAGCTAACTCGGCGGTTTTCGCCGCAGCCGCCTCAGGATCCTCGACCCGCTGCTCCAATGCCGCCGCAGCCTCTTCAATTTTCCTGACGATCCGCCGCATCGGTCCGCCAAATGGATCCAGTGGCGGAACCTGAGTGGGTCTGACGAGCGGTGGCACGCGCTCACGAGTGGGCTGGCGGTCCGCCGCCTCGCGCGCCGTTCCACGACGCTCCGCGATCTTGCGGCGGATCTCCTCTTGTACGCGTCGCGTGCGCTCCGCCTGTTCATCCGAAACCTGACCTCCCGCTTGGGCTGGTCGCTCAGCCTCGGCGTCCGCCGCCGCCGCCCGCCGCCGATTCAGGTAGTAGGCAATCGCTGCGGCGATACCCAGCAGAATTTGGAGATGCTCGAGTACCCAGTTCATGGAGACGTCAAACCGCGCCTGACATTTCGTCCCCGCTGAGGGAATTCGGGTCGAATTTCGCGATCACTTTTTATCCTCCGGCCGTGCGATGCTCTGGCGCATCGCCGTGTCGCCCTGAATATTTTCCATCCGATAATAGTCCATCACACCAAGCCGGCCGGAGCGAAACGCCTCGGCCATCGCCAGCGGCACCTGCGCCTGCGCTTCCACCACCTTCGCCTGCATTTCCTGCACGCGGGCAATCATTTCCTGCTCGAGCGCCACCGCCGCCGCGCGCCGAATTTCCGCCTGGGCCTGCGCGATCGACTTGTTCGCCTGCGCCTGCGCTTCTTGAAGTTTCGCTCCCACATTCTCGCCAACGTCCACGTCAGCAATGTCGATCGACAGAATTTCGAAGGCAGATCCCACGTCCAAACCGCGAGCGAGCACCGTTTTTGAAATGCTGTCCGGCGACTCGAGCACAACCTTGTAACTTTCAGACGAACCGATCGTGGAGACGATACCTTCGCCCACGCGCGCCACGATCGTTTCTTCCTTCGCGCCGCCGACGAAGCGATCGAGATTCGTGCGAACCGTCACGCGCGCCTTCACCTTCACTTGTATCCCGTCTTTGGCGACACCATCAATCGTGGTGCGGCCGCTTTCCGGATTAGGGCAATCGATCACCTTGGGATCAACCGAGGTGCGCACCGCCTCCACCACCGATTTGCCCGAGCCCTTCGTCGCCAAATCGATCGCGCAGGCGCGATCCCACGGCAGGGTGATGCCCGCTTTTTGCGCTGCGATGAGCGCCTGAACCGTGGGGACAACGTTGCCGCCGGCTTGAAAGTGCGACGCGATTTGATCCGCGGAGACATTGATTCCGGCACGAACCGCAGTGATGCGCGCATCCACGATCAGGCTGTACGGAATGCTCGCAAGTTTCAGCGCGATCAATTTCGACATCGGCACGGCCGCACCGTTGAACAGCGCTTTAACGAATGCGCCGATCAGACTGAAAACAACGGCGCCGATGATCAGTGCGACGATGCCGGCGAACGCTAATAAAATGACGGTCAGACTCATGAGGATTCCTTGATTTGGGTTACGACGAGACGAAAATTATCGATATCCACGATTCGCATACGGCTCCCGGCGGCAGCATGGCCGGATCGGCAAAACGCCTCATAGCGGCGCCCTCCGAGTTCCACGTAGCCACTTGGCGCGAGCGTCGTCACGGCGACGGCTTCGCGATCAAGCACCGAGTCTCGCTCCGCCACATCGGGCTGGCTTCGACCGGAATTGGTTTCCGCCATCGAGAATTTTCGTGCGAGCCGCGTTTTAGGAAGGAGGACGAACTCGAAGTAAAGCGTCACCGCCGCGATCAACAGAGCGAGCCCCGTGGCAATCGAACCGCCCACGCTGCCAAATTCGAGAAACGCCGCCACCACTCCTCCGGCCAGTGTCATTCCGGCAAGCGTACCGAGCAATCCGCCCGGTATGACCACTTCGACGACCATCAATGCGATACCAATCCCGAACAACACGAGCACGAGCATCATGTTTTTTTCGCCTCCACGATGAGATTAAAATCCGTGCGACGCAGCACTCGAACCCGCGTTCCTATAGTCGCAAAATCGACCTCCAGTCGAGCTTCGTAACGTCGTCCATCGATCTCGACCTGTCCGCTCGGAAACAAACTTGTGACCGCGACACCTTCCCGGCCGATCAACGAATCCAGCTCGCCGACGACGTCCGACGGAATGCCGGCCCCCTGCACCGCTCCACCAACCGCGAGGCGATTCCACATCCAGCCGTGCGGCAGAAAACGCGCGACCAGCGCGAACACTCCGCCGGCAATGAGCAGCGCGAGAAGTAATTTCTGTAGCGGTACGAGCAGCAGGTCTCCATTCAACTCCACCGGCTGATTCGGCCAGATATCGGCCATCGACCACAGTAAGGAGCCGAAAATTAAAACGAGTCCGGCTAGAGCCATCGCAACCGTGCCCGGGAAAAATAACAGCTCCACGGCGACCAACATCACGCCAACGACGAAGACCAGCAAAGGTTCATGTCCGGAAAGTCCGGCAACGAAATTGCCAAGAAAAACAATCAAGAGGAGCGCGATACCTGCTATCCCAAAAATTCCAAAGCCCGGCGTTTTGAATTCGATGAAAAGCGCCAGCAGCCCGAGTCCGAGCAAAACGGGCGATATCGCATTCATCCAAACGGCGAGTCGCTCAGACCACGTGATCTCGAGTGTCTTCACGCTGTATCCGTTGTGGCCGAACTTCCTCGTGAGCAGATCGTCGATGTCTTTCGCAATACCAGCGGCCAGTAGAGGTGTCGGTGGCTCGCCGTACATCGCGCTCGCTTCAGTGGCGGTCAGTGTGAGCAGTTCGCCTTTCGGTTTGATCACCTTGTCGCCAATCTTGAATTCGTAATCTTCATCGATCATCGCGGAAATCACTTGTCCGCGATAGCCCTTCCCTTCCGACAGCGAACGCACTTCCGCTTTCAGATAACTGACGATTTTCTGCCGCATCGTTTTGTCGATATCCTGACCGGTCGCGTTCACCGGCGCGGCGGCGCCAATTTTTCCTCGTGGAGCAAACCAGATTTCGTCGGCCGTGGCCGAGATAAACGCTCCCGCCGACAACGCTTGATCGTTAACGAACGCTATCTTCTTCCCGGGAAATTTCTCCAGCGCTTCCATCATGCTAAACGTCACGTCGAGCGCTCCACCCGGCGTTTTGATGTCCAGCACCACGACGTCCGCCTTCTGCTCGATCGCTTCTTTCAACCCGCGTCGCAAGATGTAGAGCACAGGGCGGGCGATCTCGTCGCGCACCGGAATCACCACGACCTTAGTTCGCAGATCCGCCACGCTGACGTCGGGCGCCGCGGACGCGATGCCGCCTAGAATCAGCCAGCCAAAGACGAGACAACGGAGTAGCGCGCGGGAGGACACTGGAAGGAAACGTAATGTTGCAAAACGTAGGAGCAAGCGCGGCGAAATGGAACGACCCACGGGATTTCCAAAACTTCCGAGTTGATGAGCTTAAAAAGAGTTGGCCGATTTCGCGGCCTCGTCATTACATGGCTCGCGATGGAAAAAATCTCCTATTTGAGTGAGACGATTATGCGCTGGCGCGTCGGCCCGTCCACGTTTCTGGCGCTGCCAGAAAAGGGCGCCCGTTTGATGAACTGGAATTTCACTCATGGGGACGGCTCGGTGCGTGATGTGATCTATTGGCCGGAGCTCACCTCGTTGGACCAATTTCACCGCATCCGCGGCGGCAACCCCATCCTGTTTCCTTTCAGCGCGCGCACCTTTGATCATGGCGACATAAACTTCTGGCGGGCCGCCGACGGCGTGCGTCGGCCCATGCCCCAGCACGGCTTTGCGCGTCAGGGGGAATTCAAGATCGTCCGCCTCGACGCGAGGGGCTTCGCCGCGCAACTCGTCCCGAGCGCGGAAGCACAGGAAGCTTATCCGTACGATTACGAATTCACCGTCACCTATCGCTTCGAATCACTCGGGCTTTCCTGCGAATTCGTGTTGAAGAACCTCGGCCGGGAACCGCTGCCATGGTCTGCCGGGCATCATTTTTATTTCACGTTGCCGTGGACGGATGGACGCACACGTCAGGACTACTCGATTCGAATTCCCGCTGCTGAACGGCTGAAACAAGATGCCACCGGCCACCTCGTGCCGGGTCCGCAATTAAACTCCGACGAGAGCATCGCGAATCCCGCACTCATCGACACGTTCCACCTGCGCCTCCGCAACAACGAGGTGCGCTTCGGAGAAACCGGCCGGTCAGGAGCGGTGATCCTTCATCTTGGAACGGAACCCGTTCCGCCGCCGGACGCCACGTTCGTCACATGGACCGGCGATGATAAAGCGCCGTATTATTGCGTTGAGCCGTGGATGGGACCGCCCAGCGCACCTGAGAATAAGCGCGGACTCCAGTTCGTGCCGCCGAGGGAAACGCGCACCTTCAGCGTCAGTGTCGCGGTAAAATAGCGCGTCGGCTCAAACCGAATTTTTCGCCTTACCTTTTTCGCAATTCGTCATCTGATTCCTGTATGGTCGTGAACTTTTCTCCTCTTGGTCTATTGCCGGATTTCGGTGGCGGAGAAATGATGCTGATCCTACTGGTCGTCTTATTGCTTTTCGGTGGCGACAAGATGCCGCAACTGGCGAAGAGCCTTGGCAAATCCATTCGCGAATTCAAGAAAGCGGCCAGCGACGTGGAGCGGGAAATCAAACGCGCCATCGACGAAGTTCCTGACGCTCCCGATCTTCGCACGACGATTCGTGAAGCAGCAGAGCAAAGTCGGAAGCAACACGCTCCGCGAATTGCGCCGAAGCCTGTTCCGCCCCCCGAAGCGCCCAGCGCCGCGACAGCCACACTTCCCTCTGAGATTCCGCCACCGCCGCCCGAGATTCCGCCCGCGACGTGAACTCTGATCGCGAGCAGGTTGATGCCGACGCGCCCGTGCCGCTACCCATCACCGGCGAACTCGATCTGCATACATTCCGTCCGCAAGATTTGGGCGAACTCATCCCGGCCTACATTGAGGCCTGCGTGGCTGCTGGTTTCCACGAGATCCGAATCGTCCACGGCAAAGGTACCGGCACGCTTCGCACCACGGTGCACGCTTTGCTTCGCCGATCACCTTACGTAGCGGGGTTCCGGCTGGGTGACGAACACAGCGGTTCATGGGGCGCTACCCTCGTGACTCTGCACCGGTGAAACGATGAAACGTCTCTTCGTGCGATTTCTTACCGGAATTCTTTTTGCGCTCAGTGTTCTCGTCGCCGGTTGCGGCACCTCCCCGAACTCGAGCGTTCCACGCCCGCCACTGCTGCTGATTTCGATGGACGGGTTTCGCTGGGACTACTGTGCGTTACATCCGGCCGAGACTCCTCATTTGCGCAAGCTGATCCAGGAAGGTGTCTCTGCGCGCGGACTTATTCCAGCGTTTCCCTCCAACACGTTCGTCAACCACTACACGATCGCGACGGGCCTTTACCCAGCGCATCACGGGATCATCAATAATATTTTCTTCGATCCGCAGCTGGGGGAATATTTCCGCTACAAACTTCCCGCCGCGACGCGCGATCCACGCTGGTGGGGCGGCGAACCGATCTGGATCACCGCCGTCAAACAAGGTCGGAAGAGCGCCTGCTATTTCTGGCCGGGTTCCGAAGTGAGCTTTGGCACTCTTCGCGCGACAATTTCAAAACCGTACGATTACAGCGTGCCGTTCACGACGCGTCTCGAAGAACTCTTAGGCTGGCTGCGTTTGCCCATGGACCAGAGGCCGGCGATCACGACATTCTATTTGGAAGAAACTAATTCCGCCGGTCACCGTTTTGGACCTGATTCGCCCCAGCTTCTCGCCGCGATCAAACTGCTCGATGAGCATATCGGCGCCATCGTCGATCGCGCCAAAGCCGAAGGTATCCCACTCGACCTCGTGATCGTCTCCGATCACGGCTTTGTCGCCACCGAAGGGCTGTCACGCACGGCGATGCTCGACGACTACATCGATTTCAACAAAGTGCAGATCGATTTCGATGGTCCCATTGCCGGCCTGCGTCCGCTTGATGGCAATGTCGATGCGCTCGTGCAGCAACTCTCTTCGCTACCGGCGCGATACAAAGTTTATCGCGCCGAAAATTTACCGGCCCGCTGGCATCTTGAAGGCAACCGCCGCATCCCACCGGTTTGGATCGTGCCCGAGGCCGGCTGGCGTATTCAGCGACGCAGCACGTTTCTCGCTGTGAAGGATGACACCCTCAAAGGCGACCATGGCTACGATCCCGCCGTACAAGCCATGCAGGGAATCCTCATCGCAAGCGGCCCGTCGTTCAAATCGGGCGCCGTCATCGAGCCCGTGGAAAACATCCACATTTACAATCTGCTTTGCGCCGCGCTCGGTCTGAAGCCGGCACCGAACGACGGCGACGCCCGGCTCGCGCGGGCGATGCTGCGAAACTAGTTTGTCGCGTTGCAGAGAGCAGACTGCGGCGGCGGCGATTTACCGCGACTCCATGAATTCAGCCATTTTAGGAGCCGCGTAACTTTTCGGAGAGAGCTGTGTTTTCAGAGCAATCCTTCAAATCATATGAAACACGTTTCCTTCTCCTCTCTCGCTGCCGTGCTCGCCACGGCCGCTTTCAGTCTCGGCCTCGTCGCCGTCCAATACGGCGCACTCGCCTGCTCTATCGTTCCATGTCTGTTCCTTCTCGTGATTGCCGTAAAAGACTACGCGCCTAAAGCACGTTATCCACGGTCGTATCAATTGACGCCCGGCATGGATTCCACGGTACATTCCCACCAATCCTTGCGGCTCGCGGCTTGATTGCCGCGGACCCGGTCAGCTCACACCGTCCTTGTTTTATCCCTCGCCCCGTTTTTTCCTACGCCCATGAATTCAATGCACGAAATTGATTACAAAATCCACGGCGCCGAGATGCAGTTCGTCGAAATCGAACTCGATCCCTCCGAGGCCGTCGTGGCGGAAGCGGGCGGAATGATGTTCATGGACGAGGGCATCGCGATGGAGACGATCTTTGGCGATGGCTCGCAGAAAACCAGTGGTTTCATGGGAGCCCTCATGGGTGCGGGCAAACGCCTGCTCACTGGTGAATCGCTCTTCATGACCGTTTTTCAAAATCAAGGCGCCGGAAAAAAACGGGTCGCGTTTGGCGCTCCGTATCCCGGGAAAATTGTCCCGATAAATCTGAGAGAGCTCGGCGGCGAGCTTATCGCGCAAAAAGATTCGTTCCTCTGCGCGGCCAAAGGTGTGAGCATCGGCATCGCGTTTCAAAAACGTCTCGGTGCCGGCTTGTTTGGCGGCGAAGGCTTCATCATGCAGCGATTGACCGGTGATGGTTGGGCATTCGTCCACGCCGGCGGCACACTTTACGAACGCGACCTCGCACCTGGTGAAGTGTTGCGCGTCGATACGGGCTGCATTGTCGCTTTTCAACCGAGCGTCGACTACGACATTCAAATGGTCGGCGGCATCAAAACCGCGCTGTTCGGCGGCGAGGGTCTTTTCTTCGCCACGTTGCGCGGACCCGGAAAAGTCTGGCTACAATCGCTGCCGTTCTCCCGTCTCGCAGGTCGCATCATTGCCGCGGCTCCGCAAACAGGACGAGGCGGTCGCGAAGAGGGCTCCGTGCTTGGCGGACTTGGTCGATTAATCGACGGCGATAATAGTTAAGCGAGCGGGCCTGGCCCATTCATCCTGCCGTCGAGCCACAGGTCACGGCGGGATTGTTTTTCATAATCTGCTCCGCAAGGTGAGTGCGTCATGAAAACTTACCTCACCTACGGCTTCGCCATGGCACTTGCGTCCGGCTTGCTCACGCTCGGGCTGTTCTTTCTCGGTTATCATACCGATCCTGCAAAACTGCAGAGCGCGAACTGGATCAGCTTCCCGCTTCTCATCGCGATTACGGCGGTCGTCCTCGTCCTTGGTACAAAAGCGAGGCACGCCGAGGTTCCGCTCTCAGAACCGTTCGGTTACGGGCGAACCCTCGGTGCGGCCGTAATGATCATGCTCTTCGCTTCGCTTTTCGGAATGCTGATAAATTTCGCGTATTTCAAATTCATCAATCCCGACTTCGTCGATGTGTTGGTTCAGGCACAATCCGACAAGCTCGAATCCAAGGGCCTGAGTGCAGACAAAATTGAACAAATGGAAAAAGGGATGCGCATGTTCATGAAGCCGCCCATTATGGCCGTAGTTGGATTTCTCCAAGCGATGCTGGCAGGGACCGTCATTGCATTGGTCACATCCGCGTTCGTGCGCCGCCCCGCTTCCAACGAGCCGCCAGCGCTCGGCTGATCGCTGCGAATTCAGATCACCTGCGCTCGAATTTCGCGCGTCGAAGGTGATGGCAATGGCGGCAGTAAGATTTTCGTCGGCTCCGGCCGCAACACCCTGAAATCACGTTCCACGTCGTCATCGGCCCGGAAGTTGAACTCTTCCATACCTTCCAATTTCTCGAGTCGTTGCCGGACATTGGCCGGCAGCGCATCACGTTCTTCCTTTTTATCGATCGAGCCGGAATAGATCTGCTCACCTTTCGGATTTTTGGCGACCAGCGTCTTGGCGCCGCCTTTAACCATGAGTTCAAGCGAGCCCTCCTCGTCGCTAAACATCATGTTGCTGTTGGCGGTGTCGAGCTTGGACGAACGAAAACTCTGCGCGCCTGTATCCGTTGTTTGGATTCTCCGCGATTGAACCTCAATGGATTCGCGGTCGGGCGCAAGGAGCGAGAGCATGTGGTCCACATCTCCTGCACTGCCGTGCGCGCCGCCATCCACGAAGGTTTTGAAATACGTCCGGTTCCCTTCCTCGCCCGGAAATTCCAGCCCGGCGAGCTTCGGCACATCGTGCTGCGCCAGTTTGATTTTCGCGGTGGATTGTTTTCCGCCACGAACGTAAGTCACAGTGACTTCTTCGCCCGCTTTGTGATTGCGCACTAAAACGGAAAACTGACGTGGCTCGATCAGCAGCTGGTCATCGAGTTTGAGGATCACGTCATGCGCCTGCAAAACGCCGGCGGCCGGACTCTCCGGCACGACGTGCCGAATCACCAATCCAGTATCTTTCGCCAAACCCAGTTGCGCCGTGAGCGCGGGTCCGACCGGCGTTGTCTCCACGCCCAAAAACGCGACGGTCTCCATCTCCCGCTTTTCGTCGCCGTGTCGAATGATCACGCGGTGCTCCGCTTTTCGATCAGCGGGCGTGCCGGCTTCCCCGAGCACCCGGAGTTTTTTCGGATGATCGTCTTGAGCCAGTGCCGGCAAGGCGATGAGGCCTGCCATGGATGCGATGAGAATAATGGATGATTTCATGATGATGAACGATTGAGGGCTAAAAAAATGAGCGCGCTATTGAAACGAAACCGGGACGACGCGGAATTCCTCACGCGGTACGGTCCATTTGAACGACGCGTCGGTGCGTGGATTTTTCCACACCAAGGTCGCCACATATGATTCTCTCAGCCGCCGCGCAGGCGTTCCGTCGGCGAGCGTAACGAGACCTTCGTCGCGCGAATCCAACAGAATATTCTCCGCCGCGATCAGCTTGAACGGAGCCGAAGGTTTCGAAAGTGCCGCCGCGGACGCCGTCGGTTCGGAAAGAGCCTGATCATGGCCCGACGGCAGGTTTAGAAATACTGCCAGACCCGCTGCGATCGGAACCACCAGCCATGAAAGGCGCACGAGCGTACCACGCGGCTTGCCCATTAATTCTTGCTCGATGTTCGCGCGTATCCGCGCTGAGGGTTCCACTGGGCGCAGGCGCCGCAGTTCCAACTCGAGTTCGGTGATCTCGTTTTCGTTATCCATGGCAGTCGGCAGCGGTCAATTCCTGGCGCAGCGCGGCGAGTGCATAACGATATCGCGAAGCAACGGTGTTGGGCGGCACGCCGAGTTGAGCGGCGATTTCCGCGAAGGTTCGTTCGCCCCAAATCTTGAGGACCAACACGTCGCGCTGCTCCGGTGGCAGTCGTCGAAGCGCTGCCTCGATTGCCTGTCGCCGCTCATCGCCTTCGAGAAGCGTTTCAAACAATGGCGAGCCATCGTCTTCGCCGTCCGCGCCCGCTTGTTCACGAATTCCGCGCCGTGAATTTCGCCGGGCAAGATCAACTGCGGCGCGGCGCATCGACGTGATGATGAGACCCAGCGGCTCGCCCCCCAACTTCCGTTGATGTCGCCAAAATCTAACAAATGCGTCCTGCACCACGTCCTCGGCGTCGGCGACACAGTGCGTCCACTGTCGCGCGCAGAGGAGCAGTTTCGGGCTGTGGTGCTCAAACCAGTTTTTCCAGGATTCGTGGGCATCTGTATCCTCCATGGGGGCGGAGTTCGTCGTTTTCCTGAAAAGCGTCATCGGGGAAGGGTTTTGTCTAAAACCCTCCGATAAACTTTTGGTTACCCCGAGCCCGGCGACAATCTCCTGCGCACCGGCATGCCTGAAACCGGGAAATAAAAAGGGGCCCGGATTTCTCCGGGCCCCTTGTTGGTGACTACAATCTACGGCCGAATTAGCGGCCGAAGACTCGCTTCAAGTTAATCCGATATTCCATGGCCGCGATTCCGAGTAGCGTCAGGACGCTCACGAAACCTACCAGGGTGTCGGCATTAACCGGGGCGCGAAAGAAAAGCACGAATGCGGCAAGGGCGATGACGCCAGGGATAACCGCTACTAGTTTGTTTGTCTTCATATGTGGTGTTTGTTTGCTGCCCAGCTCCACGGAGGATCTGGTGCACGGCTATATTACGACATTTCATACGATAGTTGAAATTGCGTTTTCCTATCGCTCCCATTGTCTCTCCCTATGGAACTGAACCAGCTTCGCTACGCCGTAGCCATCGCCGATACCGGTAACTTCACTCGCGCCGCCGAGCGCAGCCATGTCACCCAACCTTCTCTTAGCCAGCAAATTTTAAATCTAGAAAGGGAGATCGGGCACAAGCTTTTCCATCGGTTGGGACGTAAAGCCGTCGTCACCGAAGCGGGGGCGGTTTTCTTGGAACGGGCCCGTCGGATCCTCGTCGAAATCGAAAACGCCTCCAAAGAATTGAGCGATCACCCCGCGCTCGATCGGCGAATCACCGTCGGTGCCTTGCCCACAGTCGCACCTTACTTGCTCGTGCCGCTGATCGCTCGCTGTCGCGAAGAGTACCCGAATCTCACTATTCACGTGCGCGAAGATTTTCGGAGCGATCTCGTCCGCGCGGTCATTGAGGGAGATCTGGACCTCGCGATTGTCGCCCAACCTGTGAAAGATCATCGTCTTTCTATCGAGCCGCTGATGACAGAGCCGCTGCTGCTCATCGTGGGTAAACACCATCCCTTTGCGAGCAGGTCGGAGATCAGCGTAAACGATCTGGCCGAAGAAACCTTCGTTACCATGGGCGACTCGAGTACGCTTGCCGGCCAGATCCGCGGTTTTTTTGGCGACCACAATTTCGCGCCGAAGATCGGCTATCGTTGCGCCCAAGTCGCTACCCTCAAAGCGTTCGTAGCCATGGGCGCGGGCATTTCGATTCTCCCGCAAGTTGACCGGTTGCCCGAAGATCGTGACACGCTAACGTATTTGCGACTCGCTGGAAGTGCCCCGAAACGCGAGTTGGTCGTCATTCGCCACTTGCAACGCTACCAGAGCCGAGGCGCCGAGCAATTTCTCCGCATTTTACGCGAGCACGTTAAGACCCAACAGGCTGAAACCGCAGCGGAGGACGCGTGAGGCCGTCTGGCGTTTGAATTAAAATCATCCGCGCGTCCGAACTGATTACATCGCCTTCCGCGGCAGTTGCGATTTCAGGTGAAACGCCAAAGCTCCACCCCCGATGTCTTCCGCCTCGCACGAACAATCGCCCACCCGGGAACGTGCCATCCTCCTCACGTTGATGGCGGTTCAGTTCACGCACGTGCTGGATTTCATGATCATGATGCCGCTGGGATCGCATCTGATGCGGGTGTTCCAAATCGGGCCCGCGGAATTCAGCCATTTGGTGGCGGCGTATGGAATTGCAGCGGCGCTCACCGGATTCGCTGGTGGATTCGTGCTCGACCGCTTCGATCGCAAGCACGCGCTGCTGGCGGTCTATAGTGGCTTCGGCCTGGCGACGCTCGCCTGCGCGCTCGCCCCCAACTACGGTGCACTGCTGGTGGCGCGATTCGCAGCGGGTGCGTTCGGCGGCGTTTCGAGTTCGATCGTGACGGCGATGGTCGGGGATCTCATTCCGCCCGTTCGTCGCGGCCGAGCCATGGGCAGCGTGATGGTTGCATTTCCGATCGCTTCCGTACTCGGCGTACCTCTCGGACTGATGCTCACGGAGCACTTCGAGTGGCATGCTCCCTTTTACCTCATCGCGAGTTTGAGCGTCGTGGTACTTGCACTCGGAAGTAGAGCACTCCCGCGGCTCATGCCTCAACACGCTCCATCGCATCCGTGGGTGCAGATGAAGGCCATCCTCGCCGATCCCATTCATCAACGCGGTTTCCTGATGAGCGCAGCGCTGGTGTTCGCAGGCGGCATCATGATTCCATTTCTCGCACCTTCGATGGTCGCGAATGTCGGCCTCACGGAAGCTCAACTGCCGCTCATCTATTTCGCCGGCGGACTTTGTACATTCGCAACAACTCCGATCGTTGGCCGCCTGTCCGATCGTCACGACAAACTGCACGTGCTCGGCTGGATTTCCCTCGCTGCCTCGCTCGTCGTGCTCTCGCTCACTCATTTGCCGCGGGCTTCGGTGGGTGTGGCGATGGCGATGACCGCGCTCTTCATGGTGACGATGTCCGGCCGTTTCACGCCCGCGATGGCGATGATCACGAATGCGATCGGCAATCGTTACCGCGGCGGATTCATGAGCGTGAATTCAGCCGTTCAGCAAGCCGCCAGCGGTCTTGCGAATCTCACGGCGGGCCTGATCGTTTCCACGCAGAGCGACGGACGCATCGTCGGGTATCCGATTATTGGTGTCGTCGCGGTCGGGTGCTTCGGCCTGACGTTTTTCCTCGCAGCCCGTCTGCGTGCCGCAGCGCCGCACGCCTCGAAGCCCGGCCATCCCATCGCTGTTCCGCTCGCCGCGCTGGATTGACGCAACGGCCCGCGTACCGCGGGCGTGCACTTTTTTCATGTCTGTTGAATCTCTGCCCACTCTTTCCACGACAACCGCTCATTCTTTAATGCGGCCTGAATTGCTCGCGCCTGCGGGTGACTGGGAGTGCGCGCGCGCCGCGGTCGAAAACGGCGCGGATGCGATCTACTTTGGGTTGGAACGTTTCAACGCGCGGATGCGTGCGAAAAATTTTACCCAGGCGGACCTGCCAGCGCTGATGGAATTTTTGCACCGCCGCGGGGTGCGCGGCTACGTTACGTTCAACACGCTGATTTTCACCGCTGAGCTGGCGGATGCAGAAGATTATCTTCGGACGATTATCGCATCGGGAGTGGACGCCGCGATCGTGCAGGACATCGGAATCTGTCGGATGATTCGGAAGCTCTCTCCGGACTTTCCGATTCACTGTTCAACGCAGATGACAGTGACGAGCGCCGCGGGCGTTGATTTCGCCCGAGAACTCGGCGCTCAGCTCGTCGTACTAGCGCGAGAAAACTCGATCGCGGAAATTTCGAAAATTCGCGAGGCCAGTTCGCATGCTGCTGCTGGCGCGCCGCTCCAGCCAATGCCGCTGGAGGTTTTTGGTCACGGCGCTTTATGCGTCGCTTACTCTGGCCAAAGTCTCACTAGCGAATCGCTCGCCGGCCGGACCGCCA
>CBRAFL010000029.1:0-26479 GCA_967755055.1 uncultured bacterium
CGTCCCCTGCAGTAAATCAGCTTTTGAATTTGCCATGTGAGTCTCTCTCCTAGGGTTTCTAGGAGAGAACGCCGCTCGCCTAGGATGTCAAGGTGAAGAGCGCAGTCGCGATTACGAGCAAGCGGGAAGAGTTCATTTCTTCCACCGAAGCCTCTGCCAAACGCGCTCGGGTGTGTTTTCGAAATAATTCTGCGGTGAGGAGAATCGGAGGGCTGCGCTCCGTCGCAGCTGGGTGCGAAGCGAACGGCGCTGACGGAGCAGCGCCTTCCAGCAGCGCCTTTGGGCAAAAAGAATTCGAAGCCCCGGCAGAGTCAGAAAAATGGGGTCAGAAAAATGAAAGAATCCTATCCATCACTCGCAATTCGATCTCCTCGGTTATTTTTCTGACTCCATATTTCTGACTGATCATTCTGCTTCGTGGATTGCTTCAGTCGGCAAACCTCCTTCGCAATAACAACCAAGGGGGTTCAACTAGCAGGAGCGAAGCGCCGCCTAACCGAACCGAATGGAGCAGCGAAGCAGGTGCAAGGATGGTCCCAGGATGAACGAACGCAGCACGACGGAGTCACGAGACGAGATTTAGGGTCTATCTTCGAAATACGGAGGGAGGAAACCGCTAATGGGATCAGCCAATCGGCAGATCCTTGTGTTCCCCTCCGCCTGATCGGCTCCAGAATAAGTAATGGTGTCTGCTGATCGCAGACCGCGATCAGCGGGCTCCAATTACCTCAAGGCGCAGGCAATGAGCCGTAGCCACTGCATCAAGATTTCCCCGTTGGGAAATCCCATTAGCGGTTCCCCTCGGGGATTTGACTTCCACGCGGTATCG
The DNA here is from genome assembly GCA_967755055.1 of uncultured bacterium. GTDB lineage: Bacteria > Verrucomicrobiota > Verrucomicrobiia > Opitutales > Opitutaceae > Opitutus. Next base: position 830 of record CBRAFL010000029.1, read on the forward strand.
TCTCGCTCCCCACCACCCTGCACTTTAATTGCAGGCTGGAAGCTCACCAAAATTTCCGCCCTGATCGTTCCCATGTCTGACGAGTTTCTTTCGCCGCCCTCTTCCCGCTCTCTGCTCGGACCAACGCAGCGGCGCATCGCGGGATTTGCGCTCACCCTGTTCGCGGTCCTCGGATCAATCGCGCTTCTGATCGGCACGCTGATCGTTATCGGCCGCTCAATCAGTTATTTTTCCAGCGTGCTCTGGCCGTTGGCCACGGCCGGAGTGATGGCGCTTATCCTCCGTCCCGTCGTCGATTATTTCGAACGAAAGTTCAAACTGCGCCGCCTCTCAGCGGTGATGATATTGTACGCACTGTTTGCTCTCGCGGTGACCGGACTCCTTGTCGCCGTGCTCCCACCGCTCATCGATCAAACCGTCAACTTCGTGATGTACCTGCCGACACTTTGGGAAAATGCGCTCACCTACATCCGAGCGCATTATCCGCAGTGGGTTGAACTCATTCAGCGCCAGCTCGACAATCCGACCATTCGCCAGATCAGCGAAGGTTTCGTGACGCAGGCGCAATCGCTCTTTGGCGAAGCGCTTCCTTCACTTAAAGCTGCGGGTGGTTCTCTAATCGGAGTTGTGGCATTCATCACACACGTCGCGATCATACCGGTCTATTTGTTTTTCTTTCTGATCGCACGACGCGAGCCAACTCACTCGCTCCCTTATCACCTGTCGTTTCTTCCGTCGTCTCTTCGCGACGATATTGTGTTTCTCGTGCGTGAGTTTGTCTCGATCATCGAGGCGTTTTTCCGCGGACAACTGCTCATCGGCCTGATCATGGGCGCACTGCTTGCGCTCGGGTTCACCCTCATCGGGCTAAAGTTCGGATTGTTCATCGGTCTCATGCTCGGGGTGCTCAACATCGTACCCTATCTCGGCACGATCATCGGCCTCGCGGTCACGCTGCCTCTTGCCTTCTTTCAGCCGGACGGCGGTTGGAAGCTCGTCGGCCTGGTGCTTGTAGTGAAAATGATCGTACAGGTGATCGAAAGCTGGGTGCTCACGCCGAAGATCATGGGCGCGCAAACCGGTTTGCATCCCGCCGTCGTTATCATCGCGATATTTTTCTGGGGCACGGCGTTTGATGGAATTCTAGGCATGCTGCTCGCGATTCCATTGACGGCCTTCTTCGTGACGGCGTGGCGACTGGCCCGACTCAAATACATCAATCGCGCCACCACGGCGTAACGTTCGGCCATGAGCGGACGTCTGCCTCCACCCCCCGAGTGTGCGCAATGCGGCGCCCCGATTCCTCCGCGTGCCGCTGCGTGTCCCGCGTGCGGCGCGGATGAACGCACCGGCTGGCGCGAGTCGTCAATTTACGATGGGTTGGAGCTTCCCGAAAACGCGTGGTGCGACGAGGACGGAAACGAATCGCAGCCAGCGAAGACGACGAGCCGCGGCGTCAACGGCATCGCGTGGTATTGGTGGTGCGTAGCCGTGGCGCTGTTGTTGTTTCTTGGGCTCGGGGCGCTCGCATTGTTGTAAGCAGGAAGTACGTAGCGGCAGTGCGTCTCTGCCTGCCGTGATCGAAGGTCGGATCGGAATCTGGAAATCGGAAATCCCGGCAGGCACGGAGGCCTGCCGCTACAACAATCCCTGCTACTTCGCACTCGCGTGGCGACGCGGCTCAGCGCTCGCGGGCGTGACGATCGTGGGGTTCTGATACAGCGAACTCGCCGGCGCGTTTTTTAGATTCTGCTTTTTCGGCGAGCCTCCGGGGCTGACAAGATTGGCCGTGACGAAGATGAGGAGATTTCGTTTCTGCGAACTCACCCCTCTCGATCGAAACATCCGACCGAGAATCGGAATGTCGCCGAGCACCGGTACTTTGTCGTTCACCTTTTTTACTTCCTCGCGCGTGAGTCCGCCCATTACCAATGTTGCGCCATCCCAGATCGTGACCTTCGTCGAAATGTCACGCACCGAAAAAATCGGCTGATAGAATCCAGACGGCACCGTGACCGTAGTGCTCCCCGAGATCGCGATACTCGGCCCGCCGAATTCCACGAATCCATCGAACTCCGTCACCTTTGGATTTAGATCGAGGCTGATGCTGTAATCATCCTCTTCCACCGTCGGCGTGACCTTGAGTTCGACGCCGACATTCCGCGCGGTGAATTCCTGCGGTGTTCCCGCCGTGATGGCGACGCCGGCAGATCCGCCACCGCTGGCACTACCTGTGCCCACCTGACTCTGTGTCTGGCCGAAGCTCTGCGGATAACGCATCTCCTGCGCCACCGTTATATTCGCGGGATTTCCGGAAAGCACCGTTACGCGCGGCGCACTTAAAAGATCTGTGCCCTGCCGCTGCGCGAGAGCGCGAACCACCGCGTTGACATCAAATTCGCCGATGATGCCAGAGATCGATGCGAGCGCGCCGGCACCCGCGGCGAGATTCGCCGCACCGGGAAGCTGGGGTGCATTATTGAGAATCGGCAGCGTCTCCAACGTCGAATTCCCCAGCGTCACGACATTGCCCGCGTCATCGACCGCCTGTGAGACCGCGCCGAGCAGCGCCGGCCGCACGATGCTACCTTGCGGACTGCTGGAGGAATTGCTGAAGACATTCGCGAGTGATCGCCCACTGGTGTTGTAGACCGCTTTTGCGCCGCTGTGTTGTGTAGCCTTTTGATTGATACTCCAATTGACGCCCAGCTCTTCGAGTGCGCCCTCCTGTACTTCCATGAACTTCGCTTCGATTTCGACCTGCCGCACTTCACTGTAACGAACCAAAATATTTCGAATGCGCTCAATGTTGCGGGACGTCTGCGTCACAATCAGCGCCGACCCGTCGTACGCTAAACTTGATCCAGCCACCGCGTCGAAGTTCACGCCGGCCTGCTGCAGAAAATTCTTGATGGCCTGGCCTTCACGCGTGCTGGCCGCCATCGCCGAATGCGAGTCGCCCCGTCCATCGTTGGCAGCACCCATATCCGCTTTCGCACCCGGCGCACTCGCTGCGCCACCTGTGCCTGTCATGCGCACAGCTGTCGCTCGCGTCACAGGAAAAAAAGCCGTGTCGACCGTCGCTGTTTCCGCGCCGGGGCGAATCACGATCGCGTCCGCTTCCACCTCGTAATGGTAGCCGACTGCTTCCGTCACAAAATCGAGCACGCGTTTTAACGACGTATTCCGCAACGTCAGCGTGACGGTCGGAGTTTTATTCGTCGCATCGAGCAAGATGACGTTCACTCCGCGAGCCCCGATGCCCGTCGCATCGCATTCTTCGGAAATCGCGCTGAGCGCCGCCACCACCTGCCCGATCTCGGCGCGGGTGAAACTCACATTGGGCAAAATGATTTGATCGAGCTTTCGGGCGAGCGGACTGGTGGCTATTTTCCCCGCGATCTCGTGGCCAGGTTCATCACGAACGCCGGGCCGCTGCCAACTCTTAGTGACCTCCTCCAGCAGCTGGGTGCGCGTTTTCTCCCGATTCAATTCACCTCGCTCAACACTCTCTGCTGCCATCCGCTGCAGAAATGTTTTCGCATCCACGTTCTCGGGATCGCGCATCTCGACTTGCTGAAACGTCGCACGTGCACCGTCGCTATCGCCGGCGAGATACTGGCTTCTCGCCTTCGCCGACAAGCGCGTCGTCTCGCGATGCTCGGAGGCGACCGTCGTGTCGGTCGCCAACTCGGTGCCTCCCACATCCTCAGCCCGAAGCGTTGCTGCATTTCCGAACGAACAAATCAGAATCGCACCGGCAAGCAGCCGACGGGACATGGAGCGTGACGGTGAGGTGAACATGAAAATATCAGGTCGACGGCGTCGCGGTCACAACTGTCTTCGTCTCCTGGAGACTCAAGGTTCGTCGCTCCGCGACGACTTGAGCAGAGCCACGGCGGCAAATCGTCACGCTCGGCGGAGCGAGTTGAATCTCGCCAATTTCGTAAGTGACTCCGTCGACCTCGATGACATCCCCGTTGCACACGTCGCGCTGTGCCATCACTGCGATTCCGGTGATGAGCGTGGCCCGAGGCGCAGCGGCGTAGCAGCGTTCAGCGGTCGTCAGTGCGATCGTTTCTCCCGATAACACATCGCGGACGGATGCCGTCGCGAGCGTTTGCTGCGTCGTCATGCTTTCGGGCAGCGAAACCGGACGCGCACGCACATCGACGTCCTCGATCACCAGATTTAGCGCGGGGACGACGCGTCCTTTGACCGCGAGAAAAGTTTCGCTGGTGAGTGTGTTCTCAAAGAGCCCTTGATAGCCGCGTTCAGACTCGACGAAACCGATTAACTGGAGACGAAACAGCGTTCGTTTCACGCCCATGAGTTGAACGCCGAGCGAGGCAGGAAGTTGAACCGCCGTCGCGGTTTCATCGTGTGCGATGGCCGTCGTCGGAGGCGTGACAGTGAACTCCTTCAAGCGCGCATCGAAAAAAATCTCCGGAGGCGTGAAGACATCGTAAACCCATTGCCGGCTCTTACGCTGCGCGGAAGGCGGCTGCCACGACTCAGCTTTTACTCCAGCAACGTCGATAACGTTGGAGATATATCCCGACACGGAACCCACGACTTTAACCCGATCGGATTTAATGCGATTCGTCGCGGACCCATAAATTCCGAACCGCGCCATCGATCCCGCGACCGTCACGAGCGCGACGCAAAGGAAAATAAACTCCGGACGTCGCCACATGATTCAACCGCTCACGCGGGATGAATCCACCAATTCGATCAACTCCACGATCACTGTGAACCGCGACAGCGACCGCGGAACGAGCGGTGCGATAACTTCCGGACCGGCGCCCCCGCTGGTTCGTTCGTCAGCGGGCGCGACCGCTCGCTCGACCTCGACTGCTCGCACCACGAGCGGCAGCTCGAATTCCGCGAGCTGATTCAAGAGCGTGCGAAGCGAAACCGTCTGCCCAATAAACGACACTTGGACGGCGAATCCTTCGATCGCATTCGGCCGCCGAGCCGAAACGTGCGGACCCCATTCGAAATAGTCCGCGTTGACCAACGGCGCTCGCGCCGGATTGCGTCCGGTCGAGCGTGTTCCGGGGTCCGACCGCCGTTCGCGTTGCACACTGAGCAGCTGTTGCGGACGCGCCTCGAAGAGCGCGCCCAGCAGATACTCCGTGACGCATCGCTCGCGAAACACAGTCGAAAGATCATCCGGTTCCGGACCCGTGTGAGCATAGTCTGCGAATCCAAAATGCTCCTCCTGATTCAATCGAACCCCGCGCCGCGTCGCATGCTCACGCATCCGTTCAACAAACGCGGCGATATCGAAGAAACCATCGGTCCGCTGCGTAGGTGGCGGCGTGTTATGAAATGCATCAGCCGTTTTGCCGACGGCCGTGAGCTCGGTCCGCAAGCGCGTGAGTGCGTCGAGCGTGTTCGCGAGATCCGACTCGATTTCCGCGGCAACTTCCTTGGTTAGCGGTGGGTGAATTTTCGCGATCGCTCGAAATTCTCCACGCGCGCGTTGTAGTCGTAGATGCGCAACCCGGGCCGCTCGAAATTGCAGGTAAACATACGCGCCTTCACCAAGGGCAATGACGACGCACATCATTAAAATCCCGACAAAGACGGCGTGTCCACGAACCCACCTCATTTCAAAGTGGCTTCTGCGGTCGGACCACGAGCGAGAAATCAAAACGCAGAATGCCCGGCTGGCTGTTGTCGAATTGCTCGTGTTCGACCGACGCCACAAATTCCGATCCGCTAAAGCTCGCAATCAACTGTTTGACCCTCTCGTACGAATCGGCGCTGACCTTCGAAATAGGATTATTCCGATCGAGTAATCGCCCGCTCAGCACGAGCCGCAAATCGAGGGGCGCGCTGCTGTTGGCGGAAACTGCCGCGACTTCCGGAGACGGCTCGCGAACGACCGAAAGCGATTCAAGCCACACGTCTTCAACGTTCACGAGGCGGGTTTGAAGATCTTTCAAGAAACGAAGCCAGTTCGTTTTCTTGTCCGCCACACCTTGCAACTCAGCCACCGATTTTCTCGCGCGTTCGATCTGCTGCAGCAGAGCAGTGTTGCGCTTTTCCAGTTCTCGCAAGGGTCGCACCTGTGACTCGATTTCCATCGCCTGGGCCTTCGCGGCAACCGTCAAACGGTGAAAATATTGAATCGGTGGAATCAGCGCCACCGCAATTAACAGCGCGGCCGCAATCACCACCGGCTGTCGACGGCGAAAAGCGAGTTCGTTCTGAATGACGGGGGGCAGCAGGTTGGCGGTGCGCCGGTTTTTGAGCACCAGACTGCTCGCGAGTCCGATCAACGGGAAAACCAAAGCCGCCGATTGGATGGCGCAGAGAGCGTCTGATAGCGGCGAAGCTTCCACTCGCCGCAGCGGAGCGAGGCGATGGACGGGCAATTTCAATTTGTCGGTCAACGACCTTGGCAAGATTTCGAGCTGTGATCCCCCACCCGTCAGATACAGCGAGGTCGGATCCGCGGTGGACAAGTGTCGACGCGCATTGAGCGCCGACCGAATAATCTCTGCCTGCAATTTTACGCAGAAGCCTTCTGCTGCGCGGTGGACTGCCCTCCACGGGAGCGATTGGACGAGTTGAGTGCCGTCCGACGAAAGAAGTTCGAGCTTCAGCTTTTCGGCCGCGGCGAACTCGAGTCCTAATTCGTCGGCAATGCACTGCGTCACCGCATTCCCACCAAACGGCAGCGTGCGGCCAAATAGACGTTCTCCTTCGACAAAGAGCAGCTGCGTCGACCGCGCTCCCACGTCCATGATCAACGTGCTCTCTTTGATCTCTGGATAATTAAACCGGAACGCGTCGCGCAGAGCGAGGCACGAAGGCGTCGCCACCGAAACGGTGTAGCCGGCGGAATTCACCGCGGCACAAAGCCCGAGCATGGCTTCCGTTTTCACCGCAGCTAACATGATTTCCAAATCCTTGTCGTCCTCCGTCAGGATCAGATGCTCCCATACGACTTCATCCAATGGAAACGGGATGTTCTGGGCCGCTTCGAATTGAATAATTTTGCTGTGCTTCGACTGCGCGATCGCCGGTGTCTTGATGAACTTCGTGAGCGCGAGATGTCCCGGCACGGCTACCCTCAGAGGTCCACGAAACCGCGAATCCTGGCCGATTTTTGCCAGGGCACGGGCGACGCCCTCCCGCCAGAGACTCTCCAGGTTCAGGTTTGGTTCGAGGGGCTCGATGATGCAGTGTTCGATGACGAGCTCGCCCCCGCGGCCGGTCGCAAACACCCCGCACGCGACATGCGTTGCACCAATATCCGCCACCACTAAACGAGAAGGACGCATCCACATGGCCAATAAAGTTTGTGTCACTCGCTCGCCAGAGAACGAGCGAGGGTGCTCTGCTCAACGCCCCAGTCGTGTACCTGAGCCGATCTCAAAATGCCGTCCGGACAACGTGGAAAGTTCATCAACATAGAGCGGTTTCTCACCGCCGTCTTCTTGACAGCGATTTGCCGAAGTGCGTTCTGACGACCACCTCATCGCGAGGTCGTCCTCTACGTAATTTCATGTAATGACCGGTCTGAAGATCGCCGCTTCGCGAAAAACATCGGATCGCGATTTCTACCTGGCCCTGCGAGCGAGCGCCGATCCCGCCGCTCCCGCGGCGGGCTACAACGGATTGAAATGGCCAGGAAAAAAGTTGTGCGGTCGCGTCGCCCGTCCACTCTCAAACTCGCCACGTCGCTGCATGACCACTCCGCTCGCCTACAAAATCGCTGTCCTCGTTTTTCTCGAAAATACCGCGGGCGAACAACTGCTCCTTCTTCGCGCCAAACCGCCGAATCTCGGTGTTTGGAGTCCCATCGGCGGCAAACTCGAAACCGCGATCGGCGAATCGCCTTTCGAGTGCGCGGTCCGCGAAACCCAGGAAGAAATCGGCCTCGAAATCACGACGGCTGACCTTCACCTCTTCGCCATGATCGCGGAAAAGGCATATGAAGGAGAAAGCCACTGGCTAATGTTTCTCTTTCGCTGCCGATGCCCAATCACGGAGCTTCCTCCAGAAATTCTTGAAGGTCGCTTCGGGTTCTTCAGCCGCGAGGCGATCGATTCGCTGCCGATCCCTGAAACGGATCGCACTGCGCTCTGGCCAACTTATGACCGCTACCGCGATCGCTTCGTGGCGTTGAAAGCCGATTGCGCTCCGAATCGTCCGGTGCGCGTGGAGATCGAAGAAATCACTCCCTCGTGACCGCACGGTGGTTGCGTGTTGACGGCGCCATGGGGATTTCGACGGCTGTGAAGCCCCAACAACCGGCCTTGGAATTCTTTCCCGCCGCGGAACGCGACGTGCTGACCGAATACGCACTTGATTTATCCGCCATCCGCCGGACACTTTTCCGTTTAACTTAAACGCACCACTTTCTGTGAGCAAAAAAACGAGCACCACTGCCGAAAACAAGGCCGACGAGGGCGTCAAACGCGCGGATCATAGCCGCGCCCTGATCAACGCCGGTTTGACCAACGAGGAAAAGATCGGCCTCTACCGTAAGATGGTCCGGATTCGCCGCTTTGAAGAGCGCAGCCTCCGCGCTTATCAAGGAAAGAAGATTGGCGGATTCCTTCACCTTTACATCGGCCAGGAAGCGGTCGCCGTTGGCTGCTGCTCGTTGATGGGGAAAAACGATCACGTGATCACGGCATATCGCGATCACGGTCACGCGATGGCTGTTGGCATGGACACGAAAGCGTTGATGGCGGAACTCTACGGCAAGGCCACCGGTTGCTCCAAAGGCAAAGGCGGTTCGATGCACTATTTCGCGCCGGATAAAAATTATTGGGGCGGCCACGGAATCGTCGGCGGCCAGATTCCACTCGGCGCCGGCCTCGCTTACGGAATCAAGTACAAGGGATTGAAAGGCGCCTCCATGGCGTTCATGGGCGATGGCGCGGTCAACCAAGGTGCGGTGCATGAATCCTACAATCTCGCGGCGTTGTGGAAGCTTCCCGTCGTTTTCGTGATTGAAAACAACGGCTATTCCATGGGCACCAGCCAGGCGCGCTCCTCCTCGGGTGACCTCGCGCGTCGCGCCGAAGGCTACCATATGGAATGGGGCCAATGCGAGGGACACGACGTCTACGAAGTGCGGGCCACGATGGATAAATTCCTCCGCGCCGCTCGCGAAGAATCAAAGCCAGGCATTGTCGAAATTCGCACGTATCGTTACCGCGGACACTCTGTCGCCGACCCGGATAATACCTACCGGAGCAAGGACGAGATTGAGGAATATCGTCGCACGAAGGACCCGATCCAGGTTTTCCAAGCGACACTTGTCGCTGAAGGCGTTCTGACGGAAGCCGTCATCGAGCAGATCGACCAGGCGGCTCGCGCCGAGGCTGACCATGCCGCTGATTTCGCCGAGGCCAGCCCGTACCCGACCGCGGACGACATTCAAAAAGACGTTTACTGGGAATCCGATAATCCTTCCGAGCGCAAATCGGAAGGCCGGCTGTTCTTCGAATAAGGCCACGACCCTCAACGTTCGTTTCTCAACTCTCAACTTTTCCTAGATGCCCGTCTTTACTTACCGCGAAGCCATTCGCCACGCCCTCGCCGAGGAACTTGAACGCGATCAAAACGTTGTCGTCATGGGCGAAGAGGTCGCCCAATTCAACGGCGCTTACAAGGTCACCGAGGGCCTCCTCGCCAAGTTCGGCCCGCAACGCATCGTCGATACGCCCATCAGCGAAGCCGGTTTCATCGGTGTCGGTGTCGGCGCCTCGATGCTCGGCATCCGTCCGGTCATGGAATTGATGTTCTGGTCGTTTTATTCCGTCGCGTTCGATCAGATTCTCAATAACGCCGCGAACGTTCGCTACATGTCGGGTGGTCTCATCAATTGCCCCATCGTGATCCGCGGACCCGCGAATGGCGGCACAAACGTCGGCGCCACTCACTCGCACACCCCTGAAAACGTTCTCGCCAATCATCCGGGGGTGAAGGTCGTCGTCCCCTCCACTCCCGCCGACGCGAAGGGCCTGCTCAAATCCGCGATTCGCGATAACGATCCAGTCTTCTTCCTCGAGAACACGATTCTCTACGGGGACAAAGGCGAGGTTCCAGACGGCGAATATCTCATTCCACTCGGCAAGGCCGACGTGAAGCGCGTCGGCACCGATCTCACGATCGTCACCTACGGCCGCTCGGTTCATCACTCGCTGCGCGCCGCGGAATTACTCGAAAAGGAACATGACGTTTCCGTCGAAGTCGTCGATCTCCGTACGATTCGCCCGCTCGACATCGACACCGTGTTAAAGTCGGTGGCGAAGACGCATCGCGTGCTCATCGTCGAAGAGCAAAAGCCATTCGCCAGCGTCGGTTCACAGCTCGCGTTCATGATTCAAAAAGAAGCTTTCGACGAACTCGACGCGCCGATCAACCGGCTCGCCACGATCGATGCGCCGGCGATCTACAGCCCGCCCGTCGAGATCGAACAGCTTCCGAATCCCCAGCGCGTCTTGAAAGCCGCTCTCGAAACCCTCGCCTGATCGACTCCTTGGCACGCGCTTAAAACGTTTCTTCACGCCGCCTCCCTCTCGCACCGCTTAACGCTTAGAGCCTACCGCTTACTGCTTCTACCGCTTCCTCATGGCCAATATCATCGAAATGCCGAAACTCAGCGACACCATGACGACGGGAGACCTCGTCAAGTGGCTGAAGAAGGAAGGCGATGCCGTAAAATCCGGCGACATGCTCGCCGAGGTTCAGACAGACAAAGCCACGATGGAGCTCGAGAGCTTTTATGATGGTGTGCTCCTGAAGATTTTCGCTCCGGCCGGATCTAAAGTGGAACTCGGCGCTCCGCTCTGCGCCATCGGCAAAGCGGGCGAACAAGTCGACGCTCCCGCCGCCAAGGCGCCTCCGCCAGCGCCAGCCGAAAAGAAAGCCGAGGAGCCCAAGCCCGCACCGGCCGAAGCATCAACGACGCAGGCCCAGCCCGCCGCCGCTCCGACCAGTGCTTCACCCGTCGCTCCCTCCGCAGCAAGTTCACCGAGTCCGGCTCCAGCTTCGTCGGGCCGCATCAAAATCTCCCCTCTCGCGCGAAAACTCGCCGACGAAAAACGTATCGATCCCGCCACTGTCACCGGCTCGGGCCCGGGCGGCCGTATCGTTCGTGCTGATATTCTCGCGGCGGAAAAAAATCCGCCGGCGAAAAAGGCATCCGGCGCAAATTTCACCGGTGGCACGCCCGCCAAAACCGGTCCGATTCAGGAAGAACGCGTCGTCCCCATCTCTTCAATGCGGGGCGTCATCGCGAAACGTCTGCTCGAATCCAAAACGCAGATCCCGCACTTCTACCTCGATATCGAGATCGACGCCGATCCGCTATTGGCCCTGCGTACGCAGCTCAACACCGGGCTGGAAAAAGAAGGCGTGAAACTTTCCGTCAACGACTTCGTGCTGAAAGCCAGCGCTGAGGCGTTGCGCCGCGTTCCCGCCGCCAATTCTTCGTGGGAAGGAACTGCAATCCGCTATTTCGGATCCGCGCACGTTTCATTCGCCGTTGCCATCGAAGACGGCCTCATCACACCGGTCATCAAGGACGCCCACGCCAAGTCCGTGTTCGCCATCAGCACCGAAGCCAAGGCGCTCGGCAAACGCGCGAGGGAAAAGAAACTCGCGCCGGCGGAATTCACCGGCGGGACGTTCTGCGTTTCCAATCTCGGCATGATGGGCATCACAAAATTCAACGCCATCATCAACCCGCCCAACGGAGCGATCCTGGCGGTCGGAACGACCGTCGTGAAACCGGTGGTGAAAAACGGCCAGATCGTGGTCGGCAGCACCATGACACTTACTCTGTCCTGCGACCACCGGGTCGTGGACGGCGCTGTCGGAGCCCAATTCCTCTCCGCGTTGAAACAGCTGCTCGAGTCGCCGGCCCTCCTGCTCGTTTGAGCATTATTCATCCGTGAAAGCTCTTCTCGTCTGGTTTCGGACCTGACAATGTTGCGCGCTCCACGGACCAGAAATTTTCCGCGTTATCTGAGCTGGCGCCACGCGAGCTGGATTCTACCAGCTCTTTTGGTCGTTCTCCCGCTCTTGCTTTATAGCAACACGGTCTTTGCCGAGTTCGGTCTGCGGGATGACTATTCGATTCTGCGCGAAGCGCACGAGGAACCCACGAAGGTACTCAAAGGCTGCACCGCTCAGGCGCGTCCCATCTACGGCGTCCTGCTGGAGTCATCGTTTGCGCAGTTCCGCGGAATTCCTGATCTCGCGCTCGGACGTGCCTGTGCCGCGCTCCTCCTCGGTGCTACCGCTACAGTGTCGGCGCTGATCCTCTCACGGCTTCTGCTTTGGCCGCTGCTTCCGGCGACATTGATCGCCGCGCTTTTCACGATGCTACCCGGCGCACAAGTCATCGTGAGCTGGAGCATTTGCTGGCCGTTCGCCCTTGCCACCCTGTTTTCAGTAACATCCTTCGCTCTCATTCAAAGCGGCTGGTCGTACGTTGATCGTCGTCTGAGATTCGGCTCGATCGCGCTTGGATTCCTTTTACTCATCGCCGCGACCCTCATCTATCCCTCTGAAACCCTGCTGTACCTCGTGTTCGTGGCAGGACTGATTCCGCTCGGACGAGACCGCGGGCTCCGTGAACGCGCGCGAGAAATCGCCTGGCATTTAGTGATGGTTGGCGCAGCGCTCGGTGCGGGTTTTGCCATTGTTCAACTCTGCTACTTGTCCGGCAGTTTCTACCAGTCGCCCCGCGTCGCTTTCGAAACACATTGGGCGGAAAAAGTCGTCTGGCTTTGCTTCAATCCCATAAAAGATGCGCTCGGACTTTTTGTACTCGATGATCTCTATGGTCGCACCGATGTCCTCGAAGACATCAGCATCGCAGCCACGATTTCGATCCTCCTCGCCGGCTGCGCGCTCGAGTTCAAACGCCACGGCTGGCGCTCCGGCGTTTTGTGGTCGATCACGCTGATCGTGTTACCGCTGGCTGCGCTTTGTATCAACGTAATCGCCGCGGAACGTTGGGCTCCTTATCGGACGCTCTATGCGGCGTCGGGAGTGATTCTGGTTTTCGCCGTGATGGCGGCCCGGAATTGCGCGAACCTTTTCACTGCACGGCCGGATCGTTGGATTTCCGCACTCATGGTCATTGCGGTCCTCGCTGCGGGTATCGCCGCGCGCCGCCAGACTTGGGAATTAATTGCGCGACCACAGATGGAGGAACTCCGCCTCGTTCGGGAAGGCTCCAGTCAGATCGATCCGTCACGCGCGCAGGAAATCCTTATTCTGCGTCCATTCTCTCCAGATACGACGTTGCCCATTATCTTTGACGACGAGTTCGGTTCGCTCTCTTCCAACTCCGAATGGACGCCGCAGGAGATGATCAAAGAGGTGCTGCTCGAGCGCTTCCCAGGAATTCACAACGTCAAACGCCGTTACCGAATGGTCGTGGAATGGTGGCAGCCGGCCGGGAAAAAAAAGTGGGACGTCATTGTCGACCTCCGAAATCTGGCCCACGCGTCAAGCGTCGTCGCACAGGGTCAGTAAAATGCGCGGCTACCGCGCCGCAAGTCCGGCGGATTATTTCGCCCGCCGCAGGAGGGCGGGACGGCGACTGACTCACTCGTACAACTTCGTCAGAATCGGGAAAGCCAGTGCACAAGCGATGGCCAACAGGCAGAGCGCTGGAACGGACGACTTCCTCCGGCGAAAGCTCACTCCACAAGCGGAGCACGACTCAGCCTCCGTCGATACGACGTGTTTGCATGCGTAGCATTTCGATAGCGCCATAAGGTTGTGATAATGATTTAACGGCCCTCGTCCAGATTTGTTGTCGTCAGAGTTGGGTAAAAACGTGTTACGAGCGACTTTTGCTTCGCTTCAGACCTGCGAATTCGGATTCGGTAGCGAAAAATAAAACGTCGCGCCTTCGTCCACCTTACCCTTCGCCCACGTCCGGCCGCCATGGCGGACAATAATCCTGCGAACATTCGCGAGGCCAACGCCGTTACCCTCGAACTCGCTTTCCGAGTGTAGCCGCTGAAACACCCCAAACAAACGGTCGGCATACTTCGGATCAAACCCCGCGCCGTTGTCGCGTACAAAGACGACGATCTCGCCATCTTCCCCAACCTGCGACCCAACCTCAATCATCGCCTCGGGTTTGTGCCGCGTGTACTTGATCGCGTTGCCCAAGAGATTCGCGAACACCTGATGGAGCATCGCCAGATCACCCTGGACATTTGGCAGTGGTCCGATCTGCCACGTGATCGATCGGCCCGCCGTTTCCGGTTGCAGCTGCAGCCGCACTTCCTCCACCAAGTCACCCAGATTGACCGGAGCGCGTCGCAGTTCCGAACGACCGTGTCGCGAGAACGAGAGAAGATCATCGATCAGTCGGCCCATCCGCCGTGCCGCTTCCGTTATCACCGAGATATAACGACGCCCTTTCTCATCAAGCGCGGCATTACTGTGCGTACCGAGCATGCTCGCGAAACCATCGATGTGTCGCAACGGTGCGCGCAAATCGTGGGAGACCGAATAGGAGAATGACTCCAGTTCCTTGTTCGCATTTTCGAGCTGAGCCGTCCGTTCGGCCACGCGGCGCTCGAGCTGCTGATTGAGTGCCCGAATCTCCGCCGCCGCCCGTTTTCGTTCGGTGATATCGGTGATGAATCCGCAAAACGTCCGCACGTCACCCGTCAAAAGCGCCTTTACCGAAACCTCCACGGGAAACTCCGTCCCGTCGCGATGCCGCGCGGTCATCTCGACCGGCCAGACCGTCACGGTGCCTTCACTTTTCTCCGCGAACTCGCGCAACCCCACACTCTGCCCCTCACCATGATGCCGCGGAACGATGGTTTCCGCGAGGCTCAGTCCCAAAGCCTCCTGACGCTTCCGGCCAAACATTTTTTCCGCCTGCGCATTCCAATCAATAATACGCCCCTGATCATCGGTCACGACCACCGCGCTCAACGCCGAATTCAAGACCGCCCGCAACCGCGTCTCGCTTTCCCGCAAGCCCTGCTCCTGTTGATGAATTTGCGTGAGCATGTGATTAAACGCATCCGTCAACACCCCCAGTTCATCATCGCCGCGTTTGATCGCGCGCACGGTAAAATCCTTTCGATCGGAAATCGCCCGCGCCGTGTCAGCCAGCTCAATGATCGGTCCCGATATTTCCGCCTGTAATTTTTGTGAAAGAAGAAACGCGACCAGGAGTGAGCCGGCCACGACGAGGATCACGATGCCGGCATAAAGGCGAAACCGCTCCGCGATCGCGCCCATGTCTGACTGAAGGTAAAGCGTCCCCAGTTGACGCTCACTTTGGATCACCGGAATAAACGTCGCCAGCGTTGTCCGCGTCATTTTTTGACCTGACGCTTCCGGGATTGTTGGAAATGCATCATCGCTCAGTGAAGCGGGATAGCGGGCAAAGAGTCGTCCTTTCGGCGTATATAGCGCGGCGGCCACGATGTGCCGTTCGGCCCGGAGCGCACTCAACGTCTCGCGCGCATCGTCCGGGTTATCGAAGGCCAGTGCCGCTGTGCTGTTCGAGGCAATCACCTCTCCCAACGTCGACAGGTGCCTAATCGTCGTGGTCCGGAACGTTAGGATCTCGTAAGCGAAAAATGAGGCACAGGTGATGAGCAACACAGCACCGCTGGTGAGCAGAATCATGCTCATCAGCTTTCGCCGGATCGGAGTCTCGTGAAACGTCATGGGCCTGTTTTTTCCTGGGTAACTGCTTCCGCCGACCGGAGTCATTTCGAAC
Organism: uncultured bacterium; assembly: GCA_967755055.1. Taxonomy (GTDB): domain Bacteria; phylum Verrucomicrobiota; class Verrucomicrobiia; order Opitutales; family Opitutaceae; genus Opitutus. The sequence continues at coordinate 16,581 of CBRAFL010000029.1, forward strand.
TGATATTCAACCCCACCTCCTTTGCCGCATCCAAATTAATCCGTAGCCGCACCCGATTTCGTTCCATGATGAACCACACCATCGCGCCGCGCCGCCCCAGATCTTCCCAGTCACAAACCGTCAGCACGCTCCGCCCCTTCATCGCTGCAAGGATGTCATGCGTCTTCCTTCCCTCCGACCCACTGATAAACAAAATGTGGCAGCGTTGAATGTCTCCGATTCCTCGATACCGCCGCACCACCAGGGGTCGTCCATTCACTTTTTCTCCGTGGACGGTCTCATCGAGAAAGCCGCCGAAAGGATCCAGCCCCAAAACTCCGATCACCACGGGACTGTCGGCCGTTTCAAAAGCCGTCTGAGGCCACTCCACAAACTGTGCAAAGTTGTAGAGAAACACCGCTTTGACCTGAAACTCACGCGGTGGCGCAACTTCCGCCGAGGTGAGTGGTACGTTTAAAACGAGTCCCGCCAGCATCAGCCACACTCCGAGGAAGCGTGGACGCCTGCCCACCTTTCTACCAAGCGCCGTTGTGGAGTGTAGCGCCATAAAATTGCCTCTAAGTGTTGCCAGCGTCAGCTACCCACTGCCAAGAACCAAAATACGGGCACGCCGCAAAATCTTAATGAACCTCGAAAAAGGTGGTGAAACTTACCCTGAGACGCGGGTAAATCCCGATCAAGTCAGCTCGGGATCTCCGCGTACCAGAGCATATAAATCTTAGCGGTCTCCCTTTCGCGCCTACTATCCGAACAGACCCAACGGACTGCGATCGCTGCGCAAATCGTAAAATCGCTCGATGTTTGGCAGCGTGAACTTCATGTCCGATTTTTCCACGCCGAGCCAAAGCGCGAGTTCGCAGGAATACTCGTCGACCGACGTCGTCGGAATCAAACGGCCTCGCCCCGTGTCCAGTCCGTTGCCGAGTGAAAGATCCACCGGATAGTCTCCGAGAAACCGACCGCCCTTTTGCCCTCCACCGAGGACGAACTGATTCCCACCCCATCCATGATCCGAGCCTTTGCCGTTGCTCGATAGCGTGCGCCCGAAATCTGAAGCGGTGAAGAGCAGCACATCATCTTGAAGTCCGAGTTCGCCCATTGCCTTCCAAAAGGAGCCGACCGCCTGGCTAACCGTCGCAAGCATTCCCGCCTGACTTGCGAGAACTTCGTCATGGTGATCCCAGCCGCCATAGCGAACAAAGTAGGTCTGCCGTTTCATTCCCAGGTTATCCCGGGCCGCAATTCCTTGAGCAACGCCTCGCAGATTTTGTCCGAGACCCGAATTGGGAAAGGGCGTGGTGATTTGATGGGCATTCTTCCACGCCCGGAGAAACACTTCGCCAGAAGCGAGCGACTCACGGGTGATGTTCGCATACGTCTGCTTGAGTAAATTTTGATACTGCTGCTCCAGCATGCTATCGACCGCCTTTTTGAAAAACGGCCGCATCGGATCGCGGTATCCATTTAACAACGCCGCGCCTTGAGGAGTGATCGAATAAGGAATGAGGCTCTTGCCCGACTGGAACACATTGGTTCCCGAGAGCGAGATGTTCATCGAGATCGCGTCCTTCTCGTTGATCGACTGAAGAACTTCCGCCGCCCGCCCGGCCCAACCCACGCTGCCGCGCGTATCTGGCGTGGCCGTTTGCCAGTGCATTACCTGATCAGCGTGCGAATAAAGGCCGAGCGGGAGACGTGCGGTGTAGTCGTTGATCGCCTTGAGGTTCGTTTTCTCAACCAACGTCCCCACGTTACATACGAACGAAAGTTTACCCTCGTTGTAGAGATCACGAATTTCCGGCATACCGGGATGAATTCCGAAACGGCGACCTCCGCCACCCGGATCAGAAATTTCCAACAGGCTTTCTTTCGCCAGCGCGAGATCCGAACGCGCCGCTTTGTATTTCGCGAACTCCTCGGCTTCGAGCGGCGCGAGCATGTTGAAGGAGTCGTTGCCTCCTTCAAAAAACAAACATACGAGCGCGCGATAACCTCCGCCGGGGCGTACTGTTTGCGCAGACGCCCGCGTCGTCATCGCGAGATTCAGCAACAGCGAATACAGGGTCGTGGAGCCCAGGCCCGCGCAACCGAGTTGTTTGATAAATTTGCGACGGGAATAGCCGTCGTCTGCAGAAGCTTTCATGAACGAAGGGTCTCGGGGATAAGCTGCTTATTGGAAAATGGCGAAGTCCGGCGAGAGCGTGATCAGCTCGACCACGGCTTTCACTTTGTCTTCCGCTGAGTAGGTCGAGGGCATCTCGCCGTAAGCTGTAAGAAGAATTTTCCTGGTATTTCCGCTGAGGGAACCGCACGCCATTTTCAAATCGAGTAAGTCGATCAACGCTTCCGGCTGATCAGCGAGTTTGATTTCTTCTTCGAAGTTGAGACGCATGACTTCAGCTTCGTTACCTGCATCACCAAAGCCCGTGGCCACCATTCCTGAGTAAAGGTTCAACGTGGTGATCGCCGTGCTGGAAGTCATGATTTGAAACTCCGGCGCGTAAAGATGCGCCGCAGCCAGCGGGCCTGGCGGCTGATAGTCGGGCAAAAAGAAATTAAACACGCTGGGCGCGTTCAGAAGAATTTGGTCTATCGATTCGAGCGTGCTGTTGTCACCAATCTTGAACGAGCCTTCCGCCGATCGAGCCTTGAACGTCCGGGCGAGCCGCACATACCGAAGATACGGTTCGCGAAGACGTCCTGAGCGCGTTTCATCGAGCGCTGGATTCCGCGCTTCGCTATCCAGGAAGATCGCTTTGATCACCGCCTTCATGTCGCCTCGTTCGCCCCGGCCGTTGTCCTCAAAGGCGAGCGCAACGCGACGAACATAATCCCGCGAAGGATTCGAGGTGACCAGTCGCTGAATCAGCAACCGACCGACGAATGGACCGACGTTGGGATCGTGAAAAAGATTATCGATCGCGTCATCGACGTCGTCCATCGGCTTCCGTCCGGGAGCAGCGGCGAACGCGGGAAGCACCGTACCACGCAGCAGTCGTTTTTCCTCCATATCGTGCTCCGATGGCCAGATCTGCATCGGCTCTGCATAGTTGAGCAGTGCCGTGAAGAATTGCTCGGGCTTGCTGGTGTCAGATTGATTACCGCTGAAGCCGAACCCGGTGAACACGCGAGCAAAGTTGCTGATATCGGTGTTGTCGTAGGTCGGAATGTCCCGACCTTTTTCATCGAGTTTATGGCTTCCATCCGGATTCAACTTCCAAAGGCCAATACTGAAGAGCTGCATGATTTCCCGCGCATAATTCTCGTCAGGAAAACGCTGCAACGTAAGATCGGCTTTCCGGCTTTTTAGGTGGCTGAGATAATGCCCCATCAACGGATCCAGCGTGACCGTGCGCAGAATATTCCGCCAATTTCCGAAGGAGAGTTTCCCCAGGTTGTCGTAATATTGCATCACCTCCCACGCGACGAAATTGATCGAGCGTTCCGAGATCACGTAGATCTCCGTCAGCGAAACGGCCATGCGCTGCCGCAAGAGGTCATCCGCCGTCAAAACCTGTCTCCACCACGCTCGGTGAATGTCGTAGCCTTTGCCGCTCGCGATCACCTTGTAAACTTCATCGTGCGTCACGCTGGGCGTGATCTGAAACTGTGCGTCAAGCCATCCGTTGACCCCCAGCGAACTCACCTTCGTGATGTCCTCCATCGTTCCGCCGAGCGTTGCCTGCATCAAGAAACGAGCAGACTGCCGTGGCGTCGGTTGCGTGCCGCTCACGGTTTTCTCGCCGAGCCGAAAGGAATTCGAGGAGCCAACCAGGCTCACCGCATAAGCCAAATCGCCACCGACCCAATCTGACTTGGACGCCGCCCGCTTGGGATCAAGTCCCAGCAAAACCTCTTCGTAGTCCGACAGTCCGTCTCCATCGCTGTCGGTAAGGAGATCGTTCACGCTCGCCGAGCTCAGCGGTGTCTTCGAGTTCGAATTCGGATCGCGCGGATTCGTCCACCGAAGGCACTCCTGAAGATTCGTCTCACCATCGCCATCGTCGTCCGCGGAAGGATCGAGCCCCCTGGCGTCAAAATAAATCTCCCACAAATCGTTCAACCGATTTCCATCGAGATCGATCATCGCGGCCAATCGACTGCTGGAAGCCGAAAGCGCCACAAAAACAATTAGCCACTGAACACTCCGGCGGGATATGGACGAATACATTACGAGATTACAGGTGGATTGCGGGAGCGTGCTTCTAGATTTCGCTCCCGCGTGTCAACTCCACCTGTATCCTCACCCTTCCGCGCGTGCTTTTGCGTCGGCCTCTATCAATTGACTCAGTTCATCCAAGGTCGCCTTCACCTTGGTCTTAACTGTCGCGAGTTCACCCGCACCGCTGGCCTTCTCGCTCGCGAAAAGATAAAACTTCATCTTCGGCTCCGTGCCGCTGCCACGCGCCGCAAACGAATACCCGTTCGCAAGCGTTACGAAATATAAGTCCTGTTTGGGAATCAGATCCCCGTCCGCATCACGAATATCCTGACGACCGAAATCCTCGAACTTCGTGACCGCCACCGCACCAAATCTGGTCGGCGGATTGGAACGATACGTGTCGAGGATCCGCTTGATCTTCGCGTTTCCACTCGCGCCTTCATAGTAGAGATTGATCGTGCCCTCGAGGAAGAAGCCGTGCTTCAGGAAAATCTCATCGAGGTATTCCGACACCGTCAGTCCGCGGCTCTTCACCCACGCGCAGACTTCCGCGAACATGAGACACGCTGCGTTGCCGTCTTTATCGCGGACGAGATCGTTCGGCAGATAACCGTAACTTTCCTCACACCCAAACGCGTAAAACGTGCTGTGCTGTTGGAGCAACTTCACGCGCTGCGCAAAAGGCGTCGCGTCATAATCGAATCCCGACCCCATCGCTGATTTAAGCTGTTCCTCGTACGCGCGCATCTTCGCCGCGATCCACTTAAAACCGGTGAGCGTCTTGATCACCTTCACGCCGTGCGCTCGACCAATCGCGTCCTGCAATTGCGACGTCACGTAGGTATTGATCACGCAAACACGCGACGAACCTTCGCGCGGAATCCAAGTCAGCTCTTTCATCTTCGTCAGCCGATAGTCGGTCAGCAGCGCACCGATTTGATTGCCCGTTAAAAGCTCCATCTTGCCCGCACGATTCCGCACGGCGCAGCCCATACGATCCGCATCCGGGTCCGTCGCCAACACGAGGTCCGCTCCATTTTTTTCCGCAAGCGCCACCGCTAGCGCCAACGCCGCAGAGTTTTCCGGATTCGGCGATTTCACCGTGGGGAAACGCGCATCGAATTCAAGTTGCTCCGGCACACTTTGAACATCGCATCCCGCATTCACCAACAGCGGCAACGACTGAACGGCACCTGTGCCATGGATGTTAGTAAACACCACCTTGAGCTTCGTCTTCTTGAAAACTTCCGGATCGATCGCAGCCGTCGCCGCAACCGCCAGATAGCGCTCATCCGCCTCGCGCCCGAGCGTCGTCACTTTCGAAAGATTTTTCTCTACGAACGTCGCCAGCTCTCCCAGCGGCACCGCGTTGACCTGCTCGACGATTCCTTTGTCGTGAGGCGGCACCACTTGCGCGCCGTCATCAAAGTACGCTTTGAATCCGTTATCGTGCGGCGGATTGTGGCTTGCCGTGATCACCACGCCCGCGTGCGCTTTCAGCCAGCGAACACTGTAGCTGAGCTGCGGTGTCGAACGCGGCCCGTCGAAAATAAACGCTTCTCCGCCCAGTCGTGTCCAAGCCGATGCGGCTAGCTCACAAAAGTGCCGGGAAAAATGCCGTACGTCATGTGCGATCACGAGCCGCGGCTTGGCGGTAATTTTCCGCGAGGTCAGCAACCCACTCGTGTAACGATGCAGGCCAACGACCGCGCGAATCAGCGTGAAATCATTCAGCATGTTGCTGCCAATCGCGGCGTGTTCCGGCGAGCCCGTCGCACTCAACGTGCCCGTTTCCGCCGTCGCCGCCACCACGCCAATCGTCCGCCCGCGCATGCCACCGGTGCCGAATTCGAGGTAGCGATAAAAACGGTCATTCAACTCGCTCCACGCTTCTTTCGTCACAAGTTCGTCGATACTCGCATGCGCCCAGCTGGGCAGCGGAGCGGCAAGAAACGTGGCGAGATTTTCAGCCGCGGTCGGAAGCAACTTGCCGCCCTTTGCGGCGGTTTGAATGCGATCAAGTGTGGTCATGGGAGATTGGGGTTGTGGTTTGAAATACAGAGCTGAGGGCCTATGCAACAAAGCAGCCGTTGGCGAAAATGTGCGGGTAAGTGGAATTCACTTTTGTTTTTGCTTTCAGCTCAGCCCTTGGCTCTCAGCTGCATTGCTTCAGCCTAAATACAATCCGTCGCCAACGGTTGGCTTGGGCGATAGTTTTTTCCAGGCGTCGGCAAACGAATCCTCATCGTAACCAAACAGCGGCGAGACTTCGATCGCCGCCTCCGCCAGGCCGCTCGCGTCCGTCGTTATCGCTGCGCCGTTCGCCTTGAGCCATCGCGCGAATTGCCGAACCTGATCATCGCGACACGTCTTTGGTGAATCGACGCCGTCCGCATTTTTCACCGGTGAAAAATCATCGGCACGGCGGGTTTCCACGACGACCGGGTTTTTAGCGAACGGCAATGCGTCGAACACAAACATCTCGAACTTCACGCCGTTCGGCTTCTCTGCTTTCACCGCGTTGCCTGCCTCATCGATCGTGGGAATCTTTTTATCTGCGCGATGAAACGGCAGCGTTGCGCCCGGGTTCGTGCTCGCCGCTCCGCCCGTTGCTTTCGCCATTCGCCGCACGAACTCACGATCGAGGATGTGAATCGCGATGCTGCCCGCGATATAGCGCAATTTCCCGCTGGCATCCGTTTCGCGCTGCATCTCCATCGGCAGATCCGAATATTCGATGACCACCAGCTCGCCGTTCTGCGCGCAAAAATGCCCGAGCTTTTCTTCTGGATACGCCTTCGGCACCATCTTGCTCGACATCTCGGAACGCTTTCCGACATGCCAGCCGATGAACGCCGGATCGATGCAGCGCACGAGCGGATTATCCACCTGGAAATAACTCAGCGTATCGATGCCTTCGCGCTCCATCAGATCGAGCGCTCCACTGCGTTCCAACGCCCGCAGCGATCCGCCGTGTCCGTCTGGCGACAACGCAATCGAACTCGTGGTCTCCAATAAAATCTTTCCGTCAAAACTCACCGCTGGCATCCGCCCCTGGCGAAAGAAATGAACGCGCTCACGCCCTAGCCCGAAGAACGCGTTTCCCTCAAAGAACGCTTCCGTCGCCACGTGGTTCTGGTGGCTTGTCATGATGAACCAGTGCAAAGGCCGGCCGTAGCGAACGCCCGCCGCTTTGATTTTTTCCGCAAATACTTGAAACAGCGTTTTCTGCTTCAACGGCGTGACGGGAAACGTTCCTTTGGGTCCGTTGTAACCGAGCCTCGTCCCCTGCCCGCCGGCCACCGTGAACGCCGCCACGCGACCAGCCCGCAACGCGTCCTCGCCCACCGTTTTCGCTTTTGCCCACTCGGCAGTATTCCCGCCGTGCTCAGGCAACGGCTCATACGGCGCCGGTTCCAATCCGGTAAGATTCACGCCCGTCGCCGCGCCTTTCTTCAACAACGTACCTGTGAGCCGTTCGATTTCCGCGAGATCGATCTCCGCTGCTTCCTCCAGCAACCGGCGTTGTTCCTCCGGATTGAGTCGATCGAAAAAGGCGAAAACGTGGCCTTGTCCGGCGCGTTGATAGTTCTCAATCAGAGGATGCTGGGCCATGAAAACAGTGAAGAGAGTGTTAATTTTTGAAACGAAAAATGAACTCATCCGGCTTGGCGTAACCGAGTCGAAGGCGGATCACCTTTTCGACATAGACCGGATCATTGCGCAGGCGTTCGAGGACTTTCTCCTGCTCTTTCAGCTTCGCCTCCGCTTCGGCCAGTCGACGACGACTCAGCGCTTGTTGTTGGCGTAGACGGTCGTACTCCTCTCGCGCATCCCAAAAATACAGTCCAGATGCCGCGCCCACGGCGAGGAAAAGGAGGAGATAAACTGTCACGATGATGCGACGAAGACTCACAATGTTTGAGGCAGATCAACGGGCTACGAATTCACCCACGCAAATCTTTTCGCGCCGCCCGCCCGACGGAAATAGGCGTGCGTTTTTGCGAATGACCTTCAGCGTGACCCGATCGATGTATCAGAGTTTTTATGGGTTCAAGGAGATGCCCTTCACCGTAGCTCCCGACCTCCGGTTTCTCTACCTCAGCGCCACACATCAGGAGGCGCTGCAACACCTGAAATACGGCGTGGCGGAAAGAAAGGGCTTCATCGTTCTCATCGGCGAACCGGGCAGCGGAAAGACCACGCTCTGCCGTCGTTTCCTCGAAGAACTCGATCGCAGCCGCTTCGACTCTGCGCTGATTCTCAATCCGAAGGTCACCGAAACGCAGATGCTCAAGGCGATCCTCGCCGAGCTTGGCGAAACCAAGCTCGCGCGCAGCCAGGTCGATCTCGTGGCGCAAATGAATAACGTGCTGCTTCAACGAATCGAGCGGGGACGTGACATCGTATTAATCATCGACCAGGCCCACGAGCTGAAGTTCGACGTGCTCGAACACCTCCGACTGCTGTCGAATCTCGAAACGGACAAACAGAAGCTTCTGCAAATCGTTTTGATCGGCCGTCCGGAATTGCGACAGGTTTTGGCCCGCGATGAACTGCGGCAGCTGCGCCAGCGCATTCTCGTCCATTATCAGTTGCAGCCACTATCGCCGGAGGATCTCCAGCGGTATATCCAACATCGTCTCACACTCGCCGGCGGCACCGGCCGGCCACGCTTCACCCCGTGGGCCTTGCGTGCCGTTCGCCGCGTCAGCAAAGGCGTCGCGGGCGGCGTAAATAAAATTTGCGACGGCGCGATCCTCGCCGCATTCATTCGCGACTCGGATGAAGTCAACTATTGGGACGTGCGCCGCGCCAACCGTCGCGCGACTTACGTGGCCGACGGTGTACCCGCCGAGAATTAAAATCTTTCCCGCATGAGCCTGATCAACGAAGCCCTCAAAAAGGCCCAGCGCCAGCGCTCGGACCAGCCCCCCGGTGAGATGAACTCCGGCGGTCGCACGCAGCAACGCGGCGGCCCGATGCGCACCCAATCGGTCATCCTGATTGTCGCCGGCGCAGCGGTGCTCGTCGTGTTCTCGGTCGTCATCACCGTCTATCTGCTGAATCGCGGTCCAGCCACCCTCCCCGCCACCGCACCCGTTGCGGCGGCGGCCCAACCGACTCCCGCGGTCGATCTCACTGCACCGAGTCCGGTGATCGTCGCGCCCGTCATCGCGACTCCCGCTCCAGCCGCAGAAAAATCCCTGGCTGCAACAACTCCAACCGCGGAGTCGCCCCCTGCGCCTTCCGCGATAGCTGCGACGCCGCCTCCCGCTCCAGTGGAGATCCCTCTGGTCACAACTGCTCATCAGCCGGAGTTACACATTCAACTTTATGTAGACGCCATTCGAGTCATGGGCATTCGCTCCGGCGGAGGCGAAAGCAAAGTGTTGATGAACGACCGCGTTTACCGCGTGAACGATATCGTCGACCGGGCGTTGGTCTTGAAGCTGGTGAAGATCGAACCCGAGCTACTGACCTTCACCGACCCCAACGGCGTGGTCTACACGAAGTCGTTTTGATCGGCTGAAGGATCGGAAGGTCCGCGCAACGCGCCTCCGCCGACGTAGCGCAGGCCTCCGTGCCTGCGGCTTTTTAGAAACGCCGCGACCAGCAGGCACGGAGGCCTGCGCTACACCAGCCGTCTACTCTCAGAATCCGCCCACTCACGCCTCCTCTTCAATACGCCGTTTTCGGAGGGAAAAACACCTGCCAAAACGTCCGCGCCGTGATC